>CAZCWX010000458.1:0-12032 GCA_964502465.1 uncultured Enterobacteriaceae bacterium | reverse complement strand
GGTGGATGAAAAGGGCGTGAAATGGAGTGTCTCAGAAGGCTTTCAGCGGTCGCGGTTGCATGACTCTGTTTTCCAAGGGGAAGATCTGGAGCGGCAGAAATCTGGTGCTGATCCAGAGCAACGTCTCAAGGATATGGCGCGAGACGGTGTCGATGCCGAGATCATTTTCCCCAACAAGGGATTGGCGATGTGGGCGACGCCGGATCCGCAGTTCGCTATGGCCCAGTGCCGTGTCTATAATGATTGGGCCTGGGAAGTGTTTAGCAAGTACAATGACCGCATGTCGCCGATGGCGTGCCTTGCCACAGGCGATCTCGAGAACTCGATTGCTGAAGTCAAACGTGTCGCCAAGATGGGCTACCGTGGCCTCACCCTACCCTGCAAACCGATCTTTGGTGCCCATGATGCCCGACATCCCAACTATAATCTGCCGATGTTTGATCCCTTGTGGGAGGTAATCCAAGACACCGGCTTGCCCATCACGTTCCATATTTCGACCGGACGCGACCCCCGCGCTGCCCGTAAAGATGGAGGGGCAGTCATCAATTATGTCTCCCACTCGTTGGCACCAACCGTCGAGCCGATTGCCAATATGTGTGCATCGGGGGTGCTGGAGCGTTTCCCCAAGCTACGCTTTGCTGCCATTGAGTGTGGCATCGGCTGGGTCGCGTGGGCGATTGATGCGATGGACGAAGCGTATAAGAAGCACCACATGTGGGCATGGCCGAAGTTGAAGAAGCTTCCCAGCGAATATTTCCATGAACATGGCTACTGCTCCTTCCAAGAGGATCGGGTAGGAATCGATCTCGCGGTCAAGTACAACCTGGTGGACAACTGCCTGTGGGCGAATGATTACCCGCACCACGAAGGGTCCTGGCCGCATTCCGCTGAAGCGATTGAGCGGCAGATGGGAGACCTCAGCGATAAACAGCGTGCCAAAATCCTTGGCCTTAACGCGGCAAAACTCTTCAACTTTACCGTGCCGCAGGAGTATCTGGTCAGCTACGGAGAGACGTTGCATTAAAGCGGATCTTCATTGGGCTTACCCCGGCTATTACCCTCACCCGCCCGTCATTCCGGGCGAGCACCGCGAGACCCGGAATCCAGGAACAGAAAACTGGATTCCCGCCTACGCGGGAATGACGGAGCGTCTTGTTTCTGCCTTTACGCTGAGCGCCTCGTGCTATGATTGACTCAGAATGACAACCCCCCTCAAATTCAAACCGACTGATCAATAGTGCATTCTTCAGCCTTCCTTTTCTCTCCAACGAGGGAGACGTTTTTCGCCAAAGGCCGCGACGCCTTCGGCAAAGTCGGGCTCTGTTGCCATGCGTTCAACAAGCCTGTTTGATTCACGCACAGCCGCGCCAACGTCCCGATGGAGGTCGGTATAGATCTGTCGTTTCGTCTCTCGCAGTGAGCCTGGCGAGACCGTGGTGATAAGATTCTGGGCATAGGCGTATGTGTGCGGGAGCAGTTCGTCAGGTGGCAGGACCGCATTCACCAGCCCGAATGAGAGCGCTTCCTCTGCCAAGCAAATACGACTCGACAGTAAGAGATCGTTTGCACGGGTGAGACCGATCAACCGAGGAAGCAGCCACGCAAGTCCAAATTCGGCAGGGAGATTGAGTTTGCCATGTGCAGTGGTGAATTTGGCGCCAGCCGCGGCAAAGCGCAGGTCAGCGTAGCAGGCGAGCACCAGACCAACACCAGCAGCCGGACCATTGATGGCAGCGATCACAGGCTTGGCGAGACCAAAGTGGTAGGCAAAATCTGCATCAAACTCTGGTCGCACCCCGTAACCCGGTGTGGCAAGCTCAGCAGGCGTCCCTGGATCATAGTGACCTTTTTCGACGTGCCCCTCCAACGCACGCGCGTCGGCACCCGCACAGAAGGCGCGTCCAGCACCAGTGATCACAATGATACGGACTGACGGATCCCGGTCCGCCTGGTCAAGCGCCCAGCGATATTCGGTATGCATCCGCCCGGTCCAGGCATTCATACGGTGTGGACGCTTGAGGGTAATGGTCGCGATCTTGTTGGTGACTTCGTACTGCACGACTTTGAGTTCCATGAGTTTTGCTCCGACTCTGTGACATTCTGTTATTGCTAACCCGCTTTACTCAACACTGCAACTCTGTAGTATCGAACCCGTTGTGGACAACTTCTGAGAGGAGGCAGAACTATGGCACAGCCGATCGACGTGTACTACTGGCCAACACCGAACGGGTGGAAAGTGACCATCCTACTCGAAGAACTGGGAGTTCCTTACAATGTTGTTCCGATCAACATTGGCACAGGCGCACAGTTCGAGCCCGAGTTTCTCAGGATCTCGCCGAACAATCGCATGCCGGCTATCGTCGATCACGAGCCAGTGGATGGCAAGGGGCCTCTTTCAGTGTTCGAGTCTGGAGCCATCCTAGAATATCTGGCCGAGAAGTATGGCAGGTTCATGCCAAAAGACGTGCGTGGCAAGTATGAAGTCCTGCAATGGCTCTACTGGCAGATGGGTGGACTCGGCCCTATGTCTGGGCAGGCCAACCATTTCCGCCACTATGCTTCAGAGAAAATCGCTTACGGTATTAACCGGTACACTGATGAAGTGAACCGCCTCTACGGGGTCATGGATATTCAACTGAAGGATCGCGACTTCTTGGCCGGTGAATACTCTATTGCTGACATGGCCTCGTGGCCGTGGGTGGTAGCGTACGAACGGATGGGGCAAGATCTCAACCAGTTCCCCAATCTCAAGCGGTGGTATGAGACGATGAAAGCGCGACCCGCGGTGGAACGAGGCTTTGCGGTTGGCCGTGAGTTACGACAAGAGATGTCTGAGGAGGCAAAGAAGATTTTGTTTGGCCAGCGTGCACGGAAGAGTTGATGGCTTTGGCACCAGAGTCCCTTTTTCGGAGGAATGTTCATTTACCGGCGGCGCACCCTTGAGCATGAAAATATCCCGCCGTGTCGCTGTCTTGTCATTGCGAGCGTAGCGCAGCAGCGGAGTCGAAGGGCTCCTCGCAATGACATTCTCCGACCTGCTGTCTCCTTTTTTGGGGGAATGACGACTCTCGGTACGGCGCGATAAAAACTCCACCCTTATAAGGCCCGTCTGCCCCCCTAGCCTGCCTGCGTGAGCGCCGCAAGCACCTGCGCTGGATGTTCAGCCGCATTGGCAACCCGCTTCCAGTGCTTCTTCACTTTTCCATCCGGGCCGACCCATACCGTCGAACGGATGACCCCCATGGTCTTTTTGCCGTACATGACTTTCTCGCCAAAAGCCCCGTACTCAGTCATGACCTTTTTGTCCGGGTCACTGAGCAGGGTGAAAGGCAGTTGATATTTCGTGGCAAATTTCTTATGCGCTGCCTCGCCGTCTGGTGAAATACCGAGCACGACGGCGTCGTGCTTTTGCATTTCTTTCCACAGGTCGCGGAAGCCACAGGCCTCCTTGGTGCAGCCTGGGGTGTCATCCTTCGGATAGAAATACACAATCACGTTTTTGCCGCGCAGATTTTTCAGCGCAATCTTGTTTCCCGCAGCATCCTGTAAGGTAAACAGGGGAGCTGCTTTTCCTTCCTCAACAGCCATTGTTTTTCCTCCTCCGATGAAAAGCCACGCTGTGGATATACTGGTTCCGGGATCCACGCAAGTCATCTGACAACGAATCATGGTCATTCTCTTGTCTGTCACCGTATTGATACGGTAGAGTGACTCGCGGTTCAACCACAAAGGAGGGAAATGCATGCAGGGACTTGAAGGAGTGAAAGTGCTTGAGCTAGGACACCTCGTGTCAGCAGCGTACGCAACCAAGCTCATGGCCGATCTTGGTGCCGATGTGATCAAAGTCGAAGATCCTGCGGGTGACCGCGCACGGCAACGTGGCCCTTTCCCAGGAAGCATCGCCGATCTGGAAAAAAGCGGACTATTTCTCTACTTGAATACCAACAAGCGCGGGATGACACTCGATCTCCATCAGCACAAAGAAGAACTGCTCCGGCTTGTTGCCTGGGCTGATCTCATCGTCCACAACTATCCGCCGGCATTGATGACACAGTTCGGCATTCACTACGACACTTTTCGAGAGATCAACCCGCGGCTAGTCATGTGTTCGGTCACACCGTTTGGGCTGACCGGGCCGTACAAAGACTACAACGCACACGAACTCACCTTGACCAACGGTGGTGGTTGGGCGTGGTTGAGTCCCGGCGCCTCTGATCGGCCGGACTTGCCGCCACTGAAGGCGTTTGGGTACCAGGCTGACTTTCAAGGGGCACTAGCCGCTGCGGCGGTGGCATTAGCAGCCTATTACCGTGCTTTGGAAACCGGAAAAGGGGAGCACATCGACCTGTCTGTCCAGTCATACATCGCCTCATTTTTGGAGCAGAACTTCATCTACTACACCTATATGGGCAGGGTTGCCTCGCGTTTAGGCCGACGCCAACTCTACCCCTGGGGAATCTTTCCGTGTCAAGATGGGCTCATTTTTCTTCTGGCTGTGGAGGAAGATCAATGGCAGCGGCTGGTTGAGTTGATGGACAATCCCGAGTGGGCCAGCTGGGACATCTTTCAAGATCAGGTGAACCGGTCCAAGAATCATGACGTTTTGAAGATGTATCTGGAGGAATGGACGCAGAACTGGAAAGTGGAAGACCTGTGGCGGATCGGGCAAGCACGACGGATCTGTTTTGCTCCGGTGTTCACTATGGGCCAAATGGCCAAGCAGGAACAACTTCGCTCCAGAAATTTTTTCGTCGAGGTGAGTCATCCTCGTGCAGGAACACTGACTCACCTGGGCGCTCCGTATCAGTTGCATGAGCCATGGTGGAAAATTCGCCGCCCAGCTCCCTTGCTCGGCGAGCACACTCAAGAAGTGCTCAGCTTGCTAGCTCACGGAAGGAATACTCAATCTTCGTTACCCAACACCCAACACCCAACACCCAACACCCGTCTTCCATTAGAGGGCGTACGAGTCACCGACTTCACCTGGGTATGGGCTGGTCCCTACTGCACCATGCACCTCGCACACCTTGGCGCTGAGGTGATCAAAATCGAATCCCAAGCTCGAGTCGATGTGACGCGACGCTTGCCGCTCTATCCGACTGGCATGAAGGGAGGTGTGAATCGGTCCGGTTTGTTCAACCAGTGGAGCCTGGGGAAGAAGAGTATCCTGCTCAACTTCGCGAAGCCTGAGAGCCTCGCGCTCGCCAAAGAGCTCATCAAGAAGAGCGATGTTGTGGTTGATAACTTTGCCACTGGCGTGATGGAGCATCTGGGATTCGGGTACGAAGAACTGAAAAAAATCAAGCCAGATATTATCATGGCTTCGATTTCTGGTTACGGTCACACTGGCCCGCAGAAAGACTACATGGGGTATGGTCCGGCGATGGCACCGCTCTCCGGCTTGTCCTCGTTGACTGGCTATGTGGGAGGGCCTCCCCAAGAGATCGGCCTCTCGCTTGGAGATCCTAATGCTGGGATCAACGCTGCCGTGGCAATCTGTGCCGCCCTTGCCGCACGCAAGCGCACCGGCAAAGGGCAATATATTGATGTCTCGCTGTGGGATGCCATGACTGCTTTAGTGCCGGAAGGATGGATGGACTACGTGATGAATGGGGTCGAACTGCCACGCACCGGCAACCGTGATCCCTGGATGTCGCCGCACAACTGTTTTCGTTGTACCGGAGAGGACGAATGGGTATCGATCGCGTGTGGGACGGACGAAGAGTGGCACGCCTTGTGTCAGGCGATCGGACAACCACAGCTGGCAACGGATGCGCGTTTCCGCACTGCGCAGGCTCGCAAAGCCAATGAGGATGAACTCGAGCGGCTGTTGACACCTTGGACAGAACAGCACGATAAATGGGCAGTCACCCGCAGCTTGCAGGCGGCGGGTGTCGCGGCGTTCCCCTCGATGAATAGTAAAGATCTGGCTGAGGATCCTCACCTCAACGAACGTGGCTTTTTTGCCCAACTCCCGCATCCAGAAGTGGGCATGTGCACGCACACAGGCATCCCTTGGATTTTCACACACGCTGCCAATGGAGTACGCGCTTCAGCCCCGCTGTTGGGACAGCATACTGACCAGGTGATGCGCGACGTGCTTGGGTATGCGGACCAGGAGATCGCCAGATTGAAAGAGGAAAAGGTGCTGTACTAAGAACGTGAAACGTAAAGCATAACAGAGAAATCAGTTATACCTTTGGTCCTCTGTCTTGTGTTACGCATCACGTTTTACGTTTTTCTTTAGAGAGGTCTCAGTATGGAATTCCGCTATCTGCTTGTGCAACAAGAGACTGGGATTTGTCGTCTGACACTCAATCGCCCGGAGCGCTTAAATGCCCTCAATGTACGCGTGGGAGTGGAACTGCTCCAGGCACTGGAGAATTGTGATCGAGACGATGGTGTGCGCGTAGTGATCCTCACTGGTGCCGGACGGGCATTCTGCGCTGGCGATGACCTCAAAGGCATGACTGATCCTGGAGAGCCAGACCGCAGATATCACGATCCGGTCAAGCAATATGTCAAAGGTGAGGGCCGATGGCCACGGATTGTTGCTGGTCTGCGAGCCCTATCGAAACCAGTCATCGCCATGATCAACGGGCACGCACATGGTGCCGGCTTTAATCTGGCCCTGGGGTGCGACCTGCGAGTGATGGCAGACACCGCCACACTCTGTATTCCTTTTGTGAAACGTGGCATTGCCACCGGCACCAGTCTACTGCAGCAGTTTGTCGGGATTGGCAAAGCCATGGAATGGGCGTTGCTGGCACCGCAACTGTCGGCCCAGGAAGCAGAGCGCTGGGGGTTAGTGAACCGTGTTGTTCCGCTGGCGCAACTCGAAGCCGCCACGATGGACTTCGCTCGTGAACTCGCCCAAGGCCCCACACGCACCTATGGATATACCAAGTCGGCGATTGTCCATGGTTGGGAGGAGTCCTCGGTCGAAGCGGCGTACGAACACCAGGGACAGGCACTGTACCTCGCTCAGCAAACCGAGGATTTCACCGAAGGTCGGCGGGCCTTTCTGGAAAAACGTGCGCCGCGTTTTCGTGGGCGTTGATGGGCTGATATGGAATCAGCGCAGCAAAACTGCGGCTGTTAGCCCCCTAGGTCAGAGGGAAAACCTTAGAAAAGGAATGGTAGAAGGGAGAGAAAATGCGACTCAAAGAGAAAGTAGCTGTGATTACCGGTGGCGCGAGCGGCATGGGACAGGCGACTGCACTCCGTTTTCTCAACGAAGGAGCCTGTGTCGTCGTGGCCGACTACAACGCGCAGTCTGGCAACGACACCCTTGCTCTGATGAAGAACGCGGGCCATGCAGAACGGGCTCGTTTCATCCGTACTGACGTAGCGAAAGAGTCCGAGGTGCGAACGATGATCGATTGCGCAGTGTCGGAATTCGGCCGTCTTGATATCGTGTTCAATAATGCCGGGGTCGGCGGTGTGATTGGACCAGTCTGGGATATCGAAGAGGAAGAGTGGGACTACACTTTCGCTGTGTTGGTGAAAGGTGTGTTCTTTGGTATTAAGCACGGGACGCGCGTGATGAAAAAACAAGGGCAAGGCGGAGTCATCATCAACACCGCCTCGACGGCAGGTCTCAGCGGTGGATCAGGACCCTTGGTCTACTCGGCGGCCAAGGCAGCGGTCATCAACCTGACCAAAGCGGCAGCAGTGCAGTTGGCGCCCGATCGGATTCGCGTCAACGCCATTTGTCCAGGCGGCATTCTGACCGGTCTCACCAATCAGGGTGACCCTGAGGCGTCGGCCAAGGCGCTGGCTGCTTTTCAGCCATGGCCTGAACATGGAAAAGGAGAACATATTGCTGGCGCGGCGTTGTTTTTGGCCAGTGACGACGCAGGCTTCGTGACCGGTGAGGCGCTGGTGGTCGATGGTGGCCTGACCGCGATCGGGCCGGACATGTGGCGGCGCTCCGGCATTGCGCAGGAAGCGCAGGCGCACAAAAGTCGTGTGAATCGTGGGAGTACCGGCGAAGCAATGACGTCTCGTCCGATTGGACAAGGGTAAGGAGCTGAGCAGAACGAAGTTGATCGTTCTCATATTGTGGTGCAGGCGTCCCGCCTGCATTGTGAAGGGCAGGCCAGAGGCCCGCACCACAAGACCTAACCCAGTTATTCTTGCCCAGGCCCTAGGTGATGAGAAACAATGGCTTTATCCATGCGGGCGCACCACGGTGCACCCTGCTCATCGAAGATCAACTCACTCAGGTGAATGAGGCCCCGCTGGATCAACATCTCAACGCAACTTTCCGTCGCATGGAGGTCAACGATGTCAACTCTCGAAAGAAACGGCGTGCACATCTACTACGAAGTATATGGTTCTGGTCCGACTGTTCTCCTCACGCACGGTTACAGTGCCACTGCAGAGATGTGGCAGCCCAATATCGCTGTGCTGTCGCAGCGTTACCACTTGATTCTCTGGGATATGCGTGGCCATGGACAGTCGGATAGTCCAGATGACCCAGCCGCGTACTCAGAAGAGGCAACCGTCGGCGACATGGCTGCCTTGCTTGATGCCCATGGAATTGCGCAGGCAGTCATTGGAGGCCTGTCACTCGGTGGCTATATGTCACTGGCCTTTCATCTCGCACACCCCGAGCGTGTCAAGGCATTGATGCTCCTCGACACCGGACCAGGATACAAGCGGGATGAGCCGCGTGCCGGATGGAACAAACGCGCTGAGGCGACCGCGCGAGAATACGAAACCAAAGGCCTTGCCGCCTTAGGGCGCAGCGCTGAAGTACTGGCGAGCAATCATCGCTCTGCGCAGGGGCTGGCACACGCGGCGCGCGGGATGTTGGCGCAACGCGATGCCCGTGTCATCAATTCCCTGGACTCCATTACCGTGCCTACGCTGGTTCTTGCTGGGGCAAAAGACGAGCCATTCCTCGCAGCAACAGACTATATGGCGAGCAAGATTCCCGGCGCAACGAAAGTCATCATCCCCGACGCCGGACATGCAGCAAACATCGACCAGCCAGAAGCATTCAACCAGGTAGTGCTCTCATTCCTCAAGCATGGAGCGGCGTAATGGCAAGAGAAACATGGTGCGTGTTGAATATTTCCCCTAAGTCCGCTATCCACGTAGGAACAGTGCAAACCTCGACCTGAGGATGCAACGATAAAGGAGGATTGACGATGTCGTATGACGTGCTCATAAAAAACGGAACCGTAGTCGATGGCACCGGTGCCACGCGCTACCGGGCAGACGTGGCCATCGCCGGCGGCAAGATTGCTGAAATTGGCAAGATCACAGACAGCGCCACCACGGTCATTGATGCGTCTGACCTGATTGTTTCTCCTGGTTTTATTGACCACCACACTCACTACGATGCGCAGATTTGCTGGGACCCGTTGATCACCTGCTCCTCCTGGCATGGGGTGACCTCGGTGGTGATGGGAAACTGTGGAGTTGGGCTGGCGCCGTGCCGTCCTGAGGCGCGGGAGATTGCCGCCTGGGATTTGGTCAACGTGGAAGCCATTCCCTTTGAGGTGCTCTCCAAGGGAGTCACCTGGGACTGGACGAGTTTTCCCGAGTTTATGGATGCAGCCCAGCGGCGTGGTGCCGGAATCAATCTTGGCTTCATGGCGCCGCTCACGCCTTTTCGTCACTATGTGATGGGTGAGGAGTCGATGGAGCGGTCGGCTACCCCGGCGGAGATCGCCCAGATCAGCACGCTGCTGCGCGAGGCAATGGCCGCAGGTGCGTTCGGCTTCTCGACGACCAACGGACCCCAACACATCGGCTATCAGGGTCGTCCCCTGGCTTGCCGTCTGGCGAGTCGCGAAGAACTGAAAGCGTACTGCAATACGCTGAAAGAGCTGGGCAGGGGATCGATTGAGATTGCTCTGAACGACTCGCCGGGTATTGTGTCGGAGAGCGAGTACGCGCTACTCGACCTGCTAGTTTCCGAAAGTGAGCGACCAGTCACATGGCTGGCGTTGTTAAACCGTGATGATCAGCCAGAAGCGTGTTTGAACACCTTGCGCCAGACCGAGCCGCTGCTCAAGCGTGGGGTCAAGCCCCAGGTTACCTGCAAGCCGCTGATTATTCAGATTGGTCTGCGTAATCCTTTCATCTTTGCCAACCTGCCGTGTTGGAAGCCGGCATTCAACCAACCGGCCGAGGTGCAGATGCAACTGTACCGCGATCCCACCTTCCGCGAGGCGTTCCGCCAGGAACTCAAGAAACCACGTGTATTCTCTGACAAGACCTTGTGGGGCCGTCTGCAGGTGAAAGAAGTCAGCAGCCCAGCGCTGAAATCCCTCGAGTGGAAGACCGTCGCCCAGGTTGCGCAAGAACGCGGGAAGGATAGTCTGGATACCTTCTTGGATCTGGCCGTAGAAGACAACCTCGATATTCAGTTTGTCATGGAGGTTTTTAACGCCAACGAGGAGCGGATTCCTGAACTGATTACTGACCCTCGGACCATGATTGGCCTCTCGGATGGCGGAGCGCATGTCGATATGCTCTGCGATGCTGGCTACTGCACCTACCTGTTAGGGACGTGGGTGCGCGACAAAGGCGCTATGACCTTGGAACACGCGGTAAAACGGCTGACTGCTGAGCCGGCTGATTTCTTTGGCATTCCGCAGCGTGGACGGTTAGCGGTCGGGATGGCGGCAGATCTCGCGCTCTTTGACCTGCACACGATCGGTTCCAGCAAGCGGCCTGAGATGCGGCATGATCTGCCTGGGGGAGGACGCCGCCTGGTCGCCCCTGCCCAAGGAGTGCAGTACACCATCGTCAATGGGCAAGTGCTCTACGCTGAGCAGAAACACACCGGGGTGCTGCCTGGCCAGGTCCTCCGCTCAAACGGCTAAGTGGCTATCCGAAGAACCCTATCATGAATTTTGACAAACGAGATCGGTAATGACGCCGGCATTCATCCCGTGTCCATGCACTGTTGTGGTCTTGTGGTGCAACCATCCTGGTTGCCCAAAAGTGCAGGCGAGACGCCTGCACCACAAAGGGATTACCGTTTTTAATCGTCAAATTTCATAAGGTGTGTCCGAGGGCAAAAAGCCCCCTGCCAACCGCTCCCCATCTGTCGGCCCCCTTTACCAAAGGGGGCCGCGAAGGCGCAGCCGAGTAGGGGATTTGCACAGCACAGCGAAGCAGAAGGTGAACAGCATAGGTTGCCCTCACTTGCATCAGCCACACGCCAAAGCGTAAACGTCTTGCCGTGCGGCTGGCAGCGAACACTCGTTCCAGGTCGTTCCGCCATCCTGCGTGCCAAACACCTGCCCCTTCCGAGTGGCACAATACACAACCTGCGAGTCATGACGGCTCGGTGCTACGGTCATCATGGTACTGCGCACCGTCACACCGTGATCGAACCGCTGCCAGCTTTGCCCAAGATCCTGACTGCGGTAGAGAGACCCCGCTTTCCCCATAGCAGCAGAACTCAGTGCTGCGTAGAGCGTTTGGGGATCATGAGGCGCGACCTGAATATCACGTGCGTATGCGAGAGGAGAGAAGCGCCAGATCTCCATTTCCTGCCAGTGCTCTCCCCGATCGGGGCTACAGAACAGACCCATGCGGGTTGCGAGAAACACCGTGCCCGGTCGGGCGGCACTCACGCTCAAGGCATGCGAATCCATCATGCCCTCGATCGTGGTGTCGCTGGCGAGCTGGCTCTGGAGATGTTCCTGTTCCGTGAGCTTCAGCAACTCTTTCGTACAGTCGTTCCAGGTCTCGCCCCCATCCAGGCTGCGAATGACACCGCCGACCTCTATCCCAGCGTAGATTTCATCTGGCTTACTGGGGTCAGCGGCCAGGCGAATGATGCGACAAGGAAATCCCATGTGCACCATACTCGCCGGTTCGATGATAGAGAGGCGCTTCCAGTTCTCTCCGCCGTTGTCACTGCGATAGATAGCGGTGGGCGCTGTCCCCAGGTAAAGAATCTGCGGGTTTTGCGGATGAAACAGGAAAGACCATACAACCATATCCTGATCCGGGAAATTCAGCCGTTCCCAATGATCCCCACTGTCTGTACTGCGATAGGG
>CAZCWX010000457.1:0-3282 GCA_964502465.1 uncultured Enterobacteriaceae bacterium | reverse complement strand
CGTGGATGGATAGATGATGAAGGCAAATTCAACGATTTTCATTGCTGAAGTCCTATCCGTTGCAAATGTGGCTTAACGTGCAGATAAGCCACGGCCGAAGGCTGTCGGCTGCATTTGCTTGTTATGGCTTTTTTGCACCATGGCCTAATTCCTAGACGGAACCCGTGGCTCCACTGCAATATTGAAATGTCGATACACAACAACTCCTTCATATACATCAGGAGGGATCTCAACGTGATGTTTAGATACAACGACGGCATATCTATACGCAGTCAACTCAATTCCGCGTAAAGGCCCTTGTGAATACCGTTTTGCTTGGAGCCTTGCCTCTTGGAAGCGTTGATTGGCCTCGCTTTCGGTGGCAGCTTTTTTCCACTCGGTGAGTACCAAGCCTGATACATATCTTTGAATATGCTCCAACTCTGCCGGTTCTTGAAAGACGAGATCTGTTCTTGCTCCTGCGGCATTAACCTTAAAGGCCCATATACCGTGCAATAACAGGTGTACAGCTCCCAACTTTTCGCATGATATTTCACCTTCGTGGAAAGCATTTTGCCATTTTCTGCGGAATTCTTCATCGGCAACTATTGATCTTTGGAGGTGATGGAATGCACGTTCGGAGAGTGTACGGATAGATTCTTGGGTGTCCGAAAGAAGGAAAGAGAATTCAGCCTCAAAGGCAGCTATCGCAATCAAAAAAGCCCAAACTTGATGTTGTGCTGAATCGGAAGTACTTGCTTCTTTGAAAATTAAAGGGCCAATGGTATTCCTAAATTTCTCTATTGCAGCAAGTGCTGCAGGTGGAAGAGCTTCACTAAATCCTGTCTGAAGAACTTTTAGCTCATTCAATATATCTTTGGCCTGCTCCCTTAATCGTTTGGCGCTCCCGTGGGTATCGCCTGAATTAATACGTAGATATTGAGCATGAAGAGTCCCTGCTTGGACTAGACCCTTGATGCGACTGGACAATGCCTTCCATTGGTCAATGAAGTTCATATTGCCCTTTCTCTATTTTTATTCATCCCATAACAGAGTCCGCAGCTAGACCCGCTTTCAGTCGCCTGCGGCAGCCGAACCCGCGGCTCGAATCGACAGGCCTTCGGCCCGCCACTCAGCCGCGGACTCAGTTCAACCGCCCGCTCATTCCGTGCCCTCCATCTCACGTCAATCAGCCACGAATTGAAGGAAATGAGTGGACTTCCGGCCTTGCTTCTTTGAGTGATTAGCGATTTAGATCCGATTCACGTTTATCCCTCTACCAATCCGGATCATCCTCCGATTCAACTGCCTCAAACTGCGCAATATAACCCGGAAGCAGGCTGTTCTACTGGGCACCAACCAGACACGCTTTTTGTACCAATGGTATGGCTTCAGAGATGGGTCGATATATGTGGCGAAATACATCTGGGCATTCGGAGTTCACCCTTCGGAAGTAACCACCTCGACATGTTTTTCGTCGTATCCAGCCCCCAAGCCCTCTGCTTTATCAAGGTTGGGCTTTTCCGCATCTGAAACTTCGAACACTCCCCCAAGCACCTTATGCTCCGGACTGTCCGTATATTGCACGTCGCACTTTCCGGACCGGTCCTTCTTACTCACCTTGTGAAATGCAAGTCTATGCCCTACCAATGTGGCAACAGTTACAAATTGCACTGATGGCACTTTTCCTCTCAAACGCACAAGCGCCATATTCGAGCCATATGCAAAACCGAGCAAAGATTGGTTCCTAATCGCTAACGTTCCGAATGAGTCGAGAGCAAAGAGCACAGCTTTTTGCGAGTCGAGCGCGCGAGGCGTGCGGGCTCGATTCGATTGTTAGTCTTCGAAATCATAGGGCTAATGTGGCAAGTGCGACCGTGATGACAAAGCCGACAATTAGCCAAAAGTAACCTAGGTGCTCCGCTTCCTGTTTAAGGAATCCGTTGATGCGGGCCAGAAGCGAATGTGACTTTGTTGTTGTGAATGTTGGTTCAGCGCGACTCAATGCCGAGAACTGTAAGCACACAACAGCGCTAGATTCCGCCGGGAGACTAACTCCACCTGTGTAGATACCGCCCATGTCGTTTCCGGCATCATCTCTTTGCATTCCGACTGTCCCGGTTTCGAAAGCGCCCGAATGGTAGCGCAGTGATTCGTACCATCGGGAAATTGCATTCGGTGCAGCAAGCACACCTGAATTCAACGATTCCGGTGGAAGTTCTTGAAGTTTCCGACCAGCAATCTCCGATAACACCTCAAAACGACGAATTGCATGGGACCTGCCGCCACCAGCCAAGCGATAGTAAGTACCAGCGGCACCCCATTGATAGTCAAGTCGATAGAAGCACAACGCTTCACGAAGCGCTTCAAATTCTGTTCGAAGTTCGGCCCAGTTCATGAGTGGTCCTTTCTAAAGGCTAACAATGATTTGCTGATCCGCATAACCCTACTTTCCTGGAAAGGGCTCAAAGTCGGTCCACCGGACTGTAGTCACCCGCCAGCCCTTGAGTGAGGGCCAAGTGAGTCATGCAGCAGTATCCGAAAATTTCCTTCCCCATTTTCCCATTCATCTACCAGATCCTTTAATGCGCGACTTCCTTCATCGCTGGGGTAAGGAAACTTCCATCTGTTTTTAGAATTTTTTCCGAAGTAGTCATCCTTCAGTCTTCGCAACCTAACAACATCACAGAAAGTTTGTTGGACATAAATCCGGTCAATTCAAACTGGAGGTTGGCATTTGCAAGCAACTGTTGTTGCTGCCTCGTGTCATGTCGTGCTCGGTCCCCCATACGCGCGTTTGATGGTTTCTATGTCAATCTTCTTCATTTGCAACATGGCCTTCATGGCTTTTTGCGATTTTTCAGAGTCAGGATCGCCCACTAATTCGCTTAATATTTTGGGGATAATCTGCCAGGATACCCCGTATTTATCTTTCAACCAGCCGCACTGTTGGGCCTTCTCATCTCCGCCTTTCGATAGTTTCTCCCAGTAATAGTCCACTTCTTCCTGCGTCTCGCAATTGACCTGGAAGGAGATGGCCTCGTTGAATGTGAACACCGGACCGCCGTTGAGTGCGGTAAACGACTGGCCGTCGATTTCAAATTCCACGGTCATGACCGTTCCCTCGGGTTTTCCGTGAATTTCATAGCCTTCTTTTCCATAGCGGGTGATTCTTCCGATTCTAGAGTTCTTAAAGATCGAGGTATAAAATTGAGCAGCCTCTTCGGCCTGGCTGTCGAACCACAAACAGGGTGTGATCTTTTGAATGTGTTGCATAGCGCTTCTTCTACTCCGGGGAAATCA
>CAZCWX010000456.1:0-3591 GCA_964502465.1 uncultured Enterobacteriaceae bacterium | reverse complement strand
TCGCGAGGGTTCTTGGTCCGTTGAGAGTGACCGCCCTCTGTGGTGGAGTAGTCGCCGCCATCGGTATGCTAACGCTCAGTCAGTATCTTTTTGACGTAGACTTCGGCATCGATCAGCTCTTGAGGGTACATGCCATCACCGTCAACACCTCGCATCCTGGGCGCATGGCTCCAAACACTGCCTTAGTTTTCTCACTGGCTGGCGGAGCTTTACTCATTCTGAGCCTCGGAAAACGCCTCAAGTCGCGGCCCTTCGCCATCGGACTTTTAGGGACAGTCATCAGCGCCTTAGGGATCGTCCCCCTTTTCGGGTACGTGACTGACGTTGGGGCTGCCTATGGATGGGGGTCTCTCACGCACATGGCGGTGCATACTGCCATCGGATTTGTAGTCCTCGGCATTGGTCTGCTTGTCTTAGCGTGGCGCGACAGTACCGAAGTCGAGACCGGTATGCCCAGCTGGGTACCGATCCTGGCAAGCATCGGCACCCTGATAGTCGCCCTGCTCCAAGGGCAGGCATTCTCCGCACGGGAGCGCTTCCAACTAGAGTGGCTCATCGATCACGAATTGGCAAATGTAAAGGAAGAAATCAAAAAAACTATCGATTCGCGCATACTCACCCTGACACACATGGCCAGACATTGGGAAGCGCGAGAAGGGCTGTCACAGGCAGAGTGGGCCATTGAGGCCAAAGCCTACATGAGCCACCAAGCTGGATATCAGGCCATGGGGTGGGTAGACTCCACGTTCCACATGCGGTGGCTTGAGCCGCATGCAGGGAATGAAACTGTTCAAGACCTCAATCTCGCTCTTGACGAGCGCCGCCGGGTGGCGCTGGAAGCAGCACAGACCCATCGCCGCGCCATGGTTGCCCCTGCCCACGATCTCGTCCCATACGGCAAAGGGTTCGTGGCCAGCGTTCCGCTCTTTCAGGAAAAACAGTTCCAAGGGTTCCTTATTGGTATCTTTCACACACAGACCTTGTTTGCCTCCATCTTAGAGAATATTGCTCCCGAACTTTCCATTGTCTTGTTCAGCGGCACAGAAGAGCACTACCGCCGTTCTCCAGTGGGCAGTCAGAACGCGACTGAGTGGAGGAGAGAGACAGCCGTTCACCTCTATGGTATCCCCTGGCGCTTACAAGTCTGGCCGAACGCCCACGTTCTGACGAGCGTGCGCTCTACCCTCCCCATCGTCACGGCGATTGCTGGGGTATTACTCGCCGCACTGCTAGCGCTCGCGCTGTACTTGGCGCAGACAGCTCGACGTCGGGCAAAACTGGTCGAAGCGGTGAACCGAGAACTCGAAGCAGACCTGATTAAACGCAAATATATGGAAGAGGAATTGCGACTCGCCAAAGAGGCCGCAGAGACCGCCAATCGCACGAAGTCTCACTTTCTCGCGACTATGAGCCACGAAATTCGCACCCCTATGAACGGAGTCATCGGCATGACTGGCCTCTTGTCGGACACCTCCCTCACCCCTGAGCAACGAGACTATACCGACACGATCAAGCACTCGGCTGAGGCGTTGTTGACCATTATCAATGATATTCTCGATTTCTCCAAAATTGAAGCCGGCAGACTCGAGGTCGAAACGATTAACTTCAACCTACGGAAAACTCTCGAAGAGACGCTCGATCTCTTCGCGGCAAAGGCCCGCGACAAGGGGATAGAACTCGCCTCCTTCATCCATACTGAGGTGCCGACTGCTGTGCAGGGCGACCCCGGTCGCCTACGGCAGATCTTGCTCAATCTCACCAGCAACGCACTCAAATTCACAGAAAAAGGTGAAGTTGTTATAGAAGCGCGTGTAGTATCTAGCATCCAGAGTGACGCGTCCAGGTACCATCAAGAGCCGACTCTTCAGCCCCAAGCCCCAAGCCCCAAGCCCCAAGCTTTCTGTGTCTTGCATTTTTCGGTACGAGACACCGGCATTGGCATTGCGCCTGAGCGGCTCGATTGCCTGTTCCGGCCTTTCTCGCAACTCGACGCGTCTACCTCTCGTAAATATGGTGGGACCGGATTGGGGCTCGCCATCTGCAAGAGGCTGATCGAGTTAATGGGCGGAGCAATCGGCATAGACAGTACCCCTGGTCTAGGGACAACCTGCTGGTTTACTATCCGCTTGGAACTGCAACCCGCAGACACACAACCTGCGCTACCGTCTCGTGCCGACTTGCGTGGCAAACGTGTACTAGTCGTAGATGACAATGCGACAAACCGGACTATTCTTCATCATTACTTGACTTCCTGGGGTATGCTCCATGACAGTGTCGCCAATGCTCAACTTGGGCTAGAGCACCTTCACTTGGCCGTCACCCAAGGTTGCCTCTATGACCTTGCGATTCTCGATAGGCAGATGCCAGGGATGGATGGTCTGGAACTTGCCCGCGCTATCCGAGCCGACTCTTCTCTCGTTGCTCTGAAGCTGCTGATGTTGACGTCGGTCGGACAACGAGAAGAGGCGAAGTTGGCACTGGAAGCAGGGATTGACGCATATCTGGACAAACCCATTTACCCATCGCAGCTCTTTGAGTGCTTAACAACTATACTTGGACACCCTTCACAACACCAAGAACTCCTTCCTTCTTCTCTTATGACAGATCACACACAGCCCGAGGCAACACCGCAGAACCAACCGCTGATTCTGGTGGTCGAGGATAACCTGGTCAACCAAAAACTGACGGTTCGTATGCTTGATAAAATCGGCTATCGAGCGGAGGTGGCGGCCAACGGTAGCGAAGCGCTGGAAGCGCTCGCCCAGACTTCCTACTCGCTGGTACTCATGGATTGCCAGATGCCTGAAATGGACGGGTTCGAGGCAACTGCAGCCATCCGTGCCCAGGAAGCCGTCGCAGCGTCTTCCCATACGGCCAATGCTCGACCGTTTCATATTCCCATCGTCGCACTGACTGCGAATGCCATGAACGGAGACCGCGAGCGGTGCCTGGAAGTGGGAATGGATGACTACGTCTCAAAGCCGATCAACCTCGCACAACTCAAAGCGACCTTAGAACGTTGGCTTCCCCACAGCAGCCTCACAGATGCTGCTCCTTCGCTCCCGCCTTCTCCAGGAGACAGGACCACTCTCTCCTCAGCACAACGCGCTCTATAAGAGAGCACTTGTCACCGTCGCTTCGCCGTGCTCTTCTTTTACCTGTGATAAGCTATCCGGTTGCGCGGCGTTTCTCCTGGTTTTTCGTGGCTCTTCTTACAGCAGTCGCTCCAGTATTTGCTCAAAGTCCGCCCTCTCCGGGATATCTCCCTCCCTTGATCCGTATTACTGGAGCACTCTTTGAACCAGGGGAGCAGTTTAGTGATTCCTCTGCCACCTTCGACGTGCGGATCGCAGAGAAGCTGTGGACGCTGCGCGTGCGCGACGTCGAATCGCTCACCAGTCGTGTTCCAGGCGGAGTCTCTTTGCTGCGCAATCTTGGCGGGTTTTTGATTATCACCGGCCCAGTCGAATTGGTGACCCACCTCACGTCCGAAGAAACCAGAGGACAGCCGTTGACGATTGAGGGCCGCCTGTACATGACCGAACGGGTGCTGACCCTGACTGCCGTCGAACTGCCAGATCCTGTGCCCCA
>CAZCWX010000455.1:0-3418 GCA_964502465.1 uncultured Enterobacteriaceae bacterium | reverse complement strand
CAAGGAGGATACGCAACGGGAGATGCGCCGCAAGATCAAACGAGAACTGCGGCTTGCGGATTGTCCCTCGGCGAAGATTGAGGAACTGACCACCGCTATCATGGATCTGGCACGAGTCCGATTGGCGAAATGAAGCCACAGCGCCGCCGTGGGTGGCGCATTCCATAGGAGGCAGTCCCTGCCCGGTCGTCCTGCTAAAGAACTTACGAGACACCATAGTAGGATTAGAGCAAGTTGCAATTGCGTTTACCCTAAATCGAACCACACGGCTTTGGTACACTCTAGCACTTCTGGTGAACCCACCTCCGCCCGGCCATAAACTGGCCGGGCTGCATGACGACGCCGGCTGAAGCCGACTTTCAGCCCCCTTCAGGGGGCGCTGCTACGGAGCCCGGCGATTCATCGCCGGGCTGAGGAAGGAGAACTGGTTGTGATACAGTGTACGACTCTTCTGTGGTCTGATTTAGTTCCCAAGCTCTCGACCCTCACCCTATCCCTCTCCCTGCTAGAGCTTGTCCTGAGCCTGCCAAAAGAGAGAGGACAGTACGAGTGGAGCGAGTATGAGTGAGGGTAATGGCAGGGGAAACCCAAATGAAAACCGCTGTAGAGCAGATTTCATTTGAGCGAGAAGACATAGCGTCTTCTCAGTCCATGCCGGAAACGCTACGCTTATTCCGGCCTACTTCTTTTCTCTCTTCATCCAAGTGCAAACCGCTCTAGGCTACTCTGAACCGAGATGTCTTCGTATTTATCGGCTGCCATAAGAGTCCTCTCTCGGACCCCCGAAAGACTGAATTCGCCGCTCCTCAGATCACACCTTTCTCGCGCAGTTCGGCAAAGGTTGTGGCGTCGAGCCCTCATACCTTGCCGTAAATCTCCTCGGAGAGGTGTTGGTTACTCAGTCGTGTTTCTGACAGTCTCACCGTGCTGTACCACCAACCGTTTCACCGCGTAGCCGTCAACCACGCTGGGCTGGCCAAACTGCTCAACCGCTGGCGCGACCTCAGCCAGCGACAGCGTGAGATAGAAGAGTCGGGTGGCATCTTCTGGGAGGGCGTCCACAGAAAACTGCTCTAAGTACGGCAACACCTCCTCCATCCGCGCCAGCATGGCATGGTAAAATGCCCTGATATCTTCCATGGTGCTGGCCTGGCGTTTGGCGCTCCGTTCTTGTTCGGTCGCGAGTGACCACGCTCTCCATTGCTCAAGCTCGTGAAACTGTGTGGGTAACAATGACTCAGGCACGGGCAGCCTCCTCTTTGCCATTGGTGTGCGACACCGCATCGACTGGCTGGCTGTTGAGCATCTGCGCAATGACATGGTGGCTGTGCCGCACCAGGATTTCTTCATCATGCAGATAGAATGCTTTCTTTGCGCCAGAAGAGAGGACCGACTGGGTCTCTTCAAATGTCCGACCATCTTCCAAAATAATATCGCGGAAGATTACATTGCCGTATTCCTGGCTAAAGCGCTGACCGGGAGTTTTGGCCTGCGGGAAATACTGCGTGGACGTCCAAATAGTCCGATCCACCGCGAGCGGCAGGAATTGATGGGTAAAATATGATCCTTCAGACACATCCACAAAGAAGGCCGGGAAGATCACATTCAGATCAAGCGACCAGTCTTTGCTGCGCGTCGGATTCACCGCCGGTAGCAGCCGATCTGCGGAAAAGTCTTTGCGAATCACAAAGGCACCGTGCCGGAAGGCCAGTTCCGCCACTGGACTGGGTTGCAGCTCCGCGTTGCCATAGAGAGACATGCTGCCATGGCGAGGATACAGCCGCACGTCTAAGGCGTGCGCGTAAGGATTGGCTTTGCTCGTGAAGGAGTCGGGAATAGACCGTTTGTGCAAAAAGGCGACATGGTAAACTTCCTGGAACGCATCCTTGATCACTTTCCAGTTGGCCTTGACTTCAGTGGTCCAGGAAGTCCAGGTGGCCGACAACTCGCCAAACGGATAGCCAGTCAACCCAGCGCCCAACTCGCCCAAGTAGTCGTGGAGGGTTTCTTGGGGAGTAGGATCAACGTTCACAAAAATAAACCCTTCCCACACATCCACCGCGACTGGCGTCATGCCGAGAGTCTCTTTCTGCAGAGGAAAGAACCGCTCCTCATCTGGGACAAATTTGAGCGAGCCATCCAACCCATAGGACCATCCGTGGAATTTGCAGGTGAACATCCGACAGGTGCCCCGGTTGTCCCAGGCGATCTTATTGCCGCGATGCGAGCACATGTTATGAAATGCCTTCACCGTACCATCTTTGCCACGGACCACGATGATCGAGGTATTGCACACGGCCAAGTCTTTCACAAAGTAATCACCTGGGTGCGGAATCTGCTCCACCCGGCCGGCATTCAACCACACCTTCTTAAAAATCCGCTCCCGCTCCTGCTCAAACTGCTCCGCGGACGTGAAGACCTCAGCCGGAAGAGGATCTTTTCCGAGATGGGGATATTGATCGTGCCATTTGGTTCCGCTCCCCTGTGTGGGGGCACCATTTCTCATCGCGTAACCTCCTTACATAGGAAATGACCACCATACCGTGCTGTCACTCCTATCATCGACTTTTCGAGTTTCCACTCTCAGAGGTGTGCCTTATCCTGTTCGT
Source organism: uncultured Enterobacteriaceae bacterium (assembly GCA_964502465.1). Taxonomy (GTDB): domain Bacteria; phylum Desulfobacterota; class Binatia; order Bin18; family Bin18; genus CAZCWX01. The sequence goes on along the minus strand of CAZCWX010000455.1, from coordinate 809 downwards.
TTCTTGACCTCAAGAGGGCACAAGGATAAACGTTTGCTGGGAGAGGAAAACGGGGAGCGGAACACAAGACAAAAAAGGAGAGCACAATGGCTGAGATGCGAGAAATCACGTCTGGTCTGGAGTTTCCTGAAGGACCGATCGCCATGGACGACGGTAGCGTCCTTGTCGTTGAAATCAAGCGCGGCACGCTCACACGGGTGCTGCCTGATGGCAGCAAGAAGGTAGTGGCTGAAACTGGCGGTGGACCAAACGGCGCAGCGCTTGGTCCTGATGGCAAGGTATACATTTGTAACAACGGTGGTTTCGAGTGGAATGTGATTGATGGGCTCCTCATCCCCGGTCATCAACCGCATGACTACCAGGGGGGGAGTATTCAGCGTGTTGACCTGACAACTGGCAAGGTGGAAACGCTGTATACGGCATGTGATGGACGTCGTTTGCGTGGCCCCAATGATCTCGTCTTTGATAACGCTGGTGGCTTTTGGTTCACGGACGCCAGCAAAATCCGTGAGCGTGATCGCGACCGCACCGGGATATTTTACGCCAAGGCTGACGGCTCGTTCATCAAGGAAGTGGTCTTTCCCATGGATGTGCCGAATGGTATTGGCCTCTCGCCCGATGGGAAGCGCCTGTATGTGGCCGAGACTTTCACCGCCCGGGTGTGGTGGTGGAACATCGCTGGCCCAGGTGAACTGATCCCGGCACCAACGGCGGGGGCAGCAATCCTCGCTGGTCCAGGCGGTGGCACGCTCTTGGTTGGCCCTCCTGGCTACCAACTTCTGGACTCGCTCGCGGTTGATAGTGCCGGA
>CAZCWX010000454.1:0-13873 GCA_964502465.1 uncultured Enterobacteriaceae bacterium | reverse complement strand
CGCCTGCACATCGTACCCGGTCAGGTAGACATTAAACCCCAGCACCGGTACCCCTAGGTTACTCCAGACGGTCACCCGCGCGAGAGTGGCGGTGGCCGTCGTATTCGTGATCGAGATCACCGTCGTCATGCCACTGGTTTTGGCTAACTCCACTTCAAAGTTGGGAAACAGCAGGGTTGCCCCTGGCCGGAACGATATGAGTTCCAGGTGGTCCGGGTGAACCTCATTCCCGCTGGCAGCTTTGCCGGGCAGCCCTATCAGACCCAGCATCATCAGACCCATCGTAAGCACTTTCAGCACGCATATTTTCTTCATCGCTTCCTCCTTCTCTGCAGGACATGTCCTCGTCGTCTGTCACCACACCAACGGACGACGGCTCGTGGTTGTTGCTTCGTTCTCTGCATCTCCACCCTACTAACTAGTCATGACGTTCTTTCCCTGTGTCCTCCCTTCTTTCTCCCGTGCATCTCCACGTCTCCTAGGATGGGATGAATCGCATTGCGGGTACTATTCAGGAGGGTGGCATCATGCCTGGGACAACCCACACAACTATGAAGCAGCCCAATTCCTCCTGCCAGCACACACAAACAACTTGTTCACTGGGCAATCGGAGAGACCGTCCAGGCCATTATCCCACCTTCGGATGGACAACCGGCTGCTGGCAGGCCAGGAGCGTCACCCAGAGCCGTGCTGAGAATCATGCCGCTCGAAGGCTCTTCGGCAAAAGAGGCGATCACTTCGCTCCGGCCGTCGCCATCGAGATCGCTCAGCACAACGTGTGCGCCACGGCACCCACCAACGAACGGCGGAACCGTCTCTTTTTCTTTCGTGAACCCTCCTGTCCCATCGCCGAGAAACACCCAGAGGTCTCCGCTACCGGTCGTTGCCACCAGGTCGGGATTGGCATCACCATCAAGGTCGCCAACCCCCAGGGCAAAGATTCCTCTGCGCCCCTCTTCAGCAGCAAGCGCTCGCCGCTGCCAGGTTCCCTCTGCTCGCGAGAAAAACACATCGAGACCAGTCCGCCAGGTCGCCATTTCGTAGCTCAGGTAGGCCACCACCAGATCGTCACGTCCATCGTGATCAAAGTCGCCGGCTGCGACTGCCCATACCACCGCTCCGGGCCGGAGGTCCTCGAGCGGAACGGGTGTCCACCCCCCCTCTTCCGTACCAACGTGCACAATATCTTTGCGGCCTTGGATGCTGGTCGCCGTAGCAAAATCCATGCGTCCGTTACCGGTAAAATCCCCCACAGTGATAGATGCACCGAACAGAGTGTTCTGTCCGACCCCTTGCTCGTGGCGCTTCCACCTGCCGCCTCCTTGGTTGAGGTACAGCACCACCCCCCGGGCGGAAGCCTGCGGTGCCCTGGATGGTTTTCTTCCTCCGCCACCGGGTCGTGGCCCCTCCCCGAGCGCAAGAATGTCTAAGCGCCCATCTCCATCCCAATCCACCACACGCAAGGCCCGCGACGAAAAACTGCTGCCATCGGATGAAAAATCGAGCCCGGTGCCAGCCGCAGTGAAGTTCCCCTGCCCATCGCCGACGAGCACGATAAGGCCCCGCAAATGTACCGCAAAAGCAATATCCGCATGCCCATCACCGTTAAAATCGCCAACTTGCGCGTCGCCATAATCATACGGGAGGGGGGGAAATTTCACCTCACGCCACCGTGTCCAGGACCCTTTGCCATCCCCCAAGAATATCACTGGAGGGCCCAAAGACTTGCGGGCCGGGCCGTGCACAATATCGAGATGACCATCACCGTTCAGGTCCGCAACGGCAAAGCCATCGCGCCATTGCCCGGCCGTGGGCAATCCCTTTCCAAAAGGGGCAAAGCGCAGCCGCGCACTTTCTTTGAGGTCAACGCGATACGTCGCCGCCACTCTTGCAACTTCTTCTGCATTGAGCGTCGCCTTTTGCGTTCCCTGCTCATGCTCACCACTGCCATTGCCTGTGGCTTCTCCCGCAGCCGGCACGTGATAGACTTTGAAGTAAAAATATTCGTCATCCTCCCTGACGACTTCCAGAGGGATCGCCCAGATGGTCGACACGGTCTTGTCGTCAATCCGCCGTGCGTTCCGTTTGGAGATCCGCTCGACAAAGTACGACCGCCCCTGCTCGTCGGTGAGCCATTGTCCATCAGGAGGTTCAATCGCCGCCCGTCCACCGGCTTGTTGGGCAGGAGCAACGGGAGGAGGAGTCGCCACGGTCGGTTCGCTAGCTTGTGCGGGTGGAGGAAGGACAGAGTTCCCCTGCCCTTCATCAGCCTGCCCTCGCGCTGCCGGGTGTACTGCTCCCAAGCAGACGGTTAACACCACCAGCGGATACCACACCGTACGTCCGGATGTTGAGGATCGTGTCAGCTCTCGGCTCTTGGCGAAAACGCAGCCTGGAGTTACACGCATCACCTGCTGCCACACGGCAAGAGGCAACCAACTCGTATGCATCTTTACGCACCTTCCCTATACCACAACCCTGCAGTTCCCTGTGGAGCAGGATTGTTACCGCATGCGGTTCGTCGTTGCTGTCGTTGCTGTCGTTGCTGGAGCAGGAGGGAAAGAGGGAGTAGAAGACGACGGCATCACTCGACCAGAAAATGGGACATCGATAACGGGTTTTTTCGTACTCGCCGTACGGATGTGAATTTGGCTGGTGAAATTCCCGTCCGGCATTCCTGGTTCCATCTTCACGATCAGTCGATAGGAGCGCCCTTTTTCGATGGGCTCCACTTTAGTACGAACCCCGGGGATATCGGTTGTCGCGCTCAGCACCTCAATGGGTTCTTCGGCAAAATTTTTGATGAAGAAGCGCGCTTCACGCGGCTGACTGAGGTCGATATCACCAAACTGGGCAGCTGGTGGGGTCACCGCAAAGATCGGTCGCACAAACCCGGAGACCGGAATCCACACGGTCTTCTGCTGCGGATGATCGAGATGAATGACGAGGAAGCTCGCAAGCACACCCACATCAGCCTCAGGTAGGATGGTCGCTTCTACTATCCATTGCCGTCCTGCAGCTTCCGGTCGTCTTTCTGCTGGTTGGGCTTCCCGATACGACACTGTGAGGAAAGGATAGGGAGGGTCTACCCCAACCACGCGAAACTCAGTCTCGTCTGGAGACCAGAGCGTTTGTGCGACTGTTCCTTCATTACTGCCCTGGACGTAGATGTACCGTGCATAGCCAGGGTGGGCAAAGATAAACGCCCGCGCGTCAACCTTGAGTTGGAGGGACACGTGCGGCTGTGTCGGATCATTGGTTGACAGAGAGATCGGGATCAGTGCAGGACCACGGATATGCCGTGTCTCTATGGCAACACGGATACGGCCCTGTTGCTGAGGAGCAATAGTTTTATCGTATTCAACTACCTTTGCCCCTGGTTGGGGCTGAATCTGTTCCACGACCAGATCAGCCTCCCCAGTATTATAGATAATAAATTCATGCGCAGCGTTCTCCCCCACCGCAACAACCCCGAAATCGTGGAGCAAATGGGAAAACACCGCTTGCGGGGACGGCATCTCTGCGCTGCTCTGTCCCATGAGGATGAAGCAAAATCCTCCCACCACTCCTAGTGCTCCCCACCCTATTCCCCGTTTCTGCTCTCGCACGTGTATCCTCCTGCTTGTATATTGTAGTACAAGCGAAAGAGCCAATGCAAATTGCCAAACGCCTGAAGGTGCATATCAGAATTCTGGCACGGTACGCACCTAGCGATGTTCGTGCTTCGACAGGCTCAGCACGAACGGCACATCGTAACCGCATTGAACCCCAGTTCTGTTCGCCCTGAGCGTGTGACCCTTGAGCAGGCAAGGTTCAGGAACAGACCACCTGCGTGGCTGGCACCTGCACCTCGAGCATAATCAGACTTTGCCGTGGACTTTTGACCAATACCTTGACCAAGCCAAGTGGGGAGAACACGCGGACGTAATGTTGATAGGCATTGTGCACATGGCTGGTCAGGAACCACATCCGATCGCCCCGGTGAATATGCGCACTGTGCTTGAGGAAACTCTGACACAGCGCTGTCGGGGAGCGGTCGCTCAGTGTCTGGCGCCGTGCTGGCAGTTGAGGCCTGAGAGCCGGATTCGCCGCAACCATCTCATCTTGGTAAAACAGCAAGGGAAAATATGTCGCTGCACTGACCAGGAGCTTATCACCAGAGCGGAATTCCTGTGCCAACCGCGCAAAAATGGCGTGCCCTTGATCAGTAGGCCACATCCTTGCCTGTCTGAGTCCTTCTGTCAGCGCTCCCGCATAGATCAGATAGCCTAGGGCGACACCCACGACACCCAGCTCCAGTCTTCCGTGCCAAGGGCCCTTTCCTGTCGTCCCCATCAGCGTCAGCGCTCCCACCACATACGCAAACGCCATGACGACCAGTCCATACAGATAGTAAGACGGGCGGTGGAAAAGCGGATACAGCCCCAGCATCGCGGCGAGCACCTGTATGAAGAAAGGGGTCAACAACAAGAGCCAGACCCCATCTCGCCGGTACAGTGACATCACCGGCAGTGACACCACGTATCCGCATACGGCGAGGGGCCAGCCGAACACAAACGTCTGCTGAAGAAAGCGAGTCGCTTCCCGGGCGACAAACGGGATGCGCTCGCTACCGCTGAGGAAATAGTCCGCCCAAAACTGCTGCACCCCCGCAACCTGTTGCGGTTTGAGAAAGAAGACCCAGGTTGCGGCAAAAAAACCTAGCGGAACAAGAAGCAGTGCAAAGTCGAACCAGGTTCGCGGTCTGGACAGACGGAAGCGGTAGGCTACCACCGCTGGAAAAAGAAACCCAAACACCAGAGAACTGAGCGCAAAGGCTACCAACAGCAAGAAAAGACACCAATCAGACCACGTGCGCTGCTGCGAGGGGACACGCACGGCAGCGTAGAGGACCCAAGCCGATAGCGCGAGATCGAGCGCATACGGTTTGAATTCTCGCGCATAGCGAATAAAGTCAGGGCCAATGGCAATGAGCAAGGCTGCCAGCACGGCAGCCCTCCGGGTACTCACCTGCGCCACAAAACAGTACACGCCGAGAATGCCGAGTAAGGCAAACAGAAGCGGCCAGATACGGAAAGCCAGTTCAGTTTTGCCGAAGAACCATACGCCGACCTTTCCACAGACCCACTCAGACGGTAAGAGAAACAAGTGCTCTCTTGCCGACTGAGCAATGCTCTCTTGCCAGGACTCATGAGCGATGATCAAGTATGCCCGCCAGGCCTCATCAAGCCAGAGGGAGGGTGCGGGAAACTGCGGAAACCGCGCGTACAAAGCAACGAGAAGAACACAGAGCAACCCAGCGTAAGCCAACCAGGAAGGAGGGAAACGAGCCACCTCCTCCCTACGCGACACCATGCCCGGCACGCTTATACGTATCTGTCGAGTGCATGAATGACCGTGGTCCATTCTTTGAAAGGACGCAGCCGCACAAAGACAGCGAATTCTTTAAACACGATACGATCTAGTGGCTTGACCGTTTTGCTGGGATGGACTGTGGCATCGTAGTCGTGCTGCCCTGGTGGAGAATGCAGGGGATGCAGCGCAGGATCTTGCGTCGTGTTCACTCCGCGAAAGTGGCAGAGATAGCGATCAGACAGATGCAACGCATCACAGCACTGATGCAGTGCCGCAGTCGTGAGATGGTACGTATGCGCTCGCGGCCAATCTGACCAATACCACTTCACTCCCTGTTCTCGCAAATATGCATCATCATCGAAGTTCGGCCCCCGAATAAACAAGAAATCACGTGCGAGAAAAGCCCCCATTCTGAGCGTCGCAGTGATGGTTTCCAGGTCTGGCAGGTGTTCAAGGAGGTGAATCATCGTGACAAACCGTACGCACTGCGCCGGGGCATCAATGTTGGTAATATCAGCAAGCAAGCCTTCGTAGCCAGCATCGCGCAATTGCCTGATCTTCTGCGGGTGCCTGTCGATACCAAGCCCCCGCTGCCCGCCTAAATGCTTCCTGGCAAAGGCAATGGAGCCTCCAGTTGAAGCACCGAAGTCAAGAAAGTCATACGCGAAAAAATCCACGATCTTGTCCCTCAACTCATGACGTGTTGCAGAACGGTCAACCAACGGGCAGCATGGTCTTTCAAAAGATGATGTCGGATCACATCCTGGTAGCTCGTGTGAGCCAATCGATAGCGGAAGCCTTCATCCTCGATGACCCGTTTCAGCGTGTGATACCAGGCCTCTGGTGAGTTTTCCACCAATATGCCGTTGCTCCCACTCCGAATCACCTGTTGATACGGTTCAACGTCGGAACAGATTGTCGCCAGCCCCAGCGCTGCATAGTCGAGATATTTGATATAGCTTTTGCATTGATTATAGGCGGTGTCAGCTAACGGTGCGATGCCAATCGTCCACTGCGACTCTCGGCGTAACCATTCGACGAACGCAGGATAGTTGACCTCAGGGATACGCACAGCGTTGAACCAGGGCTGGACACTCTCAGCAGGAACTCCGCCGATCACGTCAAGCGCGACACGCCCGCCATACTCTGCACCCAGACGCTTCATCGTGTCCTCAATCAGGAGGAGGTCGTTCAGATGTGTCCGCGATCCCATATAGAGAATGCGGATCTTTTCGGGAGTAGTACGGAGAGGGGGACGGTCAGTAGAAAACCAGATCTGTTCATCGAGCACATTCGGTAATACCACAATGTTTGCATTGAGATTTTTCAAAGAAGCGGCCAAGGCGTTAGACGCAACCGTCAGCAGATCAACGTGCTGAGCAACCATTTTTGCACCGGTAAGCAGCCGCGCATAGTCGGCAGCTTCTCCATGGATGGGAGGAATGGCAAACAACTGATCATCAGTTTCATACACGGTGTGGATCTTCCGGCTCTGGCAATAGTCAAGGAGTTGACTCGCAGTCTCTTCATCCGGGACCGCAGTGCGCTGAACGAGGAGAATATCAGCGTCTTTTGAGAAAATCTTCTCTACCGGAACGGAGAAAAATTCGAGCTGTTCTTGCAGGACGGGATGACAAAGCGGCAAGAGGACGCGGATGTACGCCGAGGCTGGCCACTGATTGAACCGGCGGCGTGGTAGTACGCCAAGGACACGAATTTTTTTCGCGCCTGCCACTCGTATGGAGGCAGTGGAACCTGGTGTCCGCGTATTTTTGTTTGTCCGTTCCCGCCACGCGCGATTCAGCACCGCAAGTTCTGCCAGCGCAGCCTTGTAAAGAGAATATTCCACCGCTTTTTTTGTCGCCTGGTGACTGAGTCGCTGGCGCAACTGCGTATCAGCAACCAGTTCAACCAGGGCGGCATAACACGCTTCTTCTGACCGGGTATTCACGAGGACGGCATTCTCACGATCCTGCGCATACTCGTGCACCCCACCCTGCTCAGGAAGAATCACCGCACATCCGCACGCCATGGCCTCAAGCCCCGTGCGGCCAAAGGCTTGATAGTCTGAGAAATCCACGAAGATATCAGCCCCCCGCAAGAGCTGGGCAACCTGTTCTCTCACCAGGATGCCATGATGATGAAACGAAAACTCTCTTGCTAGCCGCTGAAAGTCGGAGTCTGTTTCTGTACAACCAAAAATATGAATCTCTACCTGTTTGTCAAACTCTCGCTGCAGTTTCTTGAGCACGGCCATCGTGCGCTGTGCCCCTCTGCGAGGAGTCGCAGGGCGAATCATAGCCGCAACTTGTACGGGTCCAGTTTTGGCGCGTTTCTCTAGAGCAGGAAAGTAGACCTCTTGATCCAGACTCGGAACGACCTTCTCCACTTTCACTCCATGCTCTCGTTCAATCAGTTGACAGAGCCAGCGGGTCTTGGCGAACAGCACCATATCAGGGATGAGCGCATACGAAGCACGAGCACGCTGCCATTCTTTGGATTCCTGCGGGAAGAACCACGGCTCATAATCTTGCACGTAGTAGACAGGGAGTATCGACTGATGGACTCGGACAATCTCTGTCATGAGGTCTACAGAATGGAAGATAGTTGCGATGACAACAGTAAATTGGGAGGCATAGGCAATCAGGTCGTCTGTCTGCTCATAGAAATAGAACAGATCCTCCTGCGCATCTAATGCAGCATAGTTACGGGAAAAATGTAACTGATAGCGAGACGGAATAGCAATGTGAACTCGCACGCCGAGGGTTCGCATGCCCACCGCCTCTTGCACGACTGAATGCGATCCTCCCCCTCCCCCTCGTACCGGTAAAAGAAACAGAATTGTTAAGGCATTGCTGGCGAAAGCGACCTCAGCTGCCGTGTCCGGGGCGACCTGCTGGTCAACCCGGTGACGGATCCGCTCTAAGATTTCATTCTGACGCAGTGCAGTGAGGTGCTGAGAGATACGGCGAGCACCATGTTTTTTTCTTAATGCGCTATTGCCGGCTTGAGTCAACTTCAGCTTCGTTTCGTACTGGTAACTTTTCGACTTGGCATGGAACACATAGGCATGGTCTGCCACGGCGAGTTCGAATCCCGCGTTTGCTACACGCAAACAATAGTCATTTTCTTCACCGTAGCCGTGGGGAAACGCGTCCTCGTCAAAATATCCAATAGTTTGAATGACAGACCGTTTGATGGCAAAACAAAACCCATTCAGAAAGGGCACGCGCGGGAACTGCTTTTCAGACAAGAGCGCTATGGTCCGTGCCATCAGTTCGACACTATAGTCTTCAGGGAGGGCATTGATTGCCCATTCACCGGCATCGTTGTGGAGTTGAGGCACCGACTGCCAACTCGCCGCATTTGACAGAGGTCCCACCACCCCTATGCGTGGGTGACTTTCTGCGCATTCCACTAACTTTTCGATCCACCCGTGAGGAACAATAGTGTCGCTATTCAGCAGAATCACATATTCCGCGGTTGCAGCACGCAGTCCTCGATTCGCCGCCCGTGTATAACCGGTAGCGGTCGAATTCTCCAACAGCACACAGGCAGAAAGAGTCGCAGCATATTGCCGCAAATACACACTCGTGGCCGCATCCGACCCATCATTGACAAGATACAGGGTGCAATGAGGAGGAAGGGTTTCTTTCACCGACGCCAAGCAACGCTGTATATCGTCCAATGCGTTATGGATACAGATAACGATATCTGCACTTACACTTGTTCGCCCTGCTACGAGTGAGAGGGGTGACAATCGTTCACCACGCGGGAGTGATTCCTGCACTGGCGATGAAACAGGCTTGTCATGACTGAACGGACCCTTTTTCTCTTCGGTCACGTTTCTTCGCCATGTGTGAAATTTTTCTCTGATAGCGCGTTGATAGTCATGTGGGAGAGGCAGAGGAGGCCGCCATAAGAGCTTGCGATACGCTGAACCCAAAGCATGTCCTAATTTCCATCGCTTTGAATTTACGACGTCCGAGAAGCCACGATCTAACTGCTCAATCCAGTGGCCTAATTGTTCACGATCTTTTAAGAACCGTCTGAGTTCTCTTTGGATGTGTCGCTCTTTGTCAGCCAGCGCCTGCTTGGTTTTTCCCATCTCGGCTGCGAATTGCCGCCGCTCTTCTTGTCGGGCTGCTTCTACTGCCGCGCGTTCCTTAGCGAATTGCTGCTGCAGCGTCACCACTTCGACTTCTTTCGCTTGGAGAGCCGCATGAGTCTGCTGGGAAAGCTGCTGCTTGGCGTCGTCAGCTTCATATTCTGCCAGCACGTCACCGGCACCAGCAGAAAGTGGTGGGATCTCCTGAAGATCAAGAGCGCTCCGATCTTCGAGCGACTGCAAGAGTTTCCTCTGCACGCGATTGATATATTGCTCTTCCAGCCCGGTGTCACCGTGCTCTCGATATAAGTGCGGTTCAATAAAAGCGAGAATCTCTTTATCGCTGGGACAGCGTACCCCTTGCACGTTGAGCGCCACTAACTCGTCATACAGGGTCTGTACGGTCTGGACTGGTTGTTCCATCAGTTGGCGATGAGAAACAAGCAGACGCGGCAATCCAATGGTACTAGCCAGTGCGGAGCGTTGATATTGCTCCCAGAGCGCAATGCCAAAGCGGAGGGGAAAGCCGTTTCGGGTTCTTAATGATTGAGCCACCTGAAGTGGACTGCGATGGATTAAGACACAGACAGGAACTTCTAACACTTCACGCCAGAGAGGAAACAGGAGGCACATCCGGGGTTCTTTAATCACCCAAGGGCGATGCGGTTCAAGATTGAGGAGAATATTCACCGCTTTGCTTTTGAATGAGCGGCGCATGTTCTCGTCCATCTTCGCCAGATCCAGGGTCGCCACTTTATGCCAGTCTGCCCCAAGGACAGAGAGGACCTCCTTGTTCAGGGCTAAGACGTCCTTTCGTTCCCAGAACCCTTTGGGATTTTCGGGATTTGCTTTCTTGAGGGTCCCCTCAATACCAACATAGGCCCCCATCATGTTGAGGAGACGAGTCAGCGGTGAGGTCCCCGATCGGTGCATACCCAAAACAATTATCTGCATTCCCTCCCTCCCACGAGATAATCCTCTAAAATCTTGAGAAAAGTCCGCCGTTTATTCAATAAATAACAAACGATTGCCAAAACAATCAGGACAGACAACCACAGTCCCAAGCGCCATCCCTCGAAAGATGCCTTCTCGCTTCCTTTGTCTCAATCAACCATCGCTTGCAGGCACCCGAAAGTCGGGAGACGAAGAGGAGGGCAGGCTATCGACCGCACGGAGCACGGGCATGATGATTTCATGAATGATCCGCTTTTGCTCCGCAGTAAGATTTTCCTGCCATCTGCCAACGCGATACTGGTGGTCATCGCGATACCAACGGCTTTGACAACGAGCATGGTACGAACCCACTGTTGTATTCTGAATCTTCTCACAAAAGCGCACCACCTCCGGATGCAGGGGAAGACCAAGATAGCGAACAACAGTCTGCGCAACTTCTTGTGGGCAGTTCACCAGTTGTTCATAGCGCACCTGGAGATGTGGAACGTTGGCGAAATCGGCAAGAGCGATTTCCATGATCTCTTTCCATGCGAGGGCACAGCGTACAATGCCGCTGTACTCGGAAAAGAGCGTCCGCCAGGAGGGAGGTTTAAGATGTCGCCACTCAGCCCCCCCGATCCCTGGCATCAAGGAACACGCCACGTCTCTTCCGTCTCGGACGATGTGAATCAGCTTTGCCTCGGGAAAGACCGTGCGCAAAAAAGGAATGCGGAGTATGTTCCGTGGCGTCTTCTCGACAATGAGAGAGGTCTCACGTTGTTGACTATGAAACCACTCTCGCAGGTGTGCCCGAACGGAAGGGGTGGCATGCTCGGCGCAGAGTCGATGCGAGCCGTGAATTCCTGGGCCTGCTCGTTCCCAGATACGGTGCGCCTCGAAAATATACCTGACTTCAGGATGCGCTGCGATCAGTTCACCAAGAATGCTGGTACCAGAACGAGCACAGCCGAGGATCAAGGCAAGATTCATCGCAGTATGCCTGACACTGTAGAGATCTGCTCACGGTCTTCATTGCCCTGCCAAGGTACGATGTGCCGAAAGTAGGCAAGCGTTTCTTGAGCCTCTCTCTTATGGCAGTAATTGCGGGCAGTCTTGAGCCCGCCCTCAATGAGTTTCTGCTTTAACCTTCCATCCTGCAGGAGCCTGAGAATGGCATCAGCAAAGGCACGAGGATCTTGAGGGGGAACCAAGAGGCAATTGTCTTCATGACGTGCGTACTCATTGACTCCTCCAACATTGGTCAGCACACACGCTGCCCCACATGCCATAGCCTCCAGTGCCGGGCGGCCAAATCCTTGAAAAGTAGAACCATCCAGAAAGACGTCTGCTGCAGAGTAGAGTTGAGCAAGGCGGTGTTGGTCAGTCACCACCCCTTCATTGCGATGCGGAAAAGGAATACGTCGCGAAGACAAAGCATCACCAAACACAACCACTTCCACCTCCGGACGCGCTTCTTTCACAAGTCTGAGAGCCTCGATCAGGTAGGGAAACCCACGCCTTGGCGTCTGTGGTCGCGTCATCGCCAACACAACCGGATGAGCAGACTTTGCTACCGACCGGGGATAAAACATGGCAAGGTCCATCCCAAGGCGAATTTTATGGGCCTCAATGCCATCGTGCGCTAACAAAGAGCTCAACCATGCAGACTTCACAATCTTATGGGGGATCAACCTGTACGTTTCCAGTACCTTGGCACGCGAGAGCTGATCCGTTTCAGGGAAAAACCAACTTTCATAGTCTTGAATAAAATACGCTCCCGTATGAGCCCGCCCTGCTTTCATGACCTCAGCAACCCATGGAGCTGTGATCCAGAGCGTCGCTACCGCAATGTCAGACTGCGGAAAGTTTTCGCAGAGTTCGGATACTGTGGGAAAAACAATCGGCTGGGTGAAAAACTTCCAGTCATAGATCTCAGGGTAGTCGCGCAAGGCCACGATACGTGCTTCAACCCCTAAGAGGATCAATTCGTTGACCAACTGGATCACCGATAATGTTCCCCCTCCCACGCTGAGGCTCCGCAACACATAGGTTACGCGCAAGCGCCCGGGGCGAGTCATCCTGGCCACTGATTCAGAAGAGACAAGAGGACGTTTTGCTGTTGGCAGTCGGTAAACTCCCCGCAAGACGAGTTTCGTGACACCAATCAGGTCTCGTTGTTCCCAGCAGCGTTGTATCTGCCGATACGTATTCCCCCGCAGCGATGCAAGCGGCGCCCACCGCTGGGGTGCACGAAAGAGATCACGAGTAGGCTCCAGGACCGGAGCTGCAGTGATGGCCTGCTCGTGCAGTAGCTTCCCATTACTCCCACGTTCCACACTCCCCGTACCGTTCTTCGGTTGAAGATCTTCTCGCTTAACGCATAAGGCATCACCTCTATGATAGACGTACACGTCATCCGCGATGACTGTCCGATAGCCTTTTCTTGCCAATCTCACAGAGAGGTCGAACTCCGTACAATCGTCCTGCCTCTCGTTCCCATCCAACATCCCCACCTCAAGCAAGGCAGCGCGCCGCAACAGCAAACAAAAGCTCGCGTCCGTTTGCACGTCGGGATACGAACGAGCAGCGTGCTGGGTCAGTATCCGGTCCATACCGTAGAAATTGGCTCCTGGCGCCAGAGGAATACTCACCGCAGAAGCTTCGTTTGAGAAAGGAGTCACCGCGGCGATCCGCGCATCAGATTCTGCGCACTTGAGTAACCGCAGCAGCCACTCAGGGGTGACAATCACCTTGCTGCGCATGAGCACCACATACGGCGCTGATCCAAAAGCGGCTCCAATAAGGAAAGAGCGAAAAAATCCTAAAGGGACAGGATTGCGATGAAGAAACACGTGAGGGTGTAAATAAATTTGCTGTTGGAGAAAACAGGTGGTGACGCTGTCGCTACAGTCGTCCACCATATACAAATGGTAGACACATGTACTGGAGGTCTGCAGAATAGCACTTATACAATCTTTTACATACGCGAGATTGTTACAGACAGGAATAACGATATCACACAGAGGTGCATCTTGTTTCATTGACTGTTGTCTATCTGCAAAATCTCTTTTCTCGGCGACCCTCCCTCAGCACAGAGCAAGGGCAAAATTTCTGTGGAAGGCAAGGGTTTCAAAACGATCCCCTCGCAGCAAAGCGTGGATCACATGCGCGGTTTGTCTATCCCCTACCACCAGCCCTGTCAAGAGAGCGTAGAAGGGAAATATGGGCAAATTTCATACTTGACTCTAACTATTATCTCCTTAAGAGCTGAACAATCAGCACTTTATTCTAGATGCTATTCTCTATTACATGAGAACATCAATCTTGTCTTGGTGAGCAACCATAAGAAAACAGGCATCAGTCATTGAGCAGGGAAGGAAAAAACTGCAAGGCCCGCTTGACAGGGAACACCGTAAGTTTACTTGTTGCAACAGAACAAGCCATACGAAAGAAGGGTGTGATGTCGTTCACAGAAAT
>CAZCWX010000453.1:0-19803 GCA_964502465.1 uncultured Enterobacteriaceae bacterium | reverse complement strand
GGACGCTACCGCAGTCCTCCTGAAGAGTGTCCTCGACCGCACGCCTGCTAGCTTGAGTGCTCACCTTGTCCTGGCCGCCGTCTATAGTGAGGTTGGCCGCGAAGAGGAAGCCCAGGCGGAGGCGGCTGAAGTCCTTCGTCTCAATCCCCAGTTCTCTTTAGAGGTGTGGAAGCAGCGGGTTCCTTATAAAGATCCAGCAGTCTTAGAGAGGCATCTTACCGCCCTGCGCAAGGCGGGGCTTCAATGAGTGATGAGTAATGAGTGCCGAGTGCTGAGGAGTAAAGAAGGAATTCAGAAGTCAGAATACAGAATCCAGAAGAGGAAAGACAAAAGTCGCTCAGCTCTCAGTATTTTTGCTCACTTCTTCTGGCTTCTGACTCCTGGATTCTGCATTCCCCTGACGCTTTACGTTTTACGCCTTACGTTTTATGTCTTCGGTCAGCTATCAATAATCAGCCAACTCAAGAACGAAATTCGAGCTCAAAGGTAGTCTGAACCCCGGGACAGGCCACTTCATAGATCCCAGGCCTCAAGCGGGGCGTTCGCACCACCCCTTCGCTATTCGTCTGAGCAGAAAAGACAGCCCTTCCCTGGCGACGCAGAAACACTTGGTGGCCGGCCAGTACTTCCTGCTCTGCGCCGAAGAACGTCAGAGTGAGCGCGACCCTGTTCCCGTCCTGCATGATGGTAGCGTTGATGGCTGTCTGACCGGTATTGATTCTCAGATTCAGTGCCGGCAATGGTCCTTCCTCTGAGCGGTAGGCACACATTGGAACAAAAATCTCCTGTACATCCAATAATGGTGCAGCCAGGTGCGACTCCAGAAGCCTGAGGCTTTTGTGGGCGATCTGGATAATCAAGCGGGAGAAGGAGCCGGTTTTTTCCTCTGCGCTTGCGCGTGCCGGCTGCGCTTCGTCAACCCACTGCTGAACGAGCGAGAAGTCGAACGAGCGTAATAGGGAGAGCCCTTCGCTACAGACCGGGCAGGAGTGGAGATGGTGTTGAATCGAGCGGCGTTCCTCTGGAATCAGACTTTCTGGACTGTGCCGGAATTGCACGAGCCGTTCCTCTGCGGGATGGGTCGCCACTACGCTTTTGCCCACTGCTCTCAACACCTGCTCCAGTTTCGCCCACTGACTGACCTCCGCGGAGCAAGGCTCACAGTGCAAGATATGCTGCCGGAACTCCTCCCATTGAGGGTCTTGCGGCTCGGTAAGAAACGCGGCGAGATCCATTTCTAATGCCTTCTGGCAACTGTCAGGCATAAGTGAGATTCCTCTTCCTCTTGCGCGATTTAGGACAGCATAGGCTCATGAGTAAGACTCCCAATCTCAAGAGAGTGGATCACTCCCCCTTCAGGATCCCGGCCAGTTGTTCGCGGAGCTGTCTCAATCCCAGCCGCAAGTAGCGTTTGAGGCTCCCCAGCGGGATCCCGGTCGCTGCGGCGGCGTCTGCGTACGTCCGTCCCTCCAGGTACACCGCCTGAATAGCGCGGCGTTGCTCCTCAAGCAAGCGATCAATGGCCGCGCGTACCAGTACGGCAGTCTCTTCCTCCCCAGTTTCCTCCTCCCTGGGCGCAGAGGGCTCTTGTCCAGCGGGTCCCTTCCGCGCTTTCAGGAAATCGTAAAACTCGTTGCGCGTGATGGTACGGGCGTAAGAGACGAAAGCCTGCGACTCACGCACTTGTCCCTGACAGTAGCTTTTCACCAGCTTCATCACCACGATCTGCCGCAGGTCTTCCCAATGCTCCCGGTGGTCCCAAGCCTGGAGCGCCATCAAGCAGCCAGCAACCAAACGGTCGAGCTTGAGGAAAGCCACCTGCTTGTGCTCGGGATCACCGCGGAGTAACGCCTCCATGACTGCACTCCAGTCTTCGTAGGGACCATGCCCAACTCCCTGTTCTTCCATTGTTTGCTCGCCTATCGGCTGACCTTCGCCATTAGCCATACCTCACTACGTCAACCTCGGGCAAGAGGTGATCCGATCTGTCGCGGCCGGGAGTCTTATCCAGTAGAAATGCAGCAGATCTGTGGGCTTGGAGCACAATCAGCTCGCAACCAAAAAGGAGGATACCACCATGGCCACACCCAGCAAAGTGACGCTCCTCGAGTTAGTTCAGACCGTCAGCGACTATGCAACAAACGATGACGAGATCGTCGCTACGGTCGCCTACCTCATCAACAGTGGCACGGTCCGACTCTGTGGCAATTTCGCCGGAGCACAGATCGACCTATCCGTCCCGGCCGGCACTGCTCCGCAGCTATAGCGTCTCTGGGAAGGTGCATAACTCTCTTAAGAAATTTTCCCTCAACGACAACAGTCTTCCCCAATAACGCTGACACCCTACTACATAGTGGTGTAGATCAAGCCAGTATTTTTATTTTACACGATCAATTATTCATACTGGTAGCTCCACATTTAATCGTGTGCAGGGAGGTTGCAAAGAAAACGAGGGTCCAGCAGACATCCTTTTTGGCAATACGTGTGATACGCCAGGAGGACGAACGTGGACCCTACCCAGGCATGCTGTCCCAAGCTGGACTGCCCCGCCAGAGGGCAGACAGGCAAGGGCACCATTGGCCTTCACTCGCGTAAGGAACAGCGTTTGATCGGCAAGCAGTGCCACAAGACTTTCACCACGCCCAAAGGCCCGGCCTTCTATCGGGTGCGCACGCCGACCGAGACGATCAGCTTGGTGCTCACGTTGAGGGCCCATGACGGTCCCTTGCAAGCCATCGTGGTCGCCTGTGGCTTCGATGAGCGGACCGTGGCCGCGTGGTTTACGCGGGCGGGGTGCCAGGACCAGGCCGTGCAAGAACACGTGGTCGAGCCCCCGCAGGATTTGGGCCAAGTCCAGGCCGATGAGATCCGCGTGAAGCAGCAGGGGAAGATGAGCTGGATGGCCCTGGCAATGGCAGTCGGCACGCGGCTGTGGCTGGCCGGGGCGGTCCGTGACCAGCGGGACCTGGGCTTGGTGCGCCGCCTCCTGGCGCGGGTCCGTCGCGGTGCGGCCCGGTGCCCCCTGCTGGTCTGTACCGACGGGTTTCGGGCCTACCCGCGCGCCATCCGCGAAGCCTTTCGAGATCCCCAGCCCACCGGCCAGCGTGGCCGTCCCCGCTGGCCGGGCTGGAAAGCTCTTCATCTAGCCCAGGTCGTCAAGCACTCTGTCCAACGGCGCGTGGTCCGTGTGGAGCGGCGCATTGTGGCCGGCTCGGCCGCGCAGGTCGCAAAGCGCCGCCGCCGCTCGCAGGGCGGCGACGGCGTGCTCAACCCCGCCTACAGTGAACGGCTCAATGCCACCTGCCGTGAGCGCCTGGCGGCGCTGACCCGCCGGGGCCGGGCCTGGGCGCGGTGCACCGCCACGCTGCACGCGGGGAGGTAGCTGATCGGCACCGTCTACAACTTCTGCACTTCTCATACGAGCCTCTCGCACGCCGCGGCCGGAGGCCGTGCGCCCCAGACGCCCGCCCTGGCGGCTGCTCTCACCGACCACCGCTGGACTGTTCACGAACTGCTGTCGTTCCGTGTTCCACCGCCACGTTGGACGCCGCCCACGCGGCGCGGGCGGCCTTCGCCTGCACTGCAACGCTTGGTTGAGCAGTGGTGCTTGTGACCACGATTTACTGGGGAGCTACCTCCTCCCTGCGTTGAGGTCAAAAAATTCGGTGAAAACAAATACTTACCTTCGAACCCTATCGGCTCGATGTACGAAATAGACAGCTCTGGCGCAGCAAACGCCTCGCGACGCTTGAGGGATGCGTGCAACAAGAAAAAGACATTTCACTGAACGTGTTACTCGTTGACACAGCCAGGAACGAAGGAGTGCTTGCTGTCCTGACTCTTGAGTCAGTCCGAGATGGATCAGGCGAACTCTATCCTATTCCTGAGTTAGCGTTTATGAGCAGTGCCGATTTCCAGCACGCACAGCATGAAGCGGGTGCCTGGGCCGAGAACACAGGGCTATGGCGTACCGATCGAGATGTTCGCTGGCAATTGCGCCGGCGCGATGGGAAACCTCTTGTGAATCTTACTGGTCCGTCTCTGGGAGCGGCCTTTGCGCTGGGCATAGCAAAGTTGTTCGCCGGGGAGTAGTAAAGATGCGCTTTTTCTGTTCTGTGAGCAAAAAGGCAGCGAGCGAAAGTAGCGAAAAATGTGGAAGAATGGTGCCTTGAGTTCTCAAGGAAAAGGTGCAGACCGGATCGCCGTTCGGTTGACCGTCTCGTCTGTTGGGACTAGTATTTTTTTATGGCATCTCGTACTACCGCTACGCCGATTGCCCACCGTTTTACCCGCGACGAATATTACCGTATGGCCGAGGCTGGGCTCTTTGCAGATGAAAGAGTGGAGTTGCTCGATGGTGAAATTATCACTATGAGTCCGAAACTCACTCCTCATGCGTTCACGGTCAATCGTCTGATGTATACGCTGATTGCTCAACTAGGGACAGTGGCCTTAGTGCGTGTGCAAGACCCAATTGTGCTGAACAATTGGAGTGAACCTGAACCCGATATTGCTGTGTGTCAGCCTGATCCTGACAACTATAAGCAAGCGCATCCCCGAGCGGATCAGGTTCTTTTGGTCATTGAAGTAGCTGAAACCAGTCTGACGTATGACCGGACCCGCAAGGCTCGCGCTTACGCTGCGAGCGCAATTCCTGAATACTGGATCGTCAATCTTGTTGACCGGCAGGTTGAGGTTCTTTCTGATCCTGATGTTGTGAGGGAGAGTTACCGACAACAACGTCTTGCCTTTGCTGGGGATACACTTTTGCTACCGGGAGGGAATTCGGTAGCAGTGAGCGACATTCTTCCTTGAATGCGAGATGAGCTCCATACGTGGAACTGAATGAACTCATTTTGAGCGGGACAGCATGGGTTGTAAAAGGAACCCTGTCAAGCGAAGAGATTGTCTCCCTCAGGACACAAGGAACTATCGGTAACGCAGGTCAGGTGCTCCTTTCGACCGGGACAATGGGGGAGGGACAGAAAGGAGCTGATGCTGTTGTCGCACTTCAGCAACGGGAAGTCTGTGCCGTCATTGCTCCGGCTTTTGCCTGGCGATTCTTCCGCCTCTGCCTGAATATTGGACTCCCGCCATTGACTCTGTGGGAAGCACCTGAGATTCGTATGGGTGACCGCCTGCGTGTGGATATCAATGGGCAGGTGGTGAAGAACCTGAGCTCCGGTACCCGCTATCCCATTCGTGATCTGTCTGACCTCTCTGTCGCCATTCTCGCGTGTGGGGGAATGGCTGGTTACATTCAGGCCCTGCTGGCCGAGCGCGCTTTTTCTTCGCTGAAAGTTGATCGCTAAGCGCTGATCGCTTACTTGTTGAGTTCTACCACCACCCGACCAATTGGCAGGAAACTTTCCAGTTTGAGCGGAATGTGGGTCGCGTCGGCTGTCACCCATAGCGAGGTTTCTTGAGGCAGGAGGTTCTCTTCCGGGTTCGCATCAAGGGAGAAAATCGCCGGATGGAGACGAATCGCTGGACGGATACCACTGGTGAGAAGTACGTTCTCTGTGCCGACCACGTGCGTCACCACTCGATAGCGTTCTTTGCCAGTAAAAACCTCGACCTGGAACAGGTTGTCTGATAACAGATCGCTGCTGCGGAGCAAGTAAAAAGCCGTGAGTGGGTCGTATACCTCTCTTGCGGGAACACTCCGTTCTTTCGCCTGCGCCTGTTTCTTGGTGGTTCCGAGTAATGTCTTGGTGGCCGGGTCATAGCGCATGCCAATCTCTCGCTGACGGTCGTTATTTGTATAGGTTAAGCGGAAAGAGAGCGGAGAGAAACCATTTGCCGTGAACATCCCGTCTGCTGTGCCGCGCAAGCGATAGAGATAATCAATCAATTCACTGGTGTATCCCTGGGCAGTAGTGTGGTATACCTCACGTCCAGCTTGCCGGGCTTTTTGTAAACGAATCTGGGATGCCCCGGCTGGGATCTCGTTGAGGAAGACCATGTACTCAAGTGTTTCTCCCTGAGCAAAAATTGGCGGGACGAGGCGCGTTCGAGAGAGTACTGGAGCGGCTGGAGTTGAGCGGGTAGACTGCTGCTCGGCAGCCAACGGTGCAGCACTCACGAAATGCAGAGCAACAGCGAGGAGCAGGAATAAGACCCCGCGAGGCAGGTAACGCATACGGGCACATATACTGCCAGTTGGACTAAAAGAATAGAGTGGCAAGAAAAGGCCATGTTCGTGAACTTGCCTCATAAAAAGGAGGGAAAAATCGTTCCCTCGTCGGGGTTGTGCTGCGCGGTCCCTCTTCTGGTTTTTGCTCGTCATGTTTCTCTTCATTTTCTGCAGTCGTTGGCGTAAAAGACAAACATCCCCTTCCCAGAAAAGTTGCACACCTGGTAACATGTGAGTACAAGGACAAAACATGCGACGGATTCGTGACCTGCGAAAATATGGGTTGCCTGACTCCTTGCTGCAGATCTGGGAGCAGCAGCAAGGTGACTTTCTCCTGCCCGTGCAGGAAGTGGCAGTGCAACGCTATGGCCTGTTTGAAGGACAGAGTCTTGTCATTTCTTCTCCCACCTCTTCAGGGAAAACGTTTATCGGCGAGATGGCAGCCATGCGGGCAACCTTCGCTGGAAAACGCGTCCTGTATCTGACGCCTTTACGGGCGCTGGCTGAGGAGAAGTATCAGACCTTCCAGGCGCGTTATGGCGTATATGGGGTCAAAGTTGTCGTAGCGACCCGCGATCGACGAGAATTTGACCGTGCTATTGAGCAAGGCGATTTTCATCTTGCCGTCCTGGTATACGAAAAGCTGTCCCAATTGCTCGTGCGTCATCCTCATTTGCTGCGTACCGTTGCGTTGGTGGTGGTGGACGAACTGCAGATGTTGGGCGATCCAGAACGCGGAGCTGGTCTCGAACTTTCGCTGACCAAGTTATTGGGATCGACCCCCCGGCCACAAGTACTGGGGTTGTCAGCGGTGCTCCGCGAAGCCCGAGAGGTCGCCGAGTGGTTAAATGCCGATCTGCTCTTTCAGGATGAGCGCCCGGTAGAACTCTACCGTGGTGTCTTGTTGGAAAACCGCTTCCGCTACAAAACCTACAACAGTGGCGAAGAAGGGGAAGAGCAATGGCCAGCGGTGAACTCCGAAGATCCCCGTGACATTCTCTTTGCAGGGGTCAAACATCTGGTTGAAAAAGGGGAACAGGTCCTGGTCTTCCTGAAAGGCAAGCGTGATACGGTCCAGTGTGCGCTGGCCCTAGCTGAAGAGTTGAGCCTCCCTCCTGCGCAGGAGGCACTCGCGGCTGGAGAGCTTCTCGAAGAGACTGTTCTCAAGGCGCAACTGCGTATCGCGTTTGCTGGTGGGGTCGCGTTTCATCATGCCGATCTTACGTCCGAAGAACGCACTCTGGTAGAAACCTCGTATCGTCGCGGCGAACTCCGGGTGATTGCCTGCACCACCACGTTAGCGTTCGGCGTGAACCTTCCTGCCTCGACCGTGTTTATCGAAGCAGTCAAGTGGGACACAGACAAGCGGACTGGCGCAGCAATCGAAGTGCCGCTCTCCTGGGCGGAATATGAGAATATCTCTGGTCGCGCAGGGCGCTTGGGGTTTCACGAACAGTTTGGTCGTTCCGTGCTCATTGCAACGAACCAGTTCCAGGCTGATTTGCTGTGGCGTGGGTATGTCTTGGGTGAACAGGAACAGTTCACGCCAGCCCCAGGACAAGGAGGACTCGCCGACCGGGTATTAAATCTGATTGCCTCTAAAGTCTGTCTGAGTAAGGACGAACTGCAGGCGTTTTTCGGCTTGACGTACCTTGGTTTTCAGCAGCGCGGGAAATCTGCTGCGACCCCGGTTGCATTGATGACAGAGGTTGAGAAAGCGCTAACGTCTCTTGTGCAGGCGCAACTAATCAATGTTGGTGAAGATGGGCGACTGGAAGCTTCGACCTTAGGCGAGGTAGCAGCACGCAAGGGTATCCGTGCAGTCACTGCAGTCAAGCTGGCGCGTTTTTTTGAAGCGGCGCGAGGGCGCGAGGTACCCGAATTGGAGTTATTCTATCTTTTGAGCCTGACTGAGGATAGTCAGAGACTATACGTGCCGTTGTCCTCGGTTGAGCATCGCAGTCGGGTGTATGAAAGCAAAGCCAACGAGTGGGTGCATGCACGTGGTGAAGAACCAGGGGAAGAATTCGGTCGCTTGCTGAACGCCAGGATGCTGCCAACTGCCCAGGAAGCCCGTGCGGCGAAACTGGCGTTTCTCTTGTTAGGCTGGATCTCTGGAGAGGAACTTGCCAACCTGGAAAATCGCTATCAATGTTACGCCGGCACCATTATGACGCTGACCGAAGAAGCGAGCTGGCTGGCGGACGCAGCGGCAGAAATTGCAGAAGTCATGGGGTGGCACTCGGCGAGACAACTCAGCACGTTAGCGGAGCGGGTGCGGCTGGGCGTTGATACTACCAGCCTGACGCTCGCGCGGGCACGCTTGCCGGGATTCAGTCGGGAAAACGTGAAGGCGCTGGTTGCGGCAGGTTTTGATTCTCCGACTGCCCTCAGAGACGCTCCATCCGAGGTGCTGGCGCACTATCTCTCTCCTGAACAGATTGAAGCCTTGAGAACGAGTAAGGGTTAGAGGGTCAGCGTGGGGGAAGAGGCGATGACCGAGGACATTGCGAAAGACCTTTTTTCTGTCGCCCTCGCTACGCTCGCAGCTGAGGACGTTCCTGTCGCACTCGTCACCGAACTCACTGCGGCATTAAGCGGCGCCACCTCGATCGTCGAAGGCGGGGTGCACTCTCTATACGCTGAAAAACGTCTCCTTGCCAGGCTTTCTCCTTACGGCACGCTGACATTCTTGCTCCCTTCGCGTTCGCCAAAAGAGGAGCCCAAACGCTTCGCGACTTTTGATCGCCGAGGTCGCTTGCTGTTGCTCATGACCTGGAACGCGGCTGGCACGTTGGTCCAATTCAAGGCCCGTAATCTCAACGGCCGGTTTCTTGGTGTTGTGCGCAAGGCGGTGTTTCACCTTGGTTGGGGAGAGTCAGACTGTGTATGGTTGTTGGAAGGGGAAGGCGGATTCACACTGGACCGCTCATTAACGTTGTTTCGCTCTGTCATGTACGAGGATCTTGAGTCCCTCCCGCCCCTGGATGCTCCTGCCCATTTACCTGTGGGTGGAGGATCGACGATACTCAACGTACTGGCACTACTCGCTCAGGATCAAAGAAAAGCGACGCTTCGCTATCAGGGTCCCTACCCGAGCGAACGACTCTTTACCACCCTCTGCGAATCGTTTCGTTATAGTGGTGAGCCTGGTGCCATGCGCGAACGTTTTACCAGCGGTGCAGAAGAAGCGGCGCTGCAGCTGACGATGGCAGAGCCCCCGGTTGATTGGGTGCCCTATCCGCACGAGCGTTTTTTCCCGGCAGCGCATACCTGTGTCCAGTTGCGCGACGGAGTAGAGAAAATCTACGATCGTGGGCGCGTGTACTATCGCCCTGACTTGTCTGCGAGTGCGTACACGATTCGCGTAGAGCAAATGGAAGACGGGCAGGTCCGTTATGTCGCCGGCCTTTCGGTCCTGGGTCGGACCTTGGAAGACCATCTCGTACTCGACGCACGGGGGGAGATTGTAGAACGGCCGGTGAAACCGCAGGCCAAGCCCCTGCGAGGTCCAATGCAGCTTTCTGATGAATGGAAGGCGGTCCTTGTCAGGCTCATCGCCGCAGAAAGCACGCCGCTGCTCCGGTCCGAATTATGGCCGACCATAGACCAGTTGAATATCGAATGGGGTGAGGTTGCCGGGGAGTTGTGGGCCATGGCTGGCAACGATCTGGTACTGCACACGGGGATGATCGTGGTCTATCGTGATGCGTTGACCCAGATACGGAGTGCGGGAGAAGGGCTGCTCCTCGCTGCACGTTTTGCGTCAGAATTAGCACGGTTGGTGAGCCCACTGGTGCGTCAGCGCGCCCAGGAGCGGTTGGCCCAACTCTCGCCGGCGGACCAGCAAATATCTCTGCTTTTCGCTGCCCAAGCGCCTGCAGGTTTGTCTGACGCTGAGCTGCGGAAGTTTCTGACACGGCTGGCGCTGGGGGAGGAATTGCCAACTGCAGCATAGAGAACGCCATGGAATCGCTACTCGGATGAGGGAACATATATGAGCGATGTGGAATGGATTGCTTTCGGTATTGGAGCCGGATTGTTTATCTTACCTGCCGTGATGGCCTGGGGAGTCACCCGGCACTCGCGGAACTAACCATCCTGCTATTTTCCCTTTGCCACCCTCACCGTCTGGCAGTGCGCCTCGACGATACGGTTGAGGTCGCGTGCATACCCACCACCCAAAGTGACAACGAGTGGCAGCCCCGCCCGGCGAGCAAACGCACACACCAGGTTATCGCGTTCCCTAACGCCGCCCATCGTGAGCGCTAATTTTCCGAACCGGTCGCCAGCGAGAACATCGACACCTGCCTGGTACAAGAGCAGGTCTGGAGTAAAGAATTCCAGGAGTCGAGGCAACGCGCGGGCGAGCGTGTCGAGGTACTGTTCATCTGTCGTGCCATCGGGCAGAGCAATATCCCAGGAACTGTGCTCTTTGCGAGCTGGATAGTTGTTCTCGCCGTGCATCGAGAACGTAAAGACTTCACTGTCGGTTTGGCACAGAGCTGCCGTTCCATTCCCTTGGTGAACGTCGAGGTCGATGATAAGAAAGCGCCGTACCAAGCCTTCTTCTCGTAACCGCCTGAGCGTGATCACTAAGTCGTTAAAGATGCAATATCCTTCTCCATGGTCGGCAAAAGAGTGGTGAGTCCCTCCGGCCAGGTTGACTGCTACCCCATCGTGGACTGCCACCCGGGCAGCGCCAAGTGTCCCACCAATTACGGCAAAGGCGCGCAGGACGAGTGCGGGTGACCAGGGAAGCCCAAGGCGAAGCAATGCCTTGCGGTCTACAGTGCCATTAATGAAGGTATGGACATACTCAGGAGTGTGAACACGTAGGATATCATCAAGGGTTGCCGCCTCCGGTTCAATGATTTCATCAGGTGTTAATGTTCCCTCTGCTAAGAGTTGCTCGGGCACCAGGCGATATTTATCCATGGGATACGAGTGATTTCCCAGGGACACGGTATAGCGAGCAGAGGTAAAGGCATGCATGGGGGTGTAGAATATACTCCTTCCTTTTTACTTTCCACTTTTAACTGTTCCCTGATTCTGGTAACACTCCCCTGAAGGAGGGATTTACATGGCTGGACTGACCCATCTTGCACCGAAACCTACTCCTGAGACCAAGCCGTTCTGGGAAGGGACGAAACGGCACGAATTGATGCTGCCGCGTTGTCGGAGTTGCGGCAAATATCATTTTTACCCGCGTGCCCTCTGTCCATTTTGCTGGTCGAATGATCTCGAGTGGATCAAAGCGAGCGGAAAAGGCAAATTACACACCTTCTCTATTCCTCAACGTCCGGTACTCGGTATTCCAGTCCCATTTATTGCTGCCATTGTTGAGTTGGAAGAAGGGCCAAAAATTGCGACCAATATCGTTGGGGTAGATCCAGACCCGCAGAATCTCCGGTGCGATATGGCAGTCGAAGTGGTTTTTGAAGACCTGACCGATACCATTACACTGCCAAAGTTCCGACCGGTAACGAAGAGAGCGTAAGACCTATGACAGAAGAAGTCC
The DNA here is from genome assembly GCA_964502465.1 of uncultured Enterobacteriaceae bacterium. GTDB lineage: Bacteria > Desulfobacterota > Binatia > Bin18 > Bin18 > CAZCWX01. The sequence goes on along the minus strand of CAZCWX010000453.1, from coordinate 8,146 downwards.
GCGGTCACCCTTCGACGAACTCAGGGTGACCGGCTGATAGGAGTGGTCCTCAATAGCCATCCTCAGGATCGCTAACCGTTCGTGCTGAGCCTGTCGAAGCACGAAGGATAACCGAAAGGAAACATTCATGCCGAATCCAAAAGAACTGTCTGGCAAATTTGCTATTGTTGGGGTTGCTGAATCTGAAGAGATGGGCATCCTTCCTCACAAATCGGCCCTGCAGCTGCATGCTGAAGCAGCCCGGAATGCAGTAGCAGATGCGGGGCTCAGTAAAAACGCCATTGATGGGGTGTTCAGCGCCGGCCGGATGCTGGCAGTCGAGACTGCTGAGTACATGGGGCTCCGTCCCCGCTTCATCGATGGGACCCTTGTTGGTGGCTGCTCGTTTATTCAGCATGCGCAACACGCGATGGCGGCGATCAACGCCGGCCTGTGCGAAGTGGCATTAGTCACTCATGGTGAATCTGGACGTTCACGAATCGGGATGCCGCCGTTTGATGCCCCGAAAGATTCTTTGTTATGGCAGTTCGAATTGCCGTACGGTATCGCTTTCCCGTTTACCGCGTATGGCTTTGTGGCGACCCGCCATATGCACGAGTATGGCACTACGCACGAGCAGCTCGCTGAGGTCGCTGTGGCTACACGTGCCTGGGCACGACTGAACCCGAAGGCGAACCAGCGCGGACCGCTCACGATTGAAGATGTACTCAAGTCACCGTTTATCTCCTGGCCATTCCACGTCCTCGATTGTTGCCTGGTCACTGATGCTGGCGGTGCGTATGTGCTGACCTCGGCCGAACGAGCAAAGGACCTCAAGAAGAAACCGGTTTATATCCTTGGCACTGGAGAGGGGTCTGGCCATTGCTGGATCAACCAAATGCCGGACTTTACTGCCGCCACTGGTGCACAGATCTCTGGCCCGCAGGCGTTCGCTATGGCTGGCGTGGCTCACAAAGATATCGACGTGGCGATGCTCTATGATGCGTTCACCCTCACCCCCATTATGGCTTTGGAGGATTTAGGGTTCTGCAAAAAGGGAGAGGGGGGACCGTTCGTGGCCGGGCAGCGGACTGCGCCTGGTGGTGACTTCCCGATGAACACCAACGGTGGCGGGCTGTCATATACTCATACCGGGATGTACGGTATGTTCACGATCATCGAAGCCGTACGACAGCTTCGTGGTGAGGGTAACGAGCGCCAGGTCAAAGAGGCGAAAGTCGCCCTGTGTCATGGTCCAGGTGGCATTTTCAGCGCCGCTGCGACGATGATTCTGGCAAACGAGCCGCAGTCATAAAGGGCAGAGCCGCGAAGAGACTCAAGAAACCGCTTATATAGCCGATCATACTGTGGGGCAGCTTTGTGAGGGTGCCCTGTTCGGACAATCGACCGAGAAAAGGATGAAGTATGATCGGAGTACAAAGAGAGGTTGAGGAATCTCCAGGGAGAATTATTGATCGCAAATATCGTCTCGTGTCCGAGCTTGGCCGCGGGGCGATGGGGGTCGTGTATCGGGTGGAGCAACTCGATGTTGAGGGGCGTCCGCAACGTCAGGTCGCGCTCAAGACGATGCGGCTGGAAGCTTTTTCTGACCCAGAGTTCTCGCAGCGGTTTTTGCGCGAGATTCGCGTGGCGATGCAGCTTCATGGCCGTCACACAGTGACGGTGTATGATTCAGGAAAGGATGAAAAAGGACAACTGTATTACACTATGGAGCTGGTTCAGGGCCAAACGTTGCAAGCTTTGCTCCGCCAGCACCGCATCCTCTCGACCGAGCATGTTGTCCGACTCGCCTGTCATATCTGCGAAGGCTTAGCCGAAGCGCACGGTCTCCCTGAATCTGTCGTCCATCGTGATCTCAAGCCAGCCAACATCTTTGTTGAACAGCAGCATGGGCAAGAGTGGGCGAAAATTGGCGACTTCGGCATCGCCAAAATGCTGGGGGACCAGACCGCCGGTCTGACTCGCCCTGGAGAATTGCACGGAACCCCACTGTATATGGCACCCGAACAATGGCTCGGAAAAGATGTTGATCATCGTGCAGATCTGTATGCGCTCGGCATCATTATCTACGAGATGCTCACAGGAAAAGTGCCCTTTACCGCGGAGCAAGGGTTACAGTCACTGATATACCAACATTTACAGCAGCCGCCACCTGCTCTCCCTGGAGCAGTACCAGAAGGCATTCGCACCCTGGTGCAGCGGCTCCTCGCCAAAACCCCGCAAGACCGCCCTATAGATGCCTTGAGTGTGCGCCGCGCGTTGGAAGCTGCCCTGACTGACGAAGACGTAGGCGATACTATCGTGATAGGAGAAGATCCTGCACCTCCCCCGCTGGTCACAAAGAATCAACCCCTCCCCTCTCGGTCATTGGCTCATCATCAAGAAGAGCAGGAAAGAGACCTTGAGAAGAACAATAAAACCCGCACCTCTCGCCTGTTGCCGCGGAAAGGGTTAGTCGCGACAGTGACAGTTAGCCTTCTCTCCGTGCTCGCCTTCAGTTTCTCCGCATCGCTGCGGACAGGGGTAAACCAATGGTGGCAAGCTGTCCCAGCAGTACAGCAAGAAGCAACGATTGTTGCACCCGCGGCCAACTTTCGGGCCAATCTTGCTACCGAGGAAATGATTGAGATTCCTGTTGGAGAGTTCTGGATGGGATGCAATGAAAAGATCGATGACGCGTGCTTCGATGATGAAAAACCAGGACAGCTCGTGCCTGTTGATACCTTTCACATCGACCGTCACGAGGTCACAGTAGCGGCGTATCGACAATGTGTGCAGGCTGGGCAGTGTTCGCGAGACAGTTTCACCACGTCTCTCAGTTGTAACTGGGGAAAGGAAGGACGGGATCATCATCCGATCAACTGCGTCAACTGGGAACAGGCACAGACGTATTGCACCTGGGCAGGGAAACGGCTACCGACGGACGCGGAATGGGAGAAGGCCGCACGAGGAGCCGACGGTCGCATCTATCCGTGGGGGAATGAGTGGGCGGCGAACAAAGCGAACACGGATAGAAGCGAAGATGGTTTTCCTGAAACTTCGCCCGTTGAGGCGTTCCCGGCAGGGGCATCACCTTATGGAGTGCTGGACATGAGCGGGAACGTGTTTGAGTGGACAGCCGACTGGTACGAGACTACAGATCTCCACCGTTCACTGCGCGGTGGCTCGTGGCAGTATTCTACGCGAGATGTGCGTGCATCAAACCGTTATGGCGATGCGCCAGGCAGCCACCGGGGAGACATTGGGTTCCGTTGTGTGCGGTAGGAAACTTTCTTACAAGTTTACGAGGAATGCGCGACGGTAAGCGCAACCTCTTGGCCGAAGGAAAGCTCAAGAGTGTGGCCGTCAGGATCGGCGAGCAGCGCCCAATAGCCTACCGGATACCCAGAATCAAGCGGGCCAAAGCGTAAGCATCCCTCGCTTTGTGCCTCTGCACAGAGACGATCGACCTCGTCCCGCGTGGCGCACCCCACACCAAGATGAGCGAAAGGTAAAAGTGGGTGAGCAACGCTGGGCACTTCAATCAATACGATGACAAAAGGTCTTGTGTGATCGCTGAGCCACACCACTTCTGCGTGGGTTTCTTGGTCGGTGCGACGGTGGACCACCTGCATCTGGGCATATTTGGCGTAGAACGCGATGCTGGTGTCGATGTTGGTAGCGGGCAACGCTACATGAGTGAGACCAACGTCAACCATGCCCTATCCTCTTCTTGACTTAGCGGAAGTGCGGCATAACCTGAGTGGCGAACAGTTCTAAATGCTCATGCATCTTTTTCACCGGGTAGCCCGGTGGAAGCGTCCAGGTGTAGAAACGCTGGATTGGGACTTCTGCGACGTAGTTTTTAATCATCTGCACGGCAGTCTCAGGTGTCACAATGTTGAGGATGCCACTGGCCTTGAGTGCAGCTTCATCAGGCATATGCGGGAAAAGCTGTTGACCGGCTTTTTCCAGCCATTCAGCATAGACGTTAATTTGATACAGCACATGCGGCGCGATGTCACGCCAACTCTTTTCCGGATCATTGGCAACAATGAGCCAAAAGTGGCCACCGGCGAGTCGGGGATTAGCGGTGTCTTTCCCCAGCGCGCGTAACTCTGCCAGATAGGCGTGGTACTGCGCTTTCATATCGCCTGTACCAATGTAGCCATCCCCGAAACGAGCCGCACGTTTGATTGCTGCACTGGCAAATCCGCCGACCCAGATTGGCGGTCGTGGTTTTTGCACCGGTTCGGGTGTCAGGCGGGCCTTGTCGATGTGAAAATACTTGCCTGTGTATGTGACAGTCTCCCCTTCCCACAGACGGCGAATAATTTCTAGTCCTTCGTTCGTGCGTCCACCCCGCTGTTCGCGAGGAATGCCTAACCCGCTAAACTCTTCAACGCGGTAGCCAACCCCCACACCAAGTTCAAAACGACCACCGGAGAGAATGTCTATGGTGGCGCAGTCCTCAGCCACCCGTACTGGATGGTACAGGGGGAGCAACAACACACCGGTGCCAATGCGCATCTTTTTGGTTTTGACCGCAATTGCTCCGGCCTGGATGAGCGGTGACGGTGCATGGCCATCGTCGGCAAAGTGATGCTCAGTCAACCACACGTCATCATAGCCCATCCCTTCGGCCCACACGATCTGCTCAAGGATCTCCGCATACATGTCTTGATAGGGGCGCCTCCACTGCGGCGGATTGCGAAATGCATACCAGAGGCCAAAGCGGAGTTTCGGGTTGGTCTGGTTCATTGTCCCTCCTCTTTTGCACCGGTCACGAGCGGAGAATTATGTTGTTGCTGTTCGCAATTTGTCAACTGGAACAGGAGGATCGTTCTCCTGCTGTGGTTGCTGCTCTCCAGGTTGGCGTGGTTGCAAAGCGGAAACGAGAACCGGCAGGTTCTCGACTTCAACCACTCGCCATACCCCTTCGGACGAGCGCTGCATCTTCACCTCAATCTGTCCTCTTTTTTTCACCTTGACGGGAAAACTGACCAGGTCACCCTCTGTGCGTCCTTGCCACAAAGCCCCGACGATGGCAAAGGTGGGGATCTCCGGCAGTTGACGGTCAGGATCTTTAATTGCCTGTTCCACTGCGATTTCCAGTCCAGCCTTGGCGATCTCACCAGCTTCGCGAGCGAAGCGCTTCAGCAACCCTTTGCCGAGCGCCTTGGCGAGAGGGCCTGGTGGAAGCGACTTGGTGGCTTTTTTCTCCAGGTCGTCAGCAAATTCACTGAGAGCATGATCAAGGACACTGTTTACATCTACGTATTGTGAGAAGGCGGTGTAATCATGCGCCTCTAGTGCCTGTTTGATGCGGTAGAGTGAATACGATGGAGTGCGGGTCCATGCATAGCCGCTGCCAATGAGGACGAGCAGGACAATCCCACCGCTTATCAGAAGACGGCGAAGCCGATTGCTCGGCATATGGTTTTCTTCAGAGTGCGTTGTCATGGTTCGACATCATATCTGAAGAAGCCATCAGGAGTCAGCCCTCAGTGTTCAACAATCCTCATTGCTCCACGCTCTTTTCGCTGATAGAGGAGCGGCATGCAAACAATCGGTATTCTCTATCCTGGTGACATGGGCCATAGTGTGGCCCATGTCCTGTTGGAAGATGGTTTTTCTGTCGTCACGACTCTGACTGGGCGGAGTGAGCGTACGCGGCGATTAACTGAGAGTACAGCGACGACAGTGCTTGACTCGTTGGAGGCGGTAGTCGAACGAGCCGATGTTGTGCTTTCGATTATTCCGCCAACCGCAGCGAAGACCGTAGCTGCAGGCTTTGCGGCGGCAGTCCAGAGCACTGGTCATAAGCCGTTGTTCGTCGATGCCAATGCCATATCACCAATGACCGTACATGAGGTCGGTGAAATCATCGCGCCATCTGCTGCACCATACCTTGATGCCTGTATTATTGGTCCAGCCCGTGAGGTGCGCGGACGGTGCACGTTTTATGTGAGTGGTCCTCACGCCAGCATGTTCGAAGAGGGCTTAGGGAAATCACTTCGCACTCATATTCTCGGCGACCGCATCGGTCAGGCATCTGCGTTTAAGATGGCGTTCTCCGGGCTAAACAAAGGCTTGGTTGCTCTCCTGTATGAACTGACTGTTGCAGCGCAAGAGTTCGGGTTTCTCGACGAGTTGTTGCACCGTTATACCACCTTGTTGCCGGGCGTGATGCAAGCACTGGAATGGCTGGTGCCGACGTATCCCATGCATGCGGCCCGACGGGCGGAGGAGATGCAAGAGTTAGCCGAGACGCTGGAGCATTTTGGTTTTTCGTCAGTCATGGCTCGGGGCACCCAACAGACGCTGGCTGCGGTTGGTCAGCTCAAACTGGCTGAGCGTTTTCCTGAACGCGGAGAACACGGGTGGACGATGCGTGAAGTGATCGAAACGTTAGCTCAGGAAGAGGTGCTGAAGAAACGACACTGATGGCTTTGTCACTCGGTCACTCGACTCACGATCGCCTACTTGTGCGTCGCTTCAAAAATGCCGTCCCATTCTTCCGGCGGGGGCGCTTTCTGGTACATCTGGCAGCGGCTCGCCATGATCTGGGAAGGGCCGTCTCCTGGCCATAACACCAGGGATGCTTGGAAAAGCTCCAGCGCTTCATTCCAGCGTCGATCACGATAGGCGGCCAGACCAGCAGTATAGCAACTGAACGCCTGTTCTTGTTCCGCAGGGAGTAACGTCCCGGCTCTGGCCAGTAGTTCATAGATACGGACAGCCTGTTTCCTCCCTATCACCTGTACCATGTCGATCTCGCGCAGCAAAAAGGACTGCTCAACCATCTGGGCGGTGTTCTCTCCGATGAGAATTTTTGTTCCGTACGCCTTATTGAGCCCCTCCAGGCGGGAGCCCAGGTTCACGTGGTCTCCCAGGACGCCATAGGCAAAGCGATATTTGGAGCCCAAATTTCCCACCAGCATGAGGCCCGAGTTAATCCCGGTGCGGGCGATCAAAGGCGGGTGGCCAACTTTCGCCCACGCTTCACTTAGTGCTTCACGATGCTCCCGCATAGCGAGGGCTGCAGCACAGGCCCTTTCCGCATGGTCAGGCTGTTCCATAGGAGCGCCAAAAATGGCCATCAACTCGTCGCCCACGTACTCCTTGAGCATCCCTTGATACGCGAAGATCTGTTCGGTCATTCGTGCATAATACTCGCTTAGCAACTCGATCATCTGATGGGGGGCATACCGCTCTGAAGCAGACGTAAACCCTTGCAAATCGCTGAACAGGACTGTCAGGACTTTCTCCTCACCCCCCAATTTTAATCGCCCCGGATCTTTGAGCATTGCTTCGATCACCACCGGGGCCACGTAATGCGTGAACGCCTCCTTGATTTTTTTGCGTTCCCGCTCCTCAGTGACATAATCGTACACGGTCAGCACCGTATAATTCGTCGAAACCACCAACAGGGGGTAAACGATATTGAGCCATACCCCGGCATGGACAAAGCAATCAACGCGCTGGCAGAGTTCGGAGCCGCCCTAACGGCCTGCTGGGCAAGATCGAGCGCTCTCTCTTGTTCGTTCTGTACCACAGCGATGATCGTTTGCAGCGCGAGAGCGTTGCTATCGTTCGGGTTCAGATGCAGTACCCGCTCGATATCGGCATTAGCCTCGTCCACGCGGCCCACGGCAAGCAGCAGTGAGGCGCGATAGGCAAAAAAACGCGGGTCGCGGACAGTCCCGGAAACGGCGGCAATACGCTCGAATGCCTGTTGGAGGTCCCCTCTCAGGGAAAACTCGAGAGATTGTCGCACCATCCCTTGCCAGTCTGGCCCGGACGGAAATTCATCGGAACGAAAATAGAGGACGGGTGGATAGTACAAAGCCCAATGCACCGCATCACGGGGACGCGCGACCACACGCAGCACAGGCGCTCTTCCCGCTTCGGCAACAGCCGATTGACCACCAGTGAGCGTAAGGCTTCCGGCCGGGTTCTCTGCCACCACCGTCCCGGCAAATATCGTCAGGAGCGTTTTATCCGGCTCAACGTTGATGAAAAACTCGGTGCCTCTGATACCTGCAGTGGTAAAAGGAGTCTCCACCTCCAGGCTGCGAGACCCGCGGCTGAAGAAATGTGCAGCTCCCCTGAGCAGATCGATCACTCCGGTCCGTTCTTCCTTCACGGCTTGGAGGGTGAGTGT
>CAZCWX010000452.1:0-4916 GCA_964502465.1 uncultured Enterobacteriaceae bacterium | reverse complement strand
CCGTCCGGACCTCATACTCGACATGGAGAGCACTGTATGCTGCGCTGGACGCCAGGGCAGCAAGTTGCTCCCCTGCTTTTTGCACCAGTTCTTCCGTCGAGTACGGGGGAGTGAAGGGATGGGACAGCCGCTGATAGAGCGGGTACGACTCAACGACGTGCACCAGTCGTAGGGCGGCACCACAGCGTTTCGCCAGCTCCACGGCCGACCGGGCGGCCGTTTCTCCTCCGGCTCGGAAATCATAGCCAACCACAATTTTCTCTAGCTGTCCCATACCGTTCTCCTTATGTGAATGACCTTCTTTTTCATCCTATTGCTTTGACAATTGCCTGGTAACGCTCCTCGACATCTTGCCGATCCTGCCCATCGAGAACCGGGACGAACCAGAAACTGGCGCGCAGAACGTACCACAGATGCAGGCGCCTGGTCTGCATGCACCACCCCGACTGAGAGATCCATGCCGGCAATGCCTGGCGACCACACAGCGGATACCTTTTGACAAACTCAGTCGTCCGATTCCACTTGTTTCGCGACCTGCCGCACAGCGACAAGCAGCGGATCCCACACCGGCGCATAAGGCGGTGCGTAGCTCAAGTCCAGATTGATCATCTCCTGTACGGTCAAGCCGGCATACAAGGCTGTTGCGAATACATCGATGCGCTTCGCCGCGCCTTCTGTTCCGACGATTTGCCCCCCAAGCAGGCGACCACTGCCTTTTTCGGCGAACACTTTCACCGTGATATGCCCTGCCCCAGGATAGTACCCCGCGCGGGTTCGGCTCTCGATCGTCGCGTGCACGTATGCCAATCCCAGATCCTGGAGCTCTTTTTCTTGGAGCCCGGTGCGCGCCACTTCAACCGCGCAGATTTTGCTTACCGCAGTTCCCACTACTCCAGGAAAGGAAGCAGCACCGCCGCCGATATTGATCCCTGCCACGCGCCCCTGTTTATTGGCGACAGTCCCAAGCGCAACATAAAATGGCCTTTTACTCACCAGATGAAACGACTGCACACAGTCTCCTGCAGCCCAGATGCTCTCGACTCCGGTGTGCAGGCGCTCATTCACCTGAATTGCGTCCTTCTCACCTGACGGGAGACCTGCGCCCGCTGCTAATTTTGTGTTGGGACGTACTCCCATACCGAGGATCACCAGATCCGCCGGAAGCGTCCGTTTCTCTGTGACCACCGCCTGTACTCGTCCATTATTGGAGTCAAATCCTTGAAGCGATTCTTCGAGGTACAGGGAGACTCCCACGTCACGTAACGCTGCCGACACCAGAGCCCCCATATCGGGATCGAGGGTATTCATCACTTGGGGCGATCGCTCAACAAGCGCGACGTGCAATCCCCGCATCACCAACCCTTCTGCCATTTCCAGGCCGATATAGCCTCCACCGATAATGACCGCACGTTGTGGATGTTCCTGATCCACCGCTTTCCGCACGGCAATGCCACTGGCCAGGGTACTGACCCCGTAAAGGCCCTGGGCATCGGCACCAGGAACGTCAGGATAGAGTGGCACGGCACCCGTCGCAATGAGCAGGTGATCGAAGGGCTCTCTCCAGGTTTTTCCCGTTTCCAGGTTTTGCACGTGTACGCGTCGCTGTCGTAGGTCGATTTCTTGGACCTCATGACCGATACGGGCGTCGATGTCGTGTTGCTCGCGGAAGGTTTCAGGAGAGCGGGCGATCAGTGCCTCGGCATCCTCCACCACTTTCCCCACGTAATAGGGAATGCCGCATGCAGAGTACGACGTATGGGGACTCCGCTCAAACACCAGGATTTCCAGGTCAGGACGCCGCCGTCGTGCCTGAGAGGCCGCACTCATCCCTGCTGCGTCACCACCGATAACGACAAGTCGCTCGTGAGCCATCAGAATGCCTCTTGCCCATTCAGTTCTGCTGCTTGTATCACATCGTTCCTGCTTTTGCGAAAGGTGCTCCCCTCTTTGTGGCTTGATTTTGCATACTCAGCCAGATATTCCGTTCCAACTGCACAATTATGTTGTTGGGAGGTCGTGATGCACATCTTGCGAAACAGAGTGAGCCTGCGGCGCAACCTCTGGTGCCAGTGTTTTCTGATGGCAGTGATTGGAGCCGTGCTACAAGAAAGATCTGCCTCAGCAGCGCGTGCCGCAGAGCAGGTGTTACAGGACAGAGAGATTACGCTCGCGATCGAAAATGCATTGCTCAATGATGTGAGTGTTCCCACCCATTTGCTGGATGTTCAGACAAAGGACGGGATCGCCACACTCTCCGGATCGGTTGACAATCTCCTGGCGAAAGAACGGGCAGCGGCTGTCGCGCAAACGATTAAGGGAGTACGAGCGGTTGTGAATAAGGTCGCCGTTGTTCCCGCTGCCCGGACCGATAAGCAAATCCGCAGCGATGTAATGACGGCGCTGACTCGAGATCCCGTTACTGCTGCGTACGAGATCGACCTGATGGTCAAAGATGGTGTGGTGACCTTGAGTGGCACAGTCCAATCCTGGCACGCAAAACAGCTCGCTGCTCAAATTGTCAAGAGCGTGAGGGGTGTCAAAGACGTCGAGAACGATATTACTTTCACCTATCCGGCAACGCGACCAGATGCGGAGATTACCGCCGATATTCAGAGCCGCCTTGAATCAGACGTGTGGATAGACGGCGGCCTGATTGTTGTTGAAGTAAACGATGCACAGGTTACACTACATGGAGCAGTGGGCAGTGCGGCCGAAAAACATCGCGCATACGGGACGGCTTGGGTCTCTGGGGTCCAAGCCGTTGATGATAGTAGACTCGAAGTGACGTGGTGGGCACGGAATGAGATGCGTCGGAGGAGCAAGCACACCGCCAAGTCCGATCAAGACATTCAGCATGCTGTCCATGCGGCGTTGACCCAAGATCCACGGGTTGTGACCTTCAATCCCACGGTCGAAGTGAAGAACGGGGTCGTCACGCTCACTGGTGTGGTGAATAACCTCAAAGCAAAACACGCAGCTGAACAAGATGCACAAAATACGGTCGGCGTGCGTCGTGTGAAAAACTACCTCAAGGTTCGTCCTAGCGATGCCCCCAGTGACACCGAGATCGTACAGACCATCAGGGAGGCATTAGCGCTCGACCCGTATGCGTATCGCTATGATATTCATCTGTCGGTGCGCAATGGGCAGGTGACTCTCCACGGGAATGTCGATTCCACCTTCGACAAAGAGCGCGTGGAGGAAATCACAGCAGGGATCAATGGAGTGGTGGCCCTCAATAATTACTTGATCGTGAATGCGACGTGGTCACACAAGGACGACGAGGACATCGAAGAAGATATCGAAAGCGAACTGTGGTGGAGCCCGTTTGTGAGCAGAGAGGAGATCACCGTGTCTGTGCAAGATGGGGTTGCCACCCTCACAGGGACGGTCGACAGTTGGCGAGAACGCCGCATCGCTACAGAAAAAGCCTATGCCGGCGGAGCGAAAAGCGTTCGCAATCACCTCAGGTTGCGGGGTGCGTCAGCGGCTCAACCTTCGTAATCCATCCACTGCTGATGGAGGCGCACGGGCGCATTTCATCGCTTCTGTCAATCATATGCGGTATTCATCGGGGTTGTGCATCATCGTCTACACCGTGGCGCTCTTCACGATCGCTGCGATCGTCACTCCCGTCATCGCTATTGCACAGACGAAGAATCGCAACATTGCCCGTACGTCGGTCTTCGACCAGCAATGGCTCAATACAGTTGTGTCCATAGAAACAATCAGAGGGGAGAAAGATCCACACCCGGTCGGCACAGGATTTCTCATCCAAACGCAGCGGGGACTTGCTGTGTTAGTGACTGTCAAGCATGTCGTTCTGGATGCTGAACAGCAATTGCGGGATGGATTGGTGTATCGACTCAACGATACGCAAAGTCACAGCAGGCTAGTGACTGATGCTGAATTGCAAGACCGTGGCCTTGGAGGATGGTTCTGGTCTTCAACCGATGACCTCGCGTGTCGGTTTATCGTATGGAGCAACACTGCAGAGGTTGCTGTTATTCCGCTTGACAAATTTCTCTCCTGGAAGGAGATACAGGCCGGTGCTCCCCTACTCGTACTTGGGTTTCCGCTGGGATTACGGTCTGTCGAGCACGCCAACCCCGTTGTGCGGAGTGGAGTGGTCGCCCGGTCCGATGCGCAGGGGTTGCTCGCCGACGTTTCGGTCTTCGCGGGGAATAGCGGTGGCCCCGTGTTATACGTACCGCCTATCAAAGTGCACGAGAGCTTACGCTCCCCCTTTATTAATGAGGAACGCTTAGTTGGGGTTGTCTACGAAGCGATTCGGTATGTCGAACGGGCAGTCAGTCCTCAGACTCATCGCCCACGTGTCATCTTTGAGGACAACGCGGGCCTCGCGAGAATCGTTCCCTCGGATGCGATTCTTGCGCTGATCTCGCGCGCCGACGTCAAAAATCTGGAGGAACAATTAGGACCTGGGCAAGAATAACTGGGTCAATTCTTGTGGTGCGGGCCTCTGGCCTGCCCTTCACAATGCAGGCGGGACGCCTGCACCACAATATGAGAACGATCAACTTATTTCTGCTCGGCTCCTTAGCTGCTGCAAGAGAGGCAGGCTTATAAATCGGTCCGTTCCTGCAGACTCCTCAGCGTTCATTTTCTCGCGAATGCGCGAGCCTTTCCTTCACATACTGTCAACCGCAGCCATCTGATTATTGCTCCTCTCTCGTAGACGCGAGTCTGCGCTTTCGTTTGCGTAAGAATTTTACTGCCTGCAGCAGCATCAACACCTGAGGCCGTTGATTCCACGTGGCAAAAGGCTCAGGGGTTTTTCGCCGCCAATTGGGCCGTTCTTCGCCCGTGCCTGGCAGGTTTTGTGGGTGCGTTTCCAGCCATAGATCCTCGGCGTTCAGCAACACCACACGCGCAGGACTGGCGGCAAGAAAAGA
>CAZCWX010000451.1:0-8133 GCA_964502465.1 uncultured Enterobacteriaceae bacterium | reverse complement strand
GGCGGTGAACACGTTAGGACATTGTCATCCCGTCATCACTCAGGCCATTACCGAACAGGCCGCGACTGTGGTGCAGACCTCCAATCAGTTCTACACCATTCCCCAGATTTTGTTAGCGCAACTGCTCGTTGAGCATAGTTGTCTGGATCGTGTGTTCTTTGGCAACAGTGGGGCAGAAGCCAACGAGGGTGCGATCAAACTGGTACGAAAATATGGCAAGGAAAAGCGAGACGGTGCGTACGAGATCATTACCGCGTGTCGTTCCTTCCATGGGCGCACGTTGGCGACCCTGGCCGCGACCGGCCAGCCGCATTATCAGGAGCCCTTTGTGCCTCTTCCGCCAGGGTTTATCCATGTGCACTACAATGACGTCGAGGCGATCAAGAACGCCACGACCGACAAGACTGTGGCCGTGATGCTCGAACCGATCCAAGGCGAGGGTGGAGTCAACATCCCCGCCGACGACTATTTGCCACAGGTGCGAGCGTGGTGCGATCAACAGGGAATACTCTTAATCCTCGACGAGGTCCAGACTGGGATAGGGCGGCTGGGGAGCCTCTTCGGGTACCAGGAGTATGGTGTCGAACCCGATGTGATGACGCTGGCTAAGGGCCTGGGGTGTGGGGTGCCTATTGGCGCTTTTTTATCCAAGGAATTTTGCTCGGTGCTTGCACCCGGTGACCATGGCTCGACTTTCGGAGGTAACCCTCTGGCAACTGCCGCTGCCTATGCAGGGACCAAATACGTCATAGAGAATGATATTCCAGCCTATGTCAAACAGATGGAGAAGTATTTGTTTGCCCATTTGCATGCACTCAAGGCACGTTTTTCTTTTGTGACCGAGGTGCGTGGGAAAGGACTGTTGGCGGCCCTGGAGTTCGAGAGCGACATCGCGGGGCAGGTGTTAACTCACGCGAATGCTGCCGGCGTGTTGTTGAATGCGGTGAAACCCAACGCCCTGCGCTTTATGCCATCCCTTACCATCACTACGGCGGAGGTCGATGAAGGCATAAGTCGTCTCGAACAGGCACTCAAGAATATGTAGTCGTTTTCTCTATGCAGCAACTTCTCCAGGGAAATGAGCGACATTTGCAGCGCTACCGTGCTATGCAAGGCGCTCGATCACAGCGTCGGCAAACGCGTCGGTGCCTAAATCACCACCCAAGTCACGGGTTTTTTGTCCTTCTTCAAGGGCGCGGTCGTACGCTGCCTTAATGCGTTCGGCTGTTGCCCGACAGGACTCATCATCGCGGGTGTCGGCCAGGTGATTCAACATCATCACCGCTGACATGAGCAGCGCCAACGGGTTGGCAACACCTTTGCCCGCCAGGTCTGGTGCCGAGCCATGGACTGCTTCAAACACGGCCTGGTGATCACTAAAGTTGGCACCGGGCACCACGCCGAGCCCGCCGACCAGCCCGGCGCACAGGTCGCTGACGACGTCGCCGTACAAATTTTCCAACAGCAACACGTCAAACTGCGTGGGATCTTGTACCAGTTTCATACAGCCGGCGTCGATAATCATTTCCTGGTAGTCAATGTTCGGATACTCATGTTGATGGATTTGCCGGGCGCAGCGGAGAAAGAGCCCGTCGGTCATCTTCATGATGTTGGCCTTATGAAACACAGTGATTTTGCGCCGCTGTCGCCGGGTGGCGAAACGGAAAGCCCAATGGGCAATACGCAGGCACGCCGTTCTCGTTGCCACTTTCATGCTCATCACGGCATCGTCAGTTACCTGGTTCTCTATGCCACTGTACAGCCCTTCGGTGTTCTCGCGAATAATGATCAGGTCAACACCGCTGAAGCATGTGGGGACACCTTCGAGGCTGCGAACCGGACGGACGGCGGCATACAGGTTTAAGCGTTTGCGTAACTGGACGTTAACGGAAGTAAAACCTTCGCCGACCGGTGTCGTGCACGGTCCCTTGAGCGCGATTTGAGCGCGTTCGATGGCGTCGATGGTTTGCTCAGGGAGGACGTCGTATCCTGCTTGCAAGGCAACGATGCCAGCCTGGTGCTCGATCCATTCAATAGGAGCCTGAGCGGCAGCGAGCACACGCCGGACCGCCGCCGTGACTTCTGGACCAATGCCATCACCGGGAATGAGCACAGTCTGATGCTTTTTCATAAATCGTGAGTTCCCAGGTCCAATATACAGAATCTCATTATAAGCTGGATCCGCCACTTTTTCATAGAGAGGAGTGGTGAGAGTGGCTTCGTCAACTAACGGGGAAACCACGGAACAAAAGCGTTTGTGTTCTCGATGTACTTGCGATACTCAGGCCGGCGCTCAGTAATGGTTTGCTCCAACAGTGCTACTCCAGAGACTTTGAGCAACAGAAAGGTCATCAGCAACGGGCTAAAAATTGTCCAGATCCCTCCGGGAACAGAGAGGGCGAAGAAGAAGTACCCCCACCAAACCAGGGTATCGCCGAAATAGTTCGGATGCCGTGTGTAAGCCCACAGGCCACTCCGCATCACGCGACCTTGGTTTGCCGCATCCGCCTGAAAACGAGCCAGTTGCCAGTCTCCTACGCTTTCAAAGAAAAATCCGATACCCCAGAAGAGGAGTCCTATGGTGTCTGTCCATGTCCACAGGGGTGGAGTTGTAGACATCTGCATGACGAAGAGAGGAGCGGCGATCAACCAGATGAGAAAGCCCTGGAGGAGAAAAATAGTGAAAAAACTTGCCCACCAAAAACGCTGGCCGTGATGCTCACGCATCGCCTGATAGCGGCGGTCCTCGCCGTGCCCCCAATTACGCCAGAGGATATACAGCGCGAGTCGTACGCCCCAGGCTGTGACTAAGATCAACAGTAGAAGATGGCGACCCTGCGTTTCAGGCCCCAGCCCACGGTAGAGCCACGTCAAGCCGACGAACCCTAATCCCCAGAAAACATCGACAATGCTGACATCACGCTTGGCAAGACTGAGCAGCCACAGTAGAACCATGGTTCCCAGGACGACCAGTAAGCCGGAGAATAGCGGGGACAGAGTGAACACAGTCTCATCCTCCTCGCAGAGTAAATAAAATCATATTGTCTAATTTTTGTCAATATTGGACTCGCAAATATTGCCTCATTACTGCGGTTTATCATGCTCTTCGTGGATCTAAGAAGATAAAATTATAAACAAAAATTTGACACAAATGATAAACGTGGCTAGGGTAGGCAGATGAGTTGGGCAAGCGCTTACCCGGCGAGGCAGCTAGGCTCGCTCTCATCTGTTTCCACGGTGCGTGGCCTTGGCCCTTCAGAGCGAAAGCCGTTTCAGATATTGCTTTCATGGTGGAGTCGTTGGCGTGCGATCGCAGCATCTATTGAACAGTGAAAACCGTGTCCTTCTTGTCGCCTTGCTTTTGGCGAGTATGTTGTTGGGAAGAGCAGGGTATGGGAGTAGCCTAGAGTCATCATGGCAAACTGTCGTCGAGAAAGACCATGCACTCGTTGGGAAAATCTGGGATGTGGCAGCTGGTGCTGTCATTGACACGCCAACTCTTGCTCAACGTCTGACCTCCGGGACATTTGTGCTCCTTGGTGAGAAACATGACAATCCCGACCATCACCGCCTGCAGGCGTGGCTGCTTCGTGCCTTGATCGCCGCTGGACGACGGCCAGCCGTCGGATTTGAGATGTTCAATAGAGACGACGGTCCGGCGATTGCACGCCGGTTGGCTGCCGCGCCCAATGACGCTGCTGGTCTTGCTGATGTAGTGAACTGGTATCGCAGTGGCTGGCCAGATTGGGCATTATATGAACCGATTGCCAGAGCCGCCCTGGAGGCAGGTTTACCAATCGTCGCAACGAACCTGCCTCGTCGTACGGCACAAACCGTGGCCCGTGAGGGGTTCTCTTCCTTGGATGCTGTGTTTGTCGAGCAGTATGCCCTTGCGCGTCCCCTCCCTCTGGACGTGCAGGCTGACATGGCATCTGAAATGCGAGACTCCCATTGTGGCCAGGTGTCTGAGCCAGTGATTGAGGCAATGATTATGGTCCAACGCGCGCGAGACGCACAGATGGCGGACAGTCTTGCCTCTGCCAGTCAGTCTGACGGAGCCGTGCTCATTGCTGGCACTGGACATGTGCGAAAGGATCGGGGCGTCCCGGCTTATCTGGCGATCGTTGTGCCGCAGGCGACCGTGCTGAGTCTCGCCTTTATGGAAGTAAGGGCAGGCGAAACTGACCCGACCGCGTATGCTGCCAGGCTTGGACAAGATGAGCGACTTTTTGATTATCTCTGGTTCACCCCGCGGGTCGATAACCTGGATCCTTGCAAGAAATTTGGCAAGCAACTCGAACACTTGAGGAAGCACCCATAAGAATGCTGGCGAGATGATCTCTGCCGGGAAGCGGCTTTTGAATTTATACGTCTATCTGTCTGGCGCACCAAGATCTGGATTCTGGCAGGTCCTGTTTTGCTCCTCTCCCTTGAGGGGAGAGGATACAGGAGAGGGTGAAAGGTGCGGACACCCCCTCTCTCTGGCTCTCTCCCACACCGGGGAGAGAGGACCCACAACCGCACGCTACGGTAGTATGCCTCCACAGCTTGGCGTGCCGTTCATCTAGGCGGACCTGAAAAGTCACATGAAGAAAGAAACGTTTGTTCGTCGTACGCATATCCCAGCTCCTGCTGCTGAGGTGTTCAACTGGCATACTCGTCCTGGTGCTTTTGAGCGGCTTTCGCCGCCGTGGGAGCCCGTAGAAGTGGTTGAGCGTACCGGCGGGATCGAAGACGGTTCACGAGTGGTACTGCGCATGCAGAGAGGACCGTTCTCCCAACGGTGGGTCTCTGAGCATCGAGATTTTGTCGAAGGTCAGCAGTTTCGCGATGTACAAATCTCTGGCCCCTTTGCCTGCTGGGAGCATACGCATCGGGTCGAACCAGATGGCCCGTCAGCCTGCTATCTGGAAGATGCTATTAAATATGCTTTGCCTTGTGGGATGGTGGGGAAAATGGTTGCTAGCGCATTCGTCCGCCATAAGCTCGAACGGTTATTTACCTATCGACATCACGTCACTGTGCACGATATCGTCCGACATCGTGCACGAAGAGGAGAGGGACCAATGAAAGTTCTGGTGACAGGAGCGAGTGGGCTGGTGGGTTCAACTCTTGTGCCTTTTTTGACGACCGGAGGACATCAGGTGACTCGCCTCGTGCGGTCGCGACCGCAAGCTGATGCTGCGGATGTGCAGTGGGATCCACTGGCAGGGAGTGTGAATACTGCAGCACTGGAAGGGCTGGATGCGGTCGTGCACCTGGCTGGCGAGAATATTGCCGCCGGGAGATGGACGGTTGAACAGAAAGCCAAGATCCGTGATAGCCGGGTCAAGGGAACAAAAATGCTGAGCGAGGCCCTTGCCGGACTGTCACAGCCACCCTCAGTCTTCATCAGTGCTTCAGCGATCGGCTACTATGGTGACCGTGGTGAGGAGGTTATGCACGAGGACAGCGCCCCAGGAACAGGCTTCTTGGCCGAGGTCTGCCGTGCGTGGGAGGAAGCGACTGAACCGGCCAGAAAAAAAGGGATGCGGGTTGTGCATGTACGTATTGGTATCGTGCTCAGCGCTGCTGGAGGAGCACTGGCGAAGATGCTCACTCCATTCAAGCTCGGTGCTGGAGGAGTTATCGGAGCTGGAACGCAGTATATGAGCTGGGTGAGCATAGATGATGTCGTCGGTGCGATCCATCACACCTTGTGTACCGACACGTTACGCGGTTCCGTCAACGTCGTGGCGCCGCATCCCGCGACAAACTACGAATTTACCAAGACCTTAGGTCAGGTACTTGGGCGTCCGACTTTTTTCCCGCTTCCCGCTTTTGCCGCTCGTGTGGTTTTTGGTGAGATGGCAGACGCACTCCTCTTGGCAAGCACGCGCGTCGTGCCGACTCGACTGTTGGCGACAGGGTATGCTTTCCGTCACCCAGATCTTGCAGGCGCGCTTCGACATGTCCTGGGAAAGACCTGAAGCAACGGGGTGAAAAGAGAATAGGACCAACAGATGACATGGTACTTTCTCCTCTTTCTGAGAGCTGATAGCTGAGAGCTGAGTTCTGAGAGCTGATGTATGAGCAAACGGCTACTGAATGCCTTTTTCTTCTTTCTTGAGAACGTGAGTGCTGGAGTGTGGGTTGGTGCCCTCGTCACCTTCGGCTTTGCGGTAGCACGGCCGGTTTTTCGGGGGATTCCTAGTGTGACGACCGCAGGCGGGATCACCGCTCAGGTCCTTCAGAGAATCAATACCCTTGAGACCGGAGCAGCCATTCTCATGGTCGCTGCTGCACTGGTGTTTCTTGTGCAAGCGGATCAGCGCACCCCCGTTCGCTTGGGAAAGACCGCACTTGTCATCATGATGGTCGCCGTTTTTTATTATTATGGAACGGTCATCATGGATCGCCTGGAACACCTCCGTCTTGTCGAGATTCGCGACTTTGATCACCTCGACGCAGCGACAGCGGCATTTCGTGAAGAGTTCGATCAGCTGCATAGGCTGTACACCCGACTGGCTCAGGCAAATCTGTGGATGGGGCTTGGCTTCTTATTCCTCTCGGCCTTTGAGAAAAAATGAGAGACAATGGACACCGAGACGCAGACCACGCCTGAAGTCCTGATCGTCGGTGCAGGGCTCGCAGGCTTGTGCTGTGCCAGGCGGCTCCATGAGAGCGGGATTCCCTTTCACATTCTCGAAGCTTCCGAGGCGATCGGTGGTCGGGTGCGTACAGACATGGTCGAAGGGTTTCTGCTTGATCACGGGTTCCAGGTTCTTCTGACGGCTTATCCAGAAGCTCAACGGGTGCTCGACTATGCGGCCCTTGAACTCCACCCGTTCTATCCTGGCGCCTTAGTGTGGTATCAAGGCGCCTTTCATCGGGTCGCAGACCCCCGGCGTTGCCCGAAGAAGGCAATAAGTACTGTGTTCTCTCCCATTGGCACTCTAAAAGATAAGCTCGGCATTGCTCGGCTGCGTCGCCGGGTACAGACTGGATCTGTGGACGACATCTTTCGCAAACCAGAAACCTCGACGCTGCACGCCCTCCAGGAGGCTGGTTTTTCTGCCAATATCATTGACCGGTTTTTTCGTCCCTTTTTTGGTGGGATCTTTCTCGAACGGAATCTGCGAACGTCAAGTCGGATGTTCGAGTTTATCTTCCGTATGCTTGCGCTGGGTGACATTGCACTGCCTGCGGGCGGCATGGGGGCAATTCCAGAACAATTGGCTGCGGCTCTTCCGCACGGGGCTATCCGGAAAAAGGTGCGAGTCACGGCAGTACAAGGGAACAGTGTCACCCTGGCTTCGGGTGAACGACTGAGTGCCAAAGCTGTGGTGGTAGCGACGGAAGGTCCTGAGGCCGCGAGGCTCCTGTATGGTCTCCCCGCACCTGGTTCGCGCAGTGTCACCTGCCTGTACTTTGCTGCTGATACGCCGCCCATATCCGAACCGATTTTGCTGCTCAACAGTGAGGAGACAGGGCCGGTCAACAATCTGTGTGTGCCAAGTGCTGTTGCCCCGTCGTACGCACCTCCAGGGGCAGCTCTCATTTCAGCGACCGTGTTAGGGAACCCGTATCACGATGATCCAACGCTGGAGAGCGTCGTGCGTGCGCAAATGTGCAAGTGGTTCGGGTCGGCAGTCACCCACTGGCGATATCTTCGTACTTACCGCCTCTTTCATGCGCAACCAGAACAATCTCCTCCGACCCTTGCAGTGCCAGAACGCCCGGTGCAGCTTCAGCCCGGACTGTTCGTCTGTGGGGATCACCGTGATACCGCCTCGATCCAGGGAGCGATGGTGTCTGGGCGCCGGGCGGCTGAGGCGGTGCTTGCTGAACTTGGCGCTTAGGACCGTGAGACAAAACTCTGGACGAACAAAGGAGTAGCGGAGCCGAGACGGTCATTGCGAGGAGCGATAAGCGACGAAGCAATCTCTTTTTCAACAAAGATTGCTTCGCTCCGCTCGCAATGACACCTTGACCTTATGCCATACGGTGGGGGTTTTGTCCCATAGTCCTTAACAGTTCCTTCACTCATATCTTAGAATGTGAGGGCGTGGGTTTCGCTCCAACTCAGAGGTTCTTCACGGAGATCAAGGTGCACCTTTTTCCAGGTCACGTGCACCTGCTCCGTACTCCCTT
>CAZCWX010000450.1:0-12724 GCA_964502465.1 uncultured Enterobacteriaceae bacterium | reverse complement strand
TACCAGCGTTCGATGTTGGAACGGCTCAAAGAGTTGAAAGATGTGGTCGTCCTCAATGACGAGGCCCACCACGTGCATGACGAAGATCTGAAATGGAGTCAGACCCTCCTGACCCTTCATGTAGCGCTGCCTCAGGGATTGGCTCTCTGGCTCGACTTCTCCGCAACACCAAAAGATCAGAACGGCACCTATTATCCCTGGACTCTTTGTGATTACCCGCTGGCGCAGGCGGTGGAGGATCGCATTGTCAAAGCACCGTTGGTGGTCACGAAAGAAGATGATCCGAGGTATCCGGCGAAAGATCCAGAGAACGTTACGAAAGACAACGTTGCTGAAAAGTATGGATTCTGGATCAGGGCCGCCGTGCAGCGCTGGAAGGTCCATGCTCAAACTTACAAGCCACTCGACACCAAGCCGGTCCTTTTCATCATGGCAGAGAAGAACGCCTACGCTGATGCTCTTGGCGAGTACCTGCGGAAGACTAAGGAGCTTGGCTTTAGAGACTCAGAGGTCCTGGTGATCCACACCGATGAGGCGGGCGAAATCACCAAGAAAGATCTCGAAAAGGCCCGCGAGGCGGTACGCGACATCGATCAGCCTGACAATAGGGTCAAAGCGATCGTGAGCGTAATGATGTTGCGAGAAGGCTGGGATGTCCGGAACGTCAGCGTGGTGCTCGGCTTGCGGCCCTTTACTGCCAAGGCAGAGATCTTACCTGAACAGGTTATCGGTCGTGGTCTACGGCTCATGATCGGAATCAGTCCAGATCGGACGCAGACCCTAGAAGTGCTTGGAACCAAAAACCTGCTCGACGTGCTGCGCGATAAGCTGGAAGCGGAGGGCGTCGGGGTTGCCACGACAAAAACGAATCCTCCGCAGCCAGTCACAATCTACCCCATGCAGGAACGACTTGCCTTTGATATCGCTATCCCTCTGACCAAACCAGTCTTGATCCATAACGTGAAGAGGCTCTCGACCTTAAATCCGCTGACGTTCGCGCCTATTTACGACCAGCCTGAGCTTGCCGAACCCGTGCGGATCACGTTGAAGATGGAATTCATCACCACCGAGACGGAGGTGCATCAGGAGGACTTCGCTGCTGGTGCAGTCCCGATAGCGCAGGAACTGCTCGGCTCTCTCACGAACAAGGTGATCCAGCGCGCCAAATTGGCGAACGTTTTTGCTGAGTTGTACCCGATCGTGCGGCGCTACGTTGCAGAGCGGTGCTTCGGCGCAGTTGTAGATGTTGATGATGAGACAATCCACTCATACCTTCGTCAAGCTGAGATCCAGGACGGGATTGCCAAGTATCTTGCCCGCAAGATTAGTGAATTAACCCTGGAGAAACGTACCCTGGAATTTGAAAATGCCGCTTTCAAATTGTCTGACACAAAACCATTTTCCTGGCGGCGAAACCTGCCTCCGTTTGAGGCTAAACGGACCTTGTTCAACTACGTGGCGACCTACAACGACTTTGAGCGCCGCTTCGCCGAGTTTCTCGATGACGAGAAGACCTCAGATGTCCTACGCTTCGCCAGCCTCGGCACGACCGAACAAGGGGATTCAGGGACGCAATTCCGCGTGGACTACCTGAAGCCAAGCGGTGCCATTGGCTTCTATCATCCTGACTGGGTGGTTGTGCAAAAGACCGCAGAAGGCGAGGTGCACTGGATCATCGAGACCAAAGGACGGGTGTGGGAAGGCACTGAGGCGAAGGATGTGGCGATCCGCGACTGGTGCCAACGCATCACTGAGCAGACAGGGCAGCGGTGGGAGTTTGCGCGAGTCAACCAGAGTACGTTTCAGACGAGTAAGCCACAGACATTGGTCGCGGCAGTTCAGTACGTGAAACCAGATAGCAGAGGCAGAAGGTAAATCGTGCGGGTTTTTTTGTTGCGAGCGGTGTTCGTGTAGGGGCGAGGCGTTGCCTCGCCCTTTTTTGGAGGGTGACTCGTCAACTCGCCCCTACATTTCTTCCAACGCTCGTAGCGCCAGTCCTCGTGCCACTGTCGTCAGCTCTTCGCCACCATGGAGGCGGTCAGCACCGAA
Source organism: uncultured Enterobacteriaceae bacterium (assembly GCA_964502465.1). Classification (GTDB taxonomy): domain Bacteria; phylum Desulfobacterota; class Binatia; order Bin18; family Bin18; genus CAZCWX01. The sequence continues at coordinate 10,675 of CAZCWX010000450.1, read as the reverse complement.
TCGTTGAGCGAATATATGTCGCACAGCGGGGACAAAGGAGGAGCCGCCGGTCAGAAAGACGCTATCCACGTCATTTGGCGCGATACCACAGCGTGATAGTAAACGGTCCACACACTGTGCAATCGCTTCAGTATCGTGTTGAATCCACTCTTCAAACGCAGCTCGTTGTACCTCTGCGCTGATTTTCACTGGTGGTTCGTTGAACACAAATGTATTCGTTTCCTGCTCGGAGAGCGCGCATTTGCTGTGTTCAACGGCTTGGAAAAGCTGATATCCGAGATCATCTCCGACAACGTGCATGAGTGCGTCGATTTTTGCCGGTTCCAGTGCTTGGAAATGGATCTGTCGCAGCGTCTCCATAGTCTTTGGTGTTTTCAAGAAGGACAGGTAATGCCAGCGTTCAAATTGTTCGTAGATCCATAAGGGGACTGGCAGTACCCGATCGAACAGCGAGCGGTACTGTGATCCGAGCCCTAACTGAGGTGCAATAAGTTGTCGGACAAAGCGGCTATCAAAGGTGTCACCCGCGATTGCTACGCCGTCTGTACCGAGAATGTCGTCATGTCGTTTTCCACGTTTCCGTGCTGCAGGACCAAGTTGGACGAGGCAGAAGTCACTGGTTCCACCACCAAAGTCGCCAATCAGAACGAGTTCATCATGGTCAAGTTGCTGTTCGTACTGGTACGCTGCTGCCACTGGTTCAAGCGTGAATTCAATGTGCTCAAACCCGGCTCGTTCAATTGCAGCCTGCAGGCGGTGAAGAGCGAAAGCGTCTCCCTCTTCATCCTCTGCGCCAGAGAAGTGGGCTGGTCTGCCGACCACGACACGGGTGCCAATATCACCAAACTGTGCCTCTGCTGCTGCCTTGAGCTGGCGAATGATAATGGCAATCAGGTCTTCTAAGGTGAAAGTCGAGTTGAAGATGTTGGTGTGTTTGAAGAGCGGGCTGCCCAAGTACGACTTCAAGGACTGGACCAAGCGCCCCCTTGTTCCAACCTGCAGGTAACTTTGAATCGCTTCCGGGCCTGCTACGGCACAAGGTTTCCCAGTGGGCTCGAAGTGCTCAGGATCGAAATAGAGCACTGATCTGAAAGTCGTCGTTCTCCTCTCGTCACCCTGAAAGGTGGTGAGCTGTGAGCCGTCCGGCGTTGCGATGGCAATGGCACTGTTGGTAGTGCCGAAATCTAATCCTACAGCTTTCATAGGTGCAGCCATGGAGGAACCCAGTAAATCATTACCCAATCAGCCGCAAAAATTCTTCCTCGTTCAGAACCCGTACCCCAAGCCGCTGAGCCTTGTCTAGCTTAGAGCCCGGATCGGCACCAGCCACTACATAGGTCGTCTGTTTCGATACGCTCGACGAGACCTTGCCCCCTAATGCTTCGATACGTTTCTGGGCTTCGGGACGGGTCATAGAAGCGAGGGTGCCGGTGAGAACAAAGGTTTGTCCGTTGAGTTTCCCTGTGCGTCTCGCCGTCACTTTGGGAAAGTGCACCCCAGCTTTCAACAATTTCTCAATCACTCGACGATTTTGTGCCTGGGCAAAGAAGTGGGCGATACTACGTGCGACTTCCGGTCCGATATCCCGTACCTGCTGCAATTCTTCTTCGCTGGCGTTCATGAGGTGATCGAGATCGCCAAAATGTTCGGCGAGTTGCTTGGCTGTTGCTTCACCAACATGACGGATACCAAGAGAAGAGAGAAAGCGGGGGAGGGTCGTATTCTTGCTCTTCTCAATCGCTTCGATCAAGTTCTGGGCTGACTTGTCAGCCAGACGTTCGAGCGAGGCGAGTTGCTCTTGCTGCAACAGGTACAAGTCTCCTGGATCTCGGACCAGTTCTGTCTCTACCAATTGGTCAATGATCTTCTCGCCAAGGCCTTCGATGTCCATAGAGCCGCGTGCAGCGAAAAACTTCAGGCTTTCCTTTAATTTTGCTACACATGCCAGCCCAGTACAACGATACGCCGCTTCTCCTTCTTCCCGTTCCACTTCGGCCCCACAGACAGGACAGTGCGACGGCATGACAAATTTTTTCTCGTGACCAGTGCGTTTTTCGCTGATGACCTTCACCACATACGGGATGACATCACCTGCTCGCTCGACGATGACCGTGTCACCGATGCGGATATCTTTACGGTTGATCTCGTCCATGTTGTGGAGGGAAGCACTTTTGACAGTCACGCCACCAATGTTGACTGGCTCGAGTTCTGCCACTGGTGTGAGTACACCGGTCCGACCGACCTGAGGGGTAATATTGAGCACTCTGGTGGTACCCTGCCGTGCTGGGAACTTGTAGGCAACCGCCCAACGAGGCGAACGGGAAATCTCACCGAGCTGACGCTGCAGTGCAAAGCTGTTGACTTTGAGCACTACACCATCGATTTCATAAGGAAGCGTATCACGTTGTCTTTCCAGTTCGTCGAACAAGGCAAAGACTTCGTCCGGGCTGCGACAGAGACGGCCGCGGGGCACTGGTTTGAGTCCCCACGCTTGCAACGCGTGGGTAAACTCCCAGTGGGTGGCGAACGACATGCCTGCGACGCGTCCTACACCATGGCAAAACAAGTCGAGTGGACGTTTCGCTGTCACGCTTGAGTCGAGTTGTTTCAAAGAGCCAGCCGTGGCGTTCCGTGGGTTGGCGAATAAGGGCTCTCCAGCCTCGGCCCGTTCACGGTTCAACTGGCGAAATGAGGCGATCGGCAGAAAAACCTCGCCTCGCACTTCCAAGAGCGTCGGTATCGGACGGTTCTTTTGCTGGAGGAGCGTCAACGGAATTGAACGAACAGTCTTCAAGTTCTGGGTGATATCTTCACCTGTCACCCCATCCCCGCGCGTGGACCCGACAACCAACCTACCGTGTTCGTACACGAGTTCGATGGCGACGCCGTCGATTTTCGGTTCGGCAACATATTCTATTGGCTCGGTACTCTTCAGAAAGCGCTGCGTGCGCTCTTGGAACTCCTGCAGCTCCTCACGACTCACGACGTTCGCGAGCGAGAGCATAGGCAGGGAGTGACGGACTTGGGTAAATTCAGCAAGGGGCGGTGCTCCGACCTTCTGTGTCGGGGAGTGCGGATCTCGCAATTCTGGATGCTGCGTTTCTAACTCGACGAGGCGGCGAAACAGTCGATCGTACTCGGCATCGCTAATCAAGGGATCATCGAGAACGTAGTAGCGATAGTTATGAGTGGTCAGTTCTTGGCGCAGGCGTTCGACTTCTGTTTTGATTGTGCTCGCGACTGGCATGATGTCTGTATTTATGGCGATCAGCAACAGAAAAAAAGCAGCCCCTGAGAGAGACTCCAGGGGCTGCATGGGGGACGGACGGAACCGAGATTGGAAAGAACCAGACTCTACATTCCCTACATGTGACAATATTAAACCATTTTCTTCTTTTCTTTGCTATACCTTGTCAGGCTACCCCTGGTCTAGGGGGACAGTGACGTGATACAGTTGCCGGCCTCGACCAATCGAAAGCAGGAGGCTCTGACTGAGGCGTAAGTCAATGATCTTCCGGCGAAATTCTGCATGCGTTTTGGTCTGTACGCCGGAGAGACCTAGGACCGCGTCCCCACGTTCAATACCGATCCGCGCTGCTGGACTGCCGGGGCGGACCTTGTTGACGGCAAGACCTTCAGTCCGTTCAGTGACTTCGAGACCAAGCAATTGCCAGGCTAAGGCGTCTGCTTTTTCTAGTGGGAAGCGAGCAGCAGTGACTGCCGCTTCCTGCTCGCTGCGTCCGCGCCAGATGCGGAAGCGGAGTTTTTCCCCGCTATTCCGTTCACGTTCGCGTTGCAGGTACTCTTCGCTGGACCGTAGTGGCCGGCCATCAAGACTCAGGAGAATATCGCCACGCTGCAACCCTGCTCGATCAGCTGGGCTGCCTGATTCAACGGCCCGGATCAGTACGCCTTGCTTGTCTGGGAGTGAAAAGTGCGCGGCGAGCTCAGGGGTGAGCGTTTGCACGACCAGACCGATCCAGGGAGCTTCTACGGAGCCGTGGCTAATCAACTCCTGAACAATCCGCTTCGCACGCGAGCTGGGGATGGCGAAACCAATCCCTTGCGCCTTGCCGTAAATGGCAGTGTTGATGCCAATCAACTCGCCACGAATGTTGAGCAGCGGTCCACCAGAATTGCCGGGATTGATCGAGGCATCGGTTTGAATGAAGTCATAATAAGTGCGCCCATCAGTATTTAAGGAGCGATTGAGGGCGCTCACGACCCCAGTCGTCACGGTATGGGACAGCCCAAAAGGATTGCCAATGGCAATGACCGTCTCACCGATCATGAGGTCATCGGAGTTCCCCAACGGCAGGTAGGGCAGGTTCACGGGAGCATCAACTTTGAGGACGGCGAGATCCGAGTCTGGGTCCGCACCCACTAGGCGAGCGTCGAGCTTGCGTTCATCGGCAAGTTGAATCTGAACTGTGCCAGCCTGCAGTACGACATGCTCATTGGTCAGGATGTAGCCGTCAGGACGAATGGCTACTCCTGACCCCAAGCTCTGTTCCGTTTGTCTTTGCTGGAAGGGTTCAAAAAAATCGCGGAAGAACTCATCGAAGAACGGATTGCGACCAAATGGACTGTCGCCGAAGGGATTCATCCTGCGTTCGACTTCTTGTGCTGAGAAGATACTCACGACCGCTGGACTGGCCTTCTCGGCGGCAATGACCACCGGACTGCGGCGGGTGGTATCCTGTGCAAAGGCACGAGAGCCCGGCGCGGAAGACAAAAAAATGTGGACAAGCAATGACAGAAGGAAAGGCAGCAGGACGGGTGTTCTAAGGTATGTGTTCATGGGTTTTGCTACTGTGCTCCCTCCAATCCACAATCTGCCTTGCGCAATCCGCACTCTCCTACCGGCTGTTGTTGCGTGACGCAATGGATTGCTCCCAAGCCCCAGACCAGATCGGTACAGGGAATGCCGGCAACACGGCGCGTGGGAAACAGTTCCTGCAGGGTGGTAAGGGCGTGGTGGTCCTGAGGACAGTGATAAAGAGGAACTAAGACAATGCCATTCGCAATATAGAAATTCGCGTAGCTTGCCGGGAGCCGATTCCCTGCGTACTCCACAGGATCAGGCATAGGCAGGGGGATGACGTTCAACAAGCGCCCATCCTGGTCTGTCATGCGTTGCAGCCGTGCGAAGTTTTCACGCAGAGGTGCATAGTTGACATCATCTGGGTCGTCCTCCACGACACACACGACTGTGGTTGGGTTGACAAAGCGTGCCAGGTCGTCGATGTGCCCATCGGTATCGTCACCAATGATGCCGTCGCCAAGCCAAAGGATGTGCTGGACTCCTAAGTACGCACGGAGATACGCCTCAATCTCAGTGCGAGTCAGTGAGGGGTTGCGATTCGGGTTCAGCAAACAGGATTCGGTGGTTAAGAGCGTGCCACGGCCGTTTACCTCGATCGACCCGCCTTCTAACACAATTCCAGGCTGGAACAAGCGGCAGCCGAACTGGACAGCAATCTTTTGTGGAACCGCATCGTCGAGATCCCAGGGACCATATTTTTCTCCCCAAGAATTGAAAATCCAATCGGTAATCGCCACCTCAATGTGGGTGTCACCAGAACGGGTGAGAAAGATCGGGCCGTGATCGCGCGCCCAGGTGTCGTTTGTTGGGATCTCGTGGAAAGCGACGTGGGTGAGATTCACGCCCGCTTGCATCAGGAGATGACGAACTTGTGATGTAACCTCAGCGTCATTCACACAGATGATCACCTGCTCTTGTGAATGTAGACATTTAACTATATCAATGTAGATCCCTGGAATTGACGCAAATTTTCCCGGCCAGGTGTCGAGATTATGTGGCCAGGCGAGCCAGGTTGCTGTATGTGGTTCCCATTCTGCAGGCATACGGAAACCGAGGCTTGCGGGAGTAGCCACGAGGGCGGAGGGCGCAGGGCTGAGGGCTGAGAGCTTGTTAATCAAGATAACGTTTCGTCAGACTGCCGTAGGCATCAATGCGACGGTCACGTAAAAACGGCCAGTTTTGGCGAACCCGATCGATGCGACTCAAGTCACATGACACAATCAGAGTTTCCTCTGTATCGTGGCTCGCCTGCGCGACCAGACGGCCAAACGGGTCACTGACAAAAGACGCCCCCCAGAACTGGAGTCCTCCTTCTGTTCCTACACGGTTGACGGCAGCAACGTACACTCCATTGGCTATAGCGTGACCACGTTGCACAGTCTCCCAGGCTTGATGTTGCGCCTGCCGTTCCTCAGGCACTTCATCGTGATGCCAGCCGATGGCGGTCGGGTAAAAGAGGATCTGTGCACCGCTCAGCGCGGTCAAGCGCGCCCCTTCGGGAAACCATTGGTCCCAGCATACTAAGGTGCCAATTTTAGCGTAGCGTGTCTGGAAGGTCTGGAAACCGAGGTCTCCAGGGGCAAAGTAGAATTTTTCGTAGTAAAGAGGATCGTCTGGGATGTGCATCTTGCGATATTTGCCTACAAGAGCACCATCTGCGTCAATGACGACTGCCGTGTTGTGGAACAGACCCTCTGCGCGTCTCTCGAACAGCGAAGCGATAAGCACGACTCCCTGCTCAGCTGCAACCTGACTGAGCACAGTGGTTGTCGGACCAGGGATTGGTTCGGCCAGAAGAAACTGCTGCGTCTCTTCACTCTGACAGAAATAACGCGAGCGAAACAACTCCTGGAGGCAGATAATCTGAGCCCCTTGCTGCGCAGCGTGACCAATGCGCGCAATAGCCTTTGCCAGGTTCTCCTCCGGCTGTTCGCTGCAGGACATCTGGATGAGACCCAGAGTCACCTGCGGGAAGGAATGTGTCGTCGTATTCACAGAGACCGGATTGTAGGACATTGCGAGTAGCGGCTCAATGCCGCTCTCATGAGGGAAAAATTTTTTCTCTCCTTTTGACAGAAGATGAGAAAGATCTTATATAAAGGAAAACTTTTCCTACGAGACAGAGGCGGAACCAACGACATTGTCCAGGATCGCAGTCGCAACGGTACATGAGCAACACCTTCGCGTGAAAGCCCTCACCCGCGCTTTTCCCGCGATTCTCTGTTTTTTTTTCTTTCAAGCAGCTGTATTAGGCCTGAGGCGAGTTGGTGACCCGGGAATCGCGATGAGCGTATAAACCGCTCTCCCGAAACCATACGAGAACTGCTCAAGACCAGGGGAGGGTACGTGTATCTATGAAAGCGTTAAAAGAGAATATGCGGTACGCCAAGGAGGTGCGTTTCTCCGAAATCCCGGCTGAGGGAATCAGACGTGGCGCTGACACGCGCGCTCCCTCCACTCGCAATGCGTTAGAAGAGACGGTCGATTTATATGGCGTACAAAACTGGGGGAGTGAATATTTTGATGTCAACCACGAGGGAGAAGTGGTCGTCAACTTCGATGTGACTCGTGGGACGCCAGTTCCCCTGAAAGATATTATTACCCAGTTGCGCCAGCGTGGGGTATCGACGCCGGTGGTGTTACGCTTTCCCCAGATCCTTGACTATCAGATTAAAAAGCTCGTTGGCGCGTTCAAGTCCGCCATCCGGGAGTTCGAATATCGTCGCGAGTACATTCCGGTGTATCCGATCAAAGTGAACCAGAAGAAGGAAGTTGTGCAGGAGATTTTGAGTTTTGGCGACCGCTATAACCTGGGGATTGAGGTCGGGAGCAAAGCCGAACTCACCGTCGCGCTCGCACTCCTACAGAAACCGGAGGCCCCGATTATCTGTAACGGGGTTAAGGATGAGGCCTACTTAAAGCTTGCCCTGATGGGCAAGCATGTTGGGAAGAAAATTTTTGTTGTGCTGGAAAGTCTCTTCGAACTCCGCCTCCTTTTGGAGTTGTCGAAAAAGCTGAAGATCCGACCGTTGATTGGCCTGCGCTTGAAGCTCTCGGCTCGCGGCAGTGGCAAATGGGAGAAGTCGAGCGGCGACCTATCAAAATTCGGCTTTACCACCCCTGATCTACTGAAGTGCCTGAGTATATTGAATCAAGAACGCCTGATTGACTGTTTACACCTGTTACACTTCCACATTGGTTCGCAGGTGACTGACATCAAACGCATCAAGTATGCAGTCAAAGAAGCGGCGCGGACCTACGCGAAACTCCGCAAACTCTGCCCGAACCTGGAGTACCTCGACGTCGGCGGGGGCTTGGGGCTCGACTATGATGGCTCCCGCACTGCTTCGGAGTCCAGCGTGAATTACTCCGTCCAAGAGTACGCGAACGATATCATCTACTCGATCAAGGAGGTGTGCGAAAACGAGAATGTGCATGAACCGATCGTGCTCACCGAGAACGGTCGGATGCTTGCTGGTCCGCATGCGGTACTCATCTTCAATGTGGTGAACGAATTGACGCTCGCCAATGGTCCAGTCCGGATTGATAACGTCGAAAGCAAGCCACAAGTGATCCAGGAAATGCACGACCTCTATACCAGGATCAATGGCAAGAACTACCGCGAATACTATCACGATGTATTGGAACAACGCGATGAAATGTTCTCGCTCTTTAATCTCGGGTATCTGTCACTCGAAGATCGCGGGTTAGGGCAAGAGCTGTTCTGGGGTGTGTGCGAGCGGGCAATCAAGTATGCGAAACTCGCCAAACACATGCCTGAAGAATTTGAAGATGTCGAACGCTTGCTCTCGCGGAAATTCATCTGTAATTTTTCTGTCTTTCAATCCATTCCTGATTCCTGGGCGATCGACCAACTGTTTCCCATTATGCCGATTCATCGGCTGAACGAGATTCCCGACCGGAAAGGCTATCTGGCAGATCTCACCTGCGACTCTGACGGAAAAGTGGATAATTTCATCGACCTCCGTGATATTAAAGAATCTCTTGAACTTCATGCCCTAAATGGTGAGCCGTATTACTTAGGTGTGTTTTTCACCGGGGCGTATCAGGATGTGATGGGCGACTATCATAACCTCTTTGGCAATGTGCATGATGCCATCGTGGTGGCAGACGGGAGGGGGAGTTGCCACATCACTAAGATTCTTCCCGGCCACAAAGTGGAAGGTGTTCTGCGCGTTTTCGGTTATGAACGAGACGAGTTGGTGGCCGAGTTCCGCCACCGCGTCACCGAAGGGATTGCCCGTGAAGGCCTCAAAGCGGAATGGGGAACCCACCTGATGCGGGAGTACGAGGCAGCGCTAGGGAGTTATACGTATTTGACGTTGGATGACTAGTCGTTGAGTCCATAGTGTCTGTAGAGTCTCTAGAGTCTGGAAATCATAGAAGTGAACGCTCGCCCGACGGCTCAACGGACCCAAAAAACCCAACGGACTCAAAAGACTCAATGGACAATGCCTTTTCATGGCGCAAATCCTCGACGGTAACAATCCTCATGCAATTCAGACGGCTGCAGCTCTGCTACGGGACGGGAAGGTTGTCGCTTTCCCCACGGAAACTGTCTACGGTCTGGGTGCAGACGCGCTGAACGAGCGTGCGGTCGCACAAGTTTTTTCCATTAAGAACCGCCCGCACTTTGATCCTTTGATTGTTCACGTGCCAGAGAAGGAGGCTGTCGCGCAATATGTGACGGTCATTGACAGCCGTGCGGCTGTGCTCATGGAGCGATTCTGGCCGGGACCGCTCACGTTAGTACTGAAGAAGCGTCCGCTTGTTCCAGACCTGGTGACTGCCGGTCTAGATACTGTCGCTCTGCGCGTGCCGGCTCATCCAGTTGCTCTGGCGCTCTTACGGGCAGCAGGGACACCGATTGCAGCACCAAGTGCCAATCCCTTTGGCTATGTGAGTCCCACCACGGCGATTCATGTCCAAGAGATGCTTGGAGAGGCGCTCGAAATCATTCTCGACGGCGGGCCATGCACAATTGGCGTCGAATCCACAGTTTGTGCGCTAACGAACGATAAGGTGGTCATTCTCCGCCCTGGTGGTGTGACGGTCGAGGAGATCGAGGCAGTGGTCGGTCCGGTGATGACCATACCTTCCTCACAAGCTGATGCGCGTTCACCGGGGACACTCCCACGTCACTACTCACCGCACGTTCCATTGGTGCTCCTCGCACCTGGAGAAGCTATTCCTTCTCTGTCAAACAAAGAACGGGTAGGGTTACTCACGCTGGCTCCTCGGTCAGGAACGGAGGGATACGCAGTCAGAGAAGTCTTATCGAAGACTGGAGATCTACTCGAAGCCGCAACCCATCTGTTTGCTGTGCTCCGACGACTTGATCAGGCAGGGTTAGCGCGAGTGATCGTTGAGTCGGTTCCAGAAATCGGGATTGGCCGGGCGATCATGGACCGATTACGTCGCGCTGCGACCCGGAGTTGATACGGGCAAACAGGGGCTGTCACGATAGTGCTTCGCCCAGCACCTTGGCCTCTGGCAAATCCGTCGTGTCGGACCCTTCGGTGGACCAGGAAGTATGGGATCATTTTTTCATTGGTTCATGGAGTCATTTGTTTATTGAACCATTGCTTCATCGGCTCATTGAGCCATTAAAAACAACACTCCAATCGCACAAGGCTTCAACGAGAGTGTGGGATGTTGGTAGAGTGTGGAATGTTGGGAACTTTGGACTTTAGACTTTGCACTTTGGACTGAAGCGTAAGCGTTCCCCTCGGTCTGTCCTCTCTTCCCGCACGCCTCGGCCAGGACGACAAGCCAATTGCGCCAACATGTCTGCTGGTCTATCGCGCATGAGAGATTATCAGGAAATAG
>CAZCWX010000449.1:0-4025 GCA_964502465.1 uncultured Enterobacteriaceae bacterium | reverse complement strand
GAACGAGAAGGACCTGTCTATCCGGGAAGGCGATCCCCTGAGTTGCTCGGCAGAAATGCGCCGTTACTTAGAATGGACGCGAACGAACTGGCGCATTGAGATAGACAGCCGGATCTGTGTGCGCTGCACAGCGGAGACATTTGTTCTCGAAATAGAGCTGCAGGCTCACTATGATGGCAGTCCGGTCTTTGCTCGCCGCTGGCGAGAGGAGGTTCCTCGTATCTTAGGCTAGCCGCAGGAGGTGATGCGAATGCAGCGACAGCTCAACTACAGGAAGCCTGGGTGCCCATGATTCCTGTAGAAGGAGCGACCGGCGCCGAAGCTGACCTGTGGAATCCCACAGGTCGGGTCGGTAATGTTATCCGCGCCCTTAGTTTAATCCCTGACGCGGTGCGTCAGCTTATGGACCTCAGCACCGCCCATTATGTTCCCCGTGACCGCTTGATGGATTTCGCGTGGGGACGATCGCTGTCACGCGCTCAGATGGAGCTGATCGCGGGCCGGGTATCAGCGCTACGGGGGTGTTTCTATTGAACGACCGCGCACGCGATGCTGCTCCGGGCGAGCGGCCAGGCAACCGGTTAAGCCTTTGATCTCCACGTAGTGATCGAGGGGACGACTACGGCGAGTAGCGGGGTCGCACATGAGGACATTCTCCTGGCATTAGCGGAAGCAATGGTCAGCGACGATGAGGAGGCGCTGGTAACCGCCCGCACCCGCGTTCTCGAAGAGTTGGGGCCTGAGGCATTGGTTGATGCGGCTGGGGTAGCATCGAACTTCGAGCGGATGGTCCGCATTGCCGATGCCACGGGCATCCCCTTGGATAGCTTCCTTGATGCGATGACTGGTGACCTGCGAGCGGATCTACACTTGGCCCGGTTTGAGTCGCATGCCAACGCGCCATAGAGATAGAGAGGGACGGGTGATGCAAGAACTGATAATAAGGTTTCTTCTGACGGCTGGAGCAATGGTCGTGGTTTCCTTCGCAGGAGTGGATTGGACCCGCGCCCAACAAAATCCTGCTGCCTTGGTAGCGGTTCCAGAGTCGGCGCCAATCCCGCCTGATCAGATTCCGCAGCACATCCGAGATGCGGTTGCTGCTGCCAACCGCCCCGCGGCTGACAAGAGTCTCGACGCCGGGCGCAAACCTGATCAGATGCTCGCGTTTTTCGGGATTCAGTCCGGGATGACCGTTGCCGACCTTTTCGCCGGCGGCGGCTATACCACGGAGCTGCTCGCGCGGGCCGTTGGGCCGACCGGAACGGTGTATTCGCAGAATCCCCCCTTTCCGCCCGAGTTCCAACAGGTTGGGCAGGCGTGGACGGAAAGGCTCAAGAACCCGGTGCTGAAAAATGTTATCGCAGTCAACAAGAGCTTTGATGCAGACGACGTGCTGCCAGTGCCGCCGGGCTCGCTCGACACCGTCATTATGAACATGAACTACCACGACTTGATGCTGCGCGGTATCGATCGCGACAAGGTGAATGCTGCAGTGTACAAGGCGCTCAAATCGGGTGGTGTGTATGCCCTCGTGGATCACAGCGCCAAAGGCGGCAGTGGAGTCAAAGATATCGAGCTCCATCGTATCGACGAGCAGTTCTTGATCAACGAAGTGCAGAAGGCGGGCTTTACGCTCGCCGCGCGGTCGAGTGCACTGCGTCATCCCGAGGACGATCGCACCTGGGTGGCATCACCACGAGCCGCAGGAGAGCGACGTGGCACGACCGACCGCTTCATGCTCACATTTAGGAAGCCATAGCCCGAATGCAATGTTTGACAGCGAAGGCGATCGGATCTGGCGCAAATTTCAGTGTGCACGAGCCGAACCTTCACTTTATGTAATGTATCGCCGTGCAATGAACAGGCAAATGTCCTGGCGTGCAGGTGGTTCCGAAGGAGGCACGAGATGAAGCTGAGCATCAATCTGCGTAATTGGGGGCCGTATTCCACCAGAGACCTTGTGCTCGAATTTGCTCGGGCGGTGGATGAATCAGGATTGGATACGGTGTGGATCAATGAACGGCTGGCCTTACCCCCACATGCCTCTCCGGACATGCCAACATACTCGGCGACTGGGCGGACGCTGGACCCACTTGCCACCCTGGCGTTTTTGGCTGCAGTGACTCACCGTATCGGTTTGGGAACTGCAGTCCTGAATCTGCCCTTCCGGCCGGCGTTACCGACCGCCAAATGGGTTGCAACTGTGCAAGACTTGTCGGGGGGACGGGTACGGCTTGGTATTGGCACCGGCTGGATGGCAGAAGAATTTCGTGCCCTGGGTCTTGATCCGCAACGGCGCGGAGCGATGACGGATGAGACGCTCGCAGTGCTGCAGCGTTGCTTTCAGAGTGATGTGGCCGAAGTGGAAGTGAATGGACAACTGATCCTCTTTCAACCGCGCCCAGTCCGACCGCCTATTTATGTAGGTGGCAAACCGCCGCACGCGCTCCGGCGTGCCATCCGTTTTGGCGATGGCTGGATTCCAGCCGGGATAGAGCCGGACGCGCTCAAGCCTGGGATCGCCCAACTGCGCGAGTTGTGTCAAGAAGCCGGGCGACCCGCCCTCGAGGTGATTGCCATGAAGACACTCCCGCTGGCAGATCTACCCCACGCGGTAGACTATGCCCAACAGTTTCGTGAGGCAGGGGTCACGCATCTCGTCCATACCCAGGGGTATGAAAACGTGGCGGAATATCGACGGGTGATTGCTCTGCTGGAAGAGCAGATCCGTCCGGCGCTGCGCTGACCGCACACACTAAGAGGGAAGGTTTTCTCAAGTTGAGATCCTTACAGATTTTCACGATAACAGTTGGTGACTGAGCTTTTCTTCTCGCTCTCGTTCAGACAAGACAATATGGACTGTCTTGTCGGTCATCTCTTCGTCTTCCTACTTGTCTTCTGACTCCTGCCTGCTGGTCTGCTCCTCTGTACTCAGCGGGTGCACCGTGCTGATGTGTTGAGCAAAAACCGCTGGGTCGGTGGTGGGCAGTTTGCAAACCCGCTGCTCACACACATAGGCGGTTGCCTTCCCGCCCTGTGCGATCTTATATTCCAGAAGAGGAACGAACTTGGCGTGCGCGATCAGCTCCTCACCTTCAGCAGCAATGGCGACGATGCGGTTTGGGAGAAACGTTGTGCGCAGTCGTACCAGAAACGGCTCGGCTTCGGTGCGAGACTTAGGCGTCACGATAATGATCTCCTTCGGTGTGTCCAGGGAATAATCTACGGCGAGCAATAACTCTGAGGCGGATGTTGGGGCTTGGGTCACAATCTCGCTCAGGGCACGGAACGTCTTCTCTCCCCGCAGTCGGTAACGATCTTCCGTGGTAAACTCGTATAGTCGCAGAAGATTGAGGGCATGGACAGAATTGCCTGAGGGTTCGGCTCCATCAGAACTCGGCTTTTCCCGCGCGAGGAGTTCTTCATGGTCATCGCTGGTCATAAAGAAGCCACCTGCTTGCCGGTCTTCGTAATGAGCCTCCAGAACTTTGTCTAGTGCGATCGCTTCCTGCAGCCATCGGAGGGTTCCGGTGGCCTCATAGAGGTCGAGCAGTCCTGCGATCAGGAAGACATAGTCGTCCAGATAGCCGTTGTATCGGGCGTGGCCATCTTTATAACTCCGCAGGAGTCGCCCGTCCTTGCGCAGTGTGGTAAGCACGAAATCGGCCGCCTGTGCAGCCTGATCAGCATAGTGACTGTCTCCGAGGATAAAGGCCGCCTGAGCGTGCGCAGAGATCATCAGACCGTTCCACGCCGTGAGGATCTTTTCATCACGCAGCGGTGCCGACCGTTTGGCTCGAGCTTGGTACAAGAATTCCTTTGATTCCTCAATGACTGCACGCACGTGCTCAGGGCGAAGTTTGAGATCTGCTGCCACCTGGGTAAGGCTTTTCGCCAAAATAACTTGTCCGTTTACGATCTTGGTTTGATGGTGGAATTCCACTCGCCGTGGAACTTCTCTCGCTTGATGGCCAAGTCTTCCCTCTGCTCAGCCGTGATCTCTCGCCCTGTCTGGTAGCGGTTCT
>CAZCWX010000448.1:0-4222 GCA_964502465.1 uncultured Enterobacteriaceae bacterium | reverse complement strand
GATTTGTCTGGCTGTGTCTCTGTCTGTCATAACCATGGCTCGGCGGTCGTCGCTATTGGGCAGCGCCTTGTCGGGAATCTCGCGTGACGGCATGGAGAATAGCGCCCCACCCAACGTGTTCTCGCCGCTGGCCGGGTGTGCCGTGAATCCGATATGCGTCACCTGGCCCAGTGATACCGAGCGTTCAATCTCGGTCATGTAGACAAGCGGGGTGATCAGCGTGTCTTTGCTGCGGTCCACCGAGACATACCCGGCAACAGCACTGGCGGCAACGACTTCGGGCCGTGGATGCGCATAGCCTTCGGCGTCGCCGGAGGAGATAACCGTCGCGCCAGCTTTCACCTGTTCAAGAAACTTGTAGGAAATATCCCCGCTGCCATGGTGGCAGGCCTTCACCACGTCACAGTTGAACGCGCTGATGCGGTCACCATAGCTGTCGATGATCCAGTCCATACTCTTTTTATTCAGGTCGCCGGTGAGCAGGATACGAGCATCACCGTAATCGAGCCGCAGGCAGATGCTATGCCCGTTCGTGTTCTGGCCGGTATCGCCGAGATCCTTCAACGCGATCGTGCCACCATGCTCCTTTGTCACAGGCGCCAGCACTTTGATCTCAACACTGTTGTCATTGCTCCAGAACCGCGGCAGGGGTCCGCCGGATTGGAGGATTTCTCGATCGACATCCAAGCGCGTGAATGTCGTATGAGCATTGCGCTTGAGAATGTCATGGATGAACTTCTTCCAGTCACCTCCCAATTCGTCAACAACACCGTTGACGACGGAAGCCGCCGCGTCAGCCCGGTCTGCGAGAAGGCGGACAAACCACCCACCCTCATTGGGACCCAGTGTGTCCTTGTGCGGCGGGATTGCGCCGGGGCGATTTTCCCATCGTGATAAGCCCGGGTGATAGAACTCGTTGATCTCGACCTCGATACAGTCCAGCTCGTTGTCCTCCGCCGGATCCATACGCACGAGATCCCATAGGCCCCCGTAGTGGTCGTAATCGCTATGTGAGGCAATCATGGCATCGAGCGAAATACGGTAATGACCGTAATCGTTATGGAACTTCCAATCGACGAAGTCGGCGATGTTCTTGCCGGTCATCTGGTTGGCGCGCGGCAAGCCACCGTCGACCAGCATATGCTTGCCCGACGGGAGGCGGACGAGAACCCCGTCACCCTGACCAACATCAACGAAGTAGAGTTCCAGTAGGGGGTCGCTGCTCAGCCTGCTGGCGTCGATAGTACCGTGCATACCGCGTGCTCTGATTTCGCAGATTTGATTGGAACGTTTGGTGATCTGCACAAGATCGCCCCACAGCAGTCGGACGGTCTTGCCGTCGTCACGGGTGAGTTGGGCAGTGTAGGTGTCCTTTCCCGTGGCTGCCTTCACATAGGCAACTTCGACCAGATGGTCGCTGAGGATAAAACCTGCTTGACCGCCAGCTATAGCAGTAGTCCATGGACCTGATTGGCTGCCGTTGGGAAGCTCGACCTCATCGCCCCATCTGAGTGTAGCCACGATATCGGCACACGCACTGGCCTCTTTCCGTAGCGGTGTCGAAAAGCTCTTTCGGAAGGTCGAGCGGGCCTTAGCGGTTCGAAGATCGCCAGCCGTTAGCCTGGTCGTTTCTTCCGTCCATGCGCGAATCCATCCCTTCGCCATAATGTCCCCCCGGTCATCGGTGTGATGTGGCGTGAGCGTCCTAGTTGATGCGGTTGTTAGGCCGTAGTGGCTTCAATCTCCTGTAAGCTCGACAGCACATAATCAACGCTCGGATGGGGCTGAGGCTGTGCTGTAATCCAGGCCGTAGAGAGGCCAACCCGCTTGGCCCCCTCTATGTCGTAGCGCAGACTGTCACCGACGAACAACGTCTCGTGCGCCTGCGCCCCCACGCCACACAGCGCCTCGCGGTAGAGCACGGGCGAGGGCTTAATACTGCGACAGTCCGACGAGAAGACGGTGGAACGAAATATCCTGCTGATACCAGCGCGGTCAAACTCCTCTAACCAGGCCGGTTTCGGTGCCCAGATGTTGGTCACCACAGCCAGCCTGTGCATGTGCGCGAGACGGCACAGTAACGAGGCTGCCCACTCTGGCACGACCCCCACTTCGTGCAGCGTGAACACCCGCTCCAGCAAAGGCAATTCACTCTCAGGCGGACGGGCGTAGCGTTGCAATCCCTCGATCAGGCTCGGAAAGTTGTCGTAGCGTGCTGGGTCGTCGTAATCCCGGCTCATGCCATCGTAGCAGGCACGGATGAAGCGTGTCACCTCTGCGGCTGACAGCCTGCAGCCACCCACGGCCCGATAGATGGTATGAAAGTCCTCGCCCACAGCGAAGCGATCCTCACCGAACATGAATGTGCCATTCATATCGAGGAGCAGCACGGGGAATTTGTCGAGCAGTCGCATGACTCGGTAGGTGTTGCAGCCTCACCCTCTTGACTGTCTTCTGGGAGCGTATGCTCAGTGCTAAAGTTTGTCGATACCTCAGTGGTTCTTCACCGAGGAATGAGACATTAGTGGAGAGATAGATGTACTCCTCTAGCGTTTTGTGTATTAACCCCTGGATTTACGATTTTGCTGCCTATGACCACTGGAGCAAGCCGCTCGGCTTGCTCTACATTGCCGCATTTTTACGAGCGCGCGGTTTTGAGGTTGACTTCATCGATTGTCTCGACAAGTGGCACCCAGAACTGTTACGACGGCAGCGGCGTCACGTGCCGAAATTGCGCCCATACGGCATCGGTCCCTTTCACCGCGAGGTCGTGCCAACGCCGGCATGTGTCAATTTTCTGCCTCGTCGCTTTGCCCGCTATGGGTTGCCGGAGGACATTTTCCGCAGCGAACTGCAAAGCCGCCCCCGCCCCGACGTGATTCTTGTCACCTCCTTCATGACCTATTGGTATAGAGGACCACAACGAGTCGTGGAGATCTGTCGGAAGGTCTTTCCAGGAGTACCGATCATCCTCGGCGGCATCTATGCTTCACTCATGCCAGAGCATGCTCGGCAGGTTGTACAACCAGATTATGTCATCACTGGACCAGGAGAGTATCAGCTCGCCGTGCTGCTGGCCGACCTGTTGCACAGACCAGAACTCGTGGAGAACTTTCCCTCCCACATTGACGAGTTTCCTTTCCCGGCCTTCGATTTGCTTCGCAAGAATGACTATCTGGTTGTGATGGCCTCTCGTGGTTGTCCCTTTCGCTGTACTTTCTGTGCAACGTACAAGATCGACAGTACCTTTTCGCAGCGGCACCCAGACGCGGTTGTCGAAGAGATTCTCAGCCAAACGCCGCGGTTTCAGGTACAGGATGTAGCTTTCTACGACGACGCGCTGCTCATGCAACCCGCACTGCGTATCAAGCCGATTTTACGGGCGATCCTGGAAAGTCACCGGCCACTCCGTTTCCACACTCCCAATGGACTGCACGCGCGCTACATCGACGAAGAGCTGGCTGAGCTGATGTACCGGTGCAACTTTAGAACCATCCGGCTGAGCTTAGAATCCGTCGCAAAAGAACGGCTGCACGACATTCACAACAAGATTACCCCAGGAGAAATGACCCGTGCGGTTCACAATCTGATAAAGGCTGGGTACGACCCGCGAGACCTGGAAACGTACATTATCATGGGCTTACCGCAGCAACCGCTGGAAGAAGTTGTGGCAACCATTCTGTATGCCAATAGTTTGGGCATAGAGATCCGCCTGTCCTCCTTCTCTCCCATTCCAGGAACGAAAGATTATGAGCGCGCGATCGAGGGTGGGCATTTTCCGGCAAACGCCGATCCACTACTGACAAACAACACGGTTATTCCGCTTTTTCGCACCAGAGAAGCCTACGAATGTTTCTCTACGCTTGCCCAATGCACTCGTCTGTTAAACGATGGGGTGAGACGAGGCGTCAGCCTGTTCCAGCCCCAAGAACTTCGCGAGACCTTCTTGGCAGCAATCGACCGCTTTCGCGAACAGGCAGTCTTCTCTACGAAGCGGTGATAATATCGTGCAGGAATCGCAACAGATCACGCGAAGATTGGATCGAGGAGTAAGGGGCTAAATCTTGCACAACAGAAGGGTTTGGCTCATGATTACCGCAGCGTCGTTATTGGTGTATTCTGCAAAATCAGCAAAATTTGCGCTTTTTATCGGGCAGAATAACATGCGTTGGGCGGTAACAACCTAGAGCCATGTTCACCTCAAAAGGCTGCAAACGGCCAG
>CAZCWX010000447.1:0-7255 GCA_964502465.1 uncultured Enterobacteriaceae bacterium | reverse complement strand
GATGGTGAGGAGACGGTGCGCCGGATCACCAACAGGCAAAATGCCATGCACGCCAAGGATCCGCGCAACTATCCACGGGACGCGACCATCGCGTATTTCATGGACCCCAAGGAACTGCTCGCAATCATTCAGGAAACCGAAAGCGGCGGAGCAAAACTCAGGGCGTTTTACCACTCGCATCCGAATCATGATGCGTATTTTTCTGCTGAAGATAAAGCAAGAGCGATGTTCATTGACGAACCCTCGTACCCTGACGCGGCCTACCTGGTGATCTCCATCTATGATCGTGAAGTACGAGCGATGCGGGCCTATCTGTGGAATGAAGAACGTAAGGACTTTGTTGAGACCAGCTTGAGCACGGAGGTCTAACATTGCTTGCCAAATTCGTTGGAGTGAGGTAGGACCTAGCCGAACTAGGGAAGGGCGAAGAGAGGGGGGACTCATCAATGGCAAGATATACGGGGCTGACGCGAAGCTTGACGTGGTTGAGCGTGACTCTAGTGGTCTGGGGAGCGGTCCCCCTTTATGCGGACGACCTTCTGCCTCAAGCAGGGACATGGGCGCTTGGTATTCGCTCTGGCTATAGTACCAGTCCAAGGAAGCTCGACACGGTCCCAGTGCAGATCCATATTGGCTATACGGTATTCAAGGGGAAGGCGTGGATTCTCCCTGAGGGCGCTCTGGAGATTGGGGTGGAACCCTTTGTCTCGGCTGTTACCAGAATCACACGACCGGATAAGCGGAGTGGTTCGATCGAAGCGGGTGTCATGCTGCCGGTCTTAACGTATTCTTTTGACCTTGGTCATCGTCTCTATCCGTATATCGAAGGGGGGCTCGGCGCTCTCTATCACGACATCAAAGGCTATGGTCTGGGGGGTGAGTTCAGTTTTGCTGAAACGGTCGGGGCGGGAGTGTCGTACCGTCTGGATGAGAACTTGATGCTCAGCGTGGGGTATCGCTTCCGTCATATGTCGAATGCGGGCATCTATAACGACAATAAAGCGCTCAACTCGAACATCTTTCTTGCTGGATTTTCTTATCTTTTCCCTAAACATTAAGACAATACTATGCGGATGATTCTCCCCCCCATACGGCAGCGTCGGGTGATTGATCAACACCTCTCACTCTTCTTCCACGAACACAAAATCATGGCATTCCGTCGAGCGGTGTCGTTGATGTGTGGATTTTACCGCCTCAAACAGCCACGCATCGAGTGGTACGAGTATCTCGACTGGGGGAAAACGGCGGGGAAGACGTACGAAGACGGAACAATTCACCTGGTCCACCCAGAGAATTGGAAACGAGGCCGGAAATACAATTCTGAACGACAGTGGGTAAACGTCGTATACCATGAGCTCGGCCACTATATTTACTGGGCGGATGCAGAGCGCAAGGCCGATGCGTTTGCCCATCACATGGTACGGGGATTGTACCTCCGGCGCTGGAAAACCCGCTGCTCACCAGTTATGATTTCTGCATCACTGATGACTGCACAACCGTATGATAGGGAATGGAAGCGCGTGTTCTCTGTCATGCCAGTGAGGCAAAAGAAAATATGGCAAACGGAGAAAAAAAAGCCCAGGCAAGCGAGGATCGTTGGTGGGTCGATCGGAACGAAACCCGCGAACAAGCCACGCCAGAGGAACGCAAAGCGCCGGCCGGAGCCCAGTTCTTCCGCAGCGTCGAAAACTATGACCAGGAACAGGCGCTCCAAAACCTCACTAATCTGAACTTCAAACTCCTTGCCCAAGGAAATCCAGCACCAGGGGAGTGGGGCTATGTGATGCTCAGTCAGGAGCGCTCTCCGGCCAAAGAGGTCGAAAGGATAAAGCGGGCGTTACCTTTACCGCCGAATGCGTGTGCTGTGCTCGTTGATTCAGGCCAATCTTTGCGAGCGATTATCTTCGATACCCCGGCACATGAACGGGTTCTGGAATTTAATTTCATTGCCGAAGCCTCCTTTGACTGCTGGATCCGTGGCGAGTGGGTTTGTGAAGAGGTGTTTGATGACAAATTCACACTCCTGCAATGCGCTGCTGATCTTTTGCGCCGGTATATGGAGAAAGACATCATGACCGAGGAGAGCTTTGCCCATGCCCCGCGTCCGACCGGGGCGTTGCCTCCAGCGCGTACGGAATGGTAAGCCGCAGGCTGCTCGGGAAGGAGGGAACGATTATGCCGAAGGTTAGAGCCAACAACTATGAGATGCATTACGAGAGTGATGATTTTACTGACCCGTGGAAGTCGACCGAGACGTTGTGGATTCAGCACGGATTCGGCCGCAGCTCCCGGTTCTGGTACCACTGGGTACCGCCACTTGCCTCGCACTACACTATCATTCGTCGCGACATGCGTGGGCACGGACAGTCGGCTGACCCAGGGCCAGATTATCAGTGGTCGGTCGATGACTTGTTAAACGACATGAAAGGGTTTCTCGATGCCTTGGGCCTTGATCGTGTCCATTATGTTGGTGAATCGGTCGGTGGTATTCTTGGCGTTGCCTTTGCCGCCCGATGGCCAGAACGCTTCAAAAGTATGACACTGTGTGCGACGCCCACTGCAATTCGCCCGCCGATCCAACGGCTGTTCGCAGTGGGATACGAAGATTGGTACACGGCACTGGGGACATTAGGGCCGGGGGGATGGGTCAAGGCGCTGATAGAGCGGGGAGGTGGCCTCGCTGGTGCCAATCCCGCGCACCTCGACTGGGTTGTTCAAGAATGGTCCAAGACTCCTACGCATGTGCTGCAGGGCCTGTGCCGCCTTGTGCCAAGCGTCGATATCACTCCGCTCCTGCCACAAGTGAAAGTCCCAACCTTAGTGCTCGCTCCTGCCCGGAGCCCACTGACGCCTCTCACCGAACAGGTGATGATCCGTGATGCGATTCCAGGCGCACGGATCGCGGTGATCGAAGGTCGGGGGCACGAGATCTATGTTGATGATCCGGAAGGCTGTCTCAGCGCGCTTCTCAGGTTCTTATCTGATTGCTGACTTGTGGTCTGAGATTGTATAAAACTTCTCCCGTTGAGGAGGATGCGATGTCACACGCAGCTCACCGTTTACGCCAGATGCTCAACAGCCAGGATATGGTCGTGGCTCCCTTTGTTTTTGATGCGTTTCAAGCGCGCCTTGCCCAAGCTGCGGGTTTTCAGTGCGTCTATATGACCGGCTTCGGCACCGCAGCAGCACGTGGATTTCCCGATATCGGGCTGCTGACTATGGCTGAGATGGTCGAAAACGTGCGTTATATTGCCAATGCGGTGGAGATTCCAGTAGTGTGTGACGCGGACACGGGCTACGGTAATCCGGTCAACGTATACCGCACTGTGCGGGAATATGAAACTGCTGGCGCGGCAGCGTTGCACATCGAGGACCAGGTGTGGCCCAAGCGTTGCGGGTTTCTCGCTGGCAAACAGGTTATTCCCATGGAAGAGATGGTGCCGAAGGTCCAGGCCGCCTGTGACGCACGGCGGAATTCAGACTTTGTCATCATTGCTCGCACTGATGCACTGGCTGTGAACGGCTGGGAGGATGTCATCAGACGAGCGCGGGCATACCGAGCCGTTGGTGCAGACCTGATTTTTGTAGACGGCATCAAAACACTCGATGATATGAAGCGCTATGCCAAAGAGTTGGGGGACCTTCCCTTGTTGTACAATGGGCAACTCTTGCCAGTGCCAGAGATCCAAAAGTTCGGTTTCAAGCTGACCATCTACACTGCCACGCTCATGGCTTTTTATTTGCGCATGCGCGACGCCATGCGGGAACTGAAGGAGACTGGTACCATTGCGCGCGGTGCGGAGTTCGGGGTCTTCGAGGAGATGACGAACTTGCTCGGCGTGCCCGAGGCACTGGCACTGGGAAAGAAGTACGGTATCTGAACAGCAGATCACCCGACGCGCTGAAATCCAAACAACGAGAGCCGCTTGTGCACCCGGCCGGGCGGATTAGCTCTAGTCGCGACCTTCTTCAACTGCTCAGAAAAAGACTCTAACTCCTGTCGTTGTTTTTCCTCGAATGCGGCTAATTCGCGTTGACGCTTTTCCTGAAACTCCTCAAACGCTTTGGTCCACCGTGCATGGAAGTCGTCAATGGTCGTCGCTACGTTCTTGTATATGGTTGAAGTCACCACGAACGAAGTGGTGCAGTGTGGGCAATAAAAGACCACGCCAATGCGGAAATAGCGAAAGGGGACCGTATAGTCGCTTTCGCAACGAACACAGTTAATAGGTACTTCCCACTCATCAGCGCTGGGGAGTGCAAGCGAGATTGACTCGGTAACCGACGCAGCAATAGTCGGTGCAGGTGCTGGCGCGACAGCCGTAACGGCCTGCGGTGCGGCTACCGGTGCCGCAGGTTTGGGAGCTTCTGCTGCTGGTGCAGAGGTTGGTACTTCAACTCCCTCTTTCCGGAAGCGGGAAGGAAATTCACTGCCAAACGTCACCTCCGGATGTAACTCCTGCGCCCGTGCCAGCAATACCGCCTCACTCTCCACAATCTCAGGATTGGGCACACAACAATCGACCGGACACACCGCCGCGCACGCCTCCTGGTCATAAAACCCGACGCATTCGGTACATTTTTCCGGGACGATATAGAAGATGCCATCGGCGAGTGGCGGATGAGTGACGCCATTGAGGTCCCACTCTACCCCCCCCTGATAGATGGCAGTGTTGGGGCACTCAGGTTCACACGCCCCGCAGTTAATACACTCGCTCGTGATCATCGTGGCCATAGTACAAGTATCTCCCTCTGAATTCTCACAGCAATACAAGCAAGGGTATGGAACCCTATACCCTTACCAGACCTAACGTTCCCTTGACGAACTGTCAATTCCTCTATTCTCCGTAATAATTGGCTGACATATCTGCGAGAGATGGTGGGTTGCAAAGGCCAAGGGTGGGGGAGATAATACAGAACGCGACGCGGGCATCGTCGTGCTTCCACCGTCGTTCTTTCAGGAGGGATACCATGGCAGGCGAAAAAAGTGTCACGGAAAAAATCTTAAACGTTTTGCGACCCTATGCCGCCCATTGGGGTGGGACCTTGGGGCGAGGGGATTTAGTCATTCCACAGCGAGAGATTCCTCGGGTGATCCATGAAATCATTGATGCCGTGCGTGAAACGACGGAAGGTCGTCGTGAGGCATCTGATATCGACCTGTTCCAGGTGTTGAAAGAAAGCCGCCACCTGTCTTCAGTGCAAGATCAGGTCGATCGGTTAAAGGAGCGTTTTGTTGTGCTCAAGCGCTAATAGTGTCCGCCCCTCAGGTCGCCTGTTCCTGAGGTCTTTCGTGTCTGTCCCTGGTTGACGGCCCCTTCTTGTGTCTGTTTGCTAAAAACATGAGTTTTGCCTTTGCTGCCCATCTTGTGAACGGGCCGTTCGGAGACCCTGGCCTCTACGTCGACCTGCAGTGGGAAGGCCGTGCTTTGTTGTTCGACCTCGGCCACAACGATGCCCTCCCGGCGGCGGAAATGTTGCGGGTGAGTCATGTCTTTGTCTCACACTGCCACATGGACCATTTCATTGGCTTCGACCGCTTGTTGCGACTGTTCCTGGCTCGCGATAAGAAACTCTCCCTGTTTGGTCCGCCTGGGATTATCGATTGTGTAGAAGGAAAATTGCGCGGGTACAC
The DNA here is from genome assembly GCA_964502465.1 of uncultured Enterobacteriaceae bacterium. GTDB lineage: Bacteria > Desulfobacterota > Binatia > Bin18 > Bin18 > CAZCWX01. The sequence continues at coordinate 1,620 of CAZCWX010000447.1, read as the reverse complement.
CTGGAACCTGGTGGATAACTACGGCTTCGCCATTGAAGTAGCCGAAGTCGAGGTGGACCGCATGCGTCGCGCCCTGTTTCCTGCAGCGACCGGCTTTGTTCCTGAAACCTTGCCGGCCGTGCCGTTCGACGGAACCTTACTTGATGAACCGGCGTTCCGGGTGCGTACGGCTCATCTTGATCACCGTATTTATTCCTTAGGATTTGCCCTCGAGGAGAAAAGCCATCTGAATATACACAAAGATGCTTTGACGCGTCTTGGCGTACCGGCTGGCTCCTGGCTCTCAGACCTCAAACAGGCTATCCGTCGCCGTGAACCTGATACCTTCGTGGTTACTGCTCGTTGGCGGCTGAAAGACGGACAAGAGCAGTGCTGTTCTTTTGCGCTGGGTGACGTGCGTGAGCATCTTGTGAAAGAGACGCGCGGGCAGAAAATCGCCTATGTCGTAGATACCCTCTATAGTCCAGCTAATGCTGCTCGCATCGCCGAACTGGCATACGGCGCAGACCTGTTTTTTTGTGAATCTCCCTTTCTGACTGAGGATGAGCACCAGGCGACGAAGCGTTATCACCTGACCGCGCGCCAGGCGGGGTTACTCGGCCGTGCCGCTTGTGCGAAGAAACTCGTGGTGTTCCACTTTTCGCCCCGCTATGCGGGTCAGACCGAGCGGATCTATCGAGAAGCACAGGAGGCGTTTCTTGGGAGAGGGGAAAGGGAAGACGAGGAGCAGAGAGCGTGAAGCATGGGACGGACCGCAGGCTTTGCGTCATCATGTTTTTCTCCATTTGCCTCCTATACATGGCACGTACCGAGGTGGCTATGAGTGCAGAGATCTCTGAACCGGTTCGCCGTTTCATTCTTGCGCATGCGGTGGCACGTCTAGCGACAGCCAGTAAGGAGGGGCAGCCGCACGTCATTCCTTTCTGCTACGCGTTTGATGGGGCACGCTTCTACTTCGTGGTGGATGAAAAACCGAAACGGCAGACCGGCAAACCCCTGAAGCGCGTCCAGAATATTTTAGAGAACCCTCATATCGCACTGGTCATTGATGACTATGCCGATGATTGGACCCAGTTAGCCTACGTGCTGGTGAATGGCACTGCTCTCGTCGTCGAAGAGGAGAGTGAGTATGACCGTGCACTCGTGTTGCTGCGCGAGCGGTATCCGCAATATCGGCAAATGGATCTGTCCTTCGCCCGTAATCCCATGGTGCGCATTACGCCGACAAAGGTGCATGCGTGGGGGAAGGTGGAGAAATAGGGCGGTTCTCGTTTGCATGTCCCCTGCCGACCGTGAGGCTATGGGTTCCCTCTCCCTTGTGGGAGAGGGACAGGGTGAGGGAGCTGCTGGCAGGAGTGGCACCGTTCCTTCTGAGAATGGCTGTAGGCTCAGGAAGCTGCATCATTGGACGCAGCTTTCAGCAATTCCTGCAGATCGAGCAAATATTGCTCGGTGAAGCTCACTTTTGACGTTCGAAGATTGGCGGCCAAATCGAGCGCATACTCCCGCTCCTCTCGTCTTCTTGCTCCCCTGAGTAGTTCGTGGACCACCACGGAGATGCCACGAAAAAGAAAAGTGCTCTCACTAATCCGTTGAGTGAAACGGCCCGTACGAAAGTTC
>CAZCWX010000446.1:0-7909 GCA_964502465.1 uncultured Enterobacteriaceae bacterium | reverse complement strand
TATCAGGACCTTTTCTCCCGCTTGCTGTCTGATTTCGTCTTAGGCACTCCCTACGGTCCCTATGATCCCTCCTATGATCCCTATGGACCCGGTCAAGGCGGGTATTATGAGCCTGCAGGAAGGGGCTATGATGCCTATCCGTATGACTATGATCAGGACCGATACCGTCGTTCTGATTCCCGAGAGCGGCTCGATGACAAGTATGCGAAAGCGATGCAACGACTCGACCGGCAGGAGTACGAGGCCAGAGAGAAGGTGTATCGAAAATACCGAGGGAACGCCTCCCATCCGCAATATCGTGAACGGATGGCAAAGATTAGCCGCAAGTACGACCATAAACGTGAGAAGGTAGAGCGCAATACGGCCAAAGAATATCGCAAACTCTCTGGGAGATCCGAGCGGTAGGACAGGCGTCCTTCCCGCTGGTGACGCCTGCATGAAAAGATGTTTCCCTACTCCTCCACCAGCGAGATCGCCCCACTCGGGCATAGCTCTACTGCCTCTTCAGCCGCCTCGCACAGTTTTTCGTCCGGCTGTTCAACCAGGACAATAGGAGAGCCGTCCGTATCTGCCTTGAACAGTTCTGGATGCAAATAGGAACATTGGCCGGTTCTGCGACATTTATTGTGATCAACCACAAGGCGCATTTCAATGTCCTCCGGCGCCGAGCACAAGTGGTAACTGTTGAAAGCCAAACACGATGGGACTGGCAGTCTGCCGTATGATAGGAGCTTGCCCGCGCGTGATGGCCGGAAACCGGTCGAGAAAGGCGTTAAGCGTAATCTTTGCCTCGGCTCGGGCCAGTGGTGCACCCAGGCAATAATGAATGCCCATGCCAAAAGCGACATGGTTGCGCAGGTCACGGTCAAGCCGGAACTCATCAGGATGCGGGAATTCTTTTGGGTCACGGTTGGCCGCTCCATAGAAGACCCCAACCATTTCCCCCTCTGAAATTTTCACTCCAGAGACTTTCACGTCGCGAGTCGCTACACGGGTGAGTACCCGCACAGGGCTCTCGTAGCGCAATGTTTCTTCGATGACAGGCTCGACGAGACGCCGGTCCTCTCGTAAGCGTTGCCACAGGTCTGGCCGATCCACCAGCAGATTGAACATATTGCCCATCAGATTGGTGGTGGTTTCGTTCCCCGCGATCAGGAGAAGCATGCAGAAGCCCATGATCTCCCAATCCTGGAGCGATTCCCCTTCAATTTCTGCTTCCACCAATGCGGTAATGAGATCCTCTGCGCCGTGGGCCCGCCGCGTGGTCGCCATCTGACCGAAGTATGCGATCATTTCCTGGGCATTCTTCATACGCTCTTCTTGAGTCATGGTAATGAGAGAGGAAATGAAAGCATCAGACCAACGTTTGAAGGTCGGATATTCTTCTCCAGGAATACCCAGCAGGCGAGCGATGACTTTCACCGGCAAAGGGATCGTATAAGACTGGACGAGGTCCACTTCGCCAGTTCCTCTGTCGTTCAGTAACTCGTTGGCGACAGCGGTGATCCACGGTTCTAACGCCTCGATACGCCGCAGCGTGAACGCTTTATTCACCAGCCGGCGAAAACGCGTATGGCGAGGTGGGTCGTCAGTAATGAGGACCAGGCGCGGAAACAGGCCTTTTTCTATCAAGGGATTCCGTGAGGAAGAAAACGTATCATGGTCACGTAAGGCGCCGTACACATCGTCGTATTTCATGAGTGCCCACGCCCAGATCGGTTCATCGACCCCAGGAAGAACACCACCGGGAATGTGGATATAGTGGAGAGGCGTCTGATCGCGCAGTTGCCGGTACACAGGGTAGGGATCAGCGATGGCCTCTGGCATCATCAGTTGGTCCGGCGGAAAGACGGGCGTTGTGTCCATAGTGGTGCCCTCCTTCCGCATTCTCCTACTCTTCTCGATAGAGGTTTGCAAGGAGAAAGACATCAAGACACGGTTTTGGTAAGAAAAGAGAATGGAAAGCGTGAAGCGGGAAACGTAAAATGTTAGAGAGGTCTTCTTATTATTCCTTACGTTTTCCGCCTTAAGGGTTGGTGTTTTCAGTATGAGAATCCACATCCTCCCACCTGAAATACAACAGCGCATTGCTGCTGGTGAGGTGGTCGAGCGACCAGCGAGTGTGGTGAAAGAACTAGTCGAGAACGCGCTCGACGCCGCCGCCGACACGATCCGTGTCGAGATCCAGGAAGGAGGGCGTCGCCTCGTTAAAGTGACAGATGATGGTTCAGGCATTCCTGTCACCGAAGTCCCGCTCGCGTTCGAACGCTTCGCGACCAGTAAAATTGCCAATGAAAACGACATTGCCACGCTACGGACGCTGGGTTTTCGTGGGGAGGCATTGCCTAGTATCGCGTCAGTCTCTCGTCTCCGTTTCCTGACCCGTGAGCGCCAGGCGCTGCTCGGCTCTGAAGCACGGGTTGAGGGAGGCCGGCTGATTTCTCTGCAAGAAACTGGTGCTCCGACGGGGACGACAGTGGAGGTCTGGGATCTGTTCTACAATACCCCTGCACGACGCCAGTTCCTGCGCAGTCTCAGGACCGAGTACGGTCACATCCTGGGGACATTTACTCGTTTCGCCCTGGCATTTCCCGAGAAGACTTTTTCGCTGTCCTTTGATGGTCGTGAGGTCTATCACTTCCCGCCGGCGTCGCTACGAGAACGCATCACCGCCTGCTTTGGCAAGGAAGCCGCTGCAGACCTGGCGAAATGTGATAGTACTGGGATTGCCGGGCGCGTATTCGGGTGCATTCTTTCCACTGAAGCCGTGTGGCGGCGACGCTATTATTTTTTTGTCAATCGCCGCGCTGTGCGGAATCGCACGCTCTACCGCGCTGTGCGGGATACTCTTGGGGGTGAAGGAGGAATGGTGTTTCTCTTCCTGGAACTGCATCCCTCGCAAGTGGACGTCAATATCCACCCAGCGAAAACCGAGGTGCGGTTTCGTGACGATAACAGCATCTACGACTTAGTGCGTGGGGCGCTGCGGCATCGTGCTCTGCCTTCCTGGTTGCATACGGCGCAGGTAGCAGAGTCAAAAGAATTGTACGCCGCAGACGACAGCAAAGGGTTCTCTCTCATTGGGCAGGTAGAGAATACTTTTCTGCTCACTCTTTCTGAGGGCCACTTGTATCTTGTAGACCAACATGCCGCTGAGGAGCGGGTACTGTACGAACGCCTTCAGCAAGGGAAGGTGGGAAGTCGTCAGCTCATCGCGCCCCAGGTGGTGACCTTGTCGCCTGAAGAGCATGCCTTTGTCGAAGAACAGCAGACCGAACTCAATGCCTGTGGTTTTCTGATTGATGCATTTGGCCCTCACGTCGTGGCGTTACGGGCGGTTCCTGAGTTCGTCGCACCCACAGAGTCTGGACTGGTATTTTCTCGCCTGCTTGTTCGCGTGCGCAGTCAGAAGGAAGATTTCCATCAGGCTTTGTCTTGCCTGGGCGCCATAAAAGCTGGAAGGCCATTAGTCCGTGAGGCGCAGGAGCGACTGCTGAGTGCCTGGGCACAGGCTGCGAATCCACACGCCTGCGCTCACAACCGGCCGGTGTATTTTCGTCTTTCGCTCGATGAGGTCCGACGCAAGGTCGGCAGGACGTGTCTGAGCTGTGAGTTTGAACGGGAAAGAGAGTAATTGTTCTGTACACTAAGAAAGAAACCTGGAGGGTATGATGAGAAAGTTCTTTGTACGAGTCCTTGCGACTATCGGCGCCATAGTGGTCTTACTCATCGTGATTGGCATTAGTGTTTCGCGGATGGTGAGACAACAGGTTCCTGCGAAAACAGTTGTAGAAATTGAGCTTGATCGTGGGCTTGCCGAATACGTTCCGGACGATCCCTTCGCTCAGGTGCTTATGGAGAAAACTCCGGTCGTGCGGGATCTTGTGGAAGCGCTGGTAAAAGCTGCGGACGATGAGCGGGTGGTTGCCGTTATCGTTCGGATTGATGGAGCAGGCCTAGGGCTTGCCAAGATTCAAGAGGTTCGCGATGCGATCCAGACCTTCCGCGCCAAACAAAAGCCTGCCATTGCCCATGCAGAAACTTTTGGTGAATTCGGTCAGGGCAATGGTGCGTATTATCTGGCGACAGCCTTCGACGAGATTTACCTGCAACCTTCGGGTGATGTCGGCTTGACTGGCCTGATGGTTGAAACGCCCTTTGTGCGGGGAACCTTAGACAAATTGGGTATCACTCCCCGCTTCGACGCTCGCAGTGAATACAAGAACGCAATGAACATTTTCACCGAACGGGAATATACGCCAGCTCATCGAGAAGCGACCCAACGAGTGATAGAGTCCCAGTTTAGACAGATCGTGGGGGGAATTGCTGCAGCACGACAGCTCACTGAAGAGTCCGTCCGAGCACTGATCAATACAGGTCCGTTCCTTGGACCACAAGCGCTTGAAGCGAAACTCGTTGATGGCCTGGCGTATCGGGATGAAGTGTACGCGAAGCTGAAAGAAAAAACTGGTGAAGATGTCGAATTTCTCTCTTTCTCTGAGTATCTGCGACGGGCTGACAGGCCATATGTTGAGGGAGACACGATTGCCCTCATCTATGGTGTAGGAGGAGTCCAGCGTGGGAAGAGCGAGTATAGTCCTCTTTCGGGCGATACCTCTATGGGATCCGACTCGGTGGCAGCGGCCTTCCGGGCAGCAGTGAAAGAGGACAAGGTGAAAGCAATCCTGTTTCGAGTGGATAGTCCAGGCGGGTCTGCGGTGGCGTCAGATGTGATCTGGCGCGAGACGGTGCGCGCGAAGGAGGCCGGGAAACCGGTGATCGTCTCTATGGGAAACGTCGCGGGGTCGGGTGGATATTTTGTGGCTATGGCTGCCGACAAAATCGTAGCCCAGCCAGGGACGATTACCGGATCCATTGGTGTTCTTGCTGGGAAGCTGATCACCGCTGGGTTCTCGGACAAAATCGGTGTGTCCTGGGACGAGGTGCATACCAGCGATAATGCGACCATGTGGAGCAGCAACCTCGATTTTACTCCCGAGCAGTGGTCCAAGTTCCAAGAACTGCTTGATTGGATCTATGAAGACTTCACGGATAAGGTGGCGAGGGGCAGGGGGCTGCCAAAAGAGAAAGTGCTGGAAGTGGCCAAAGGGCGGATCTGGACTGGCGAGGACGCTAAGGCGCTAGGTTTGGTAGATGAGCTGGGCGGCTTTTCAGTGGCGTTACGTCTGGCAAAAGAGGCTGCGGGAATACCAGAAGATGCGGCCGTCCACCTTGAACTCTTTCCGCCCAGGAAGACTCTCCTGCAGACTGTGATGGAGAGGGTGTTAGGCGAAGAAGAGCAGACACAGGAGAAGGCAACGGCGAGGATGCTCAACCAGGCGTTCCAGACGATCCGTCCACTCGTCCGTACTGCGCGAGACCTCGGGCTCATCGCTCACCCTGGAGCCCTGACGATGCCGAGAGTAGACCCGGTGCGATAGTGCCCGTCAGTTTTTTCTGGTTGCCGCTGTAACCTTTTGGCAGGCTTTCCTAGAAATCCAGTGAGGATAAGGTTGACAGCGTGGGAGCCGGAGATATCCTGCCGTTCATCTCGTCAGAGCATGAAACGGTAGGATTGTTATGCAAGGTGTCGATTTCGTTGTTGTTGACGTAGAGACCACGGGGCTCTCGCCGGCCTTTGGCGATCAGGTGTGTGAGATTGCTGTTGTCCACCTGCGAGGCGATACGGAGCTGGCTACCTTTGACTCCCTCGTCAACCCCGGACGACCGATTTCCCCCGGCGCCGCGGCGGTGAACGGGATCACTCCGGCGATGGTGGCGACCGCGCCGTCGTTTCAGGAGATTGCTCCGGAGATTGTCCGCCGGATTGCCGGCCGTGTGTTTGTCGCGCACAACGCGCCTTTCGATCTGGGGTTTCTGGCGGCTGAATTCCAGCGCCTCCGCACTCCGCTGCCCATCACCCAGGTGGTTGATACGTTGGCGCTTGCCCGTCAATACTACGCCTTTCCCAGTAACAGCCTCGGCGCAATTGCAGACCATCTGAACATTCCTTACCCCCGTCGGCATCGTGCCCTGCAGGACGCCCGCATCGCGGGTCAAGTTCTGCGCTTCTTCATACAAGATCTCTCTCGTCGTCGGATTGCAACGATTGAGGATCTCACCGTGCCCCTGACGGAAGCGCTTTTCCCCGCTTCTGGAGACGCTCTTCCTCTCCCGCCTACGTTGAGCGAAGCTCTTACAAACGGCCTGAGTTTGGAAATTCACTACGTATCGGCTTCTCTGGAAGTCAGTAGAAGACGTGTCGATCCCGTCGCGGTCGTTCCCAATCGCGACTATCTCTACCTCCGTGCCTACTGTCACCTTCGTCAAGATGAGCGCACCTTCCGGCTTGACCGGATAACGGAAATGCGGATAGTGGGGAAACGCAGAGGCTCAGGGGGCCTGCAGTAATCAACCTCATGAAAGAATACGACGGAGCTGACGCTGTCTTCTACGACTACTGCTTCCCTGGTATCGAAGGAGATGTGCAGTTCTACCTCGAAGAAGCCCGCAGGACCGGATCGCCGGTCTTGGAAATTGGTTGCGGCACCGGCCGGATTCTCCTGCCGCTCGCTGAGGCAGGTGTCGAGATCGTTGGTCTCGATCGCGCTCCGACCATGCTCTCCCTCCTGAGACAAAAGCTGTCACAGCGCAGTACGGAAACCCAACAACGCGTCGAGCTTATCGAAGGCGACATGCGTCATTTTTCATTGGGACGGCGTTTCAACCTGATCATGATTCCGTATCGCGCCTTCTTGCACCTGTTGACGCCAAAGGATCAACGGCAGGCGCTGCACTGTGTGCGTGAACATCTGACGGATGATGGCCAGCTGATCTTTAATGTCTTTGATCCGAACCTCGAAATGATTGCCGCTCACCTTGGCCCTCTTGGCGCTGCCTTGAAAAGGGATTCGGAATTCATTCATCCCGATACAGGGCACAGGGTCGTGGTGTGGAATAGTTTTCAGTACGACCCCGAACGGCAGATGCTGGAGGGGTATTTTATCTGTGAGGAACTCGATAACGCGGGAAGGCTGATTGCCAAGACGTACAGCCCGCTCACCTTGCGGTATGTGCACCGTTATGAGATGCGTTATCTGTTAGAGCTGTGTGGATACAAGGTCGAGGCGCTCTATGGCGATTTTCAGCGTGGGCCATTCCGTCACGGTGGCGAGCAGATTTGGGTGGCGCGAAAGGCGTGAGATTTGCAGGGGAATTCCTCACTACGGTTCTCTTGGTGGCTCTCCTGATTGTTCCTTGCTGTTCAGCAATGTGCCTTCTATCCTCTAACAATACAACGTTGTTTCCTGTACTTGCTGCCGTTTTTGCTACCACTTGAGTTGTAGTTGCCGATTCGTAAGCTTGGGCTAGCGCCTCTGCTGCGACCTTGCGATAGCATTGTGCGTACTGACAGCCGCTACTGAATTCCTAACGCGCCGGAAGGAATCCGGCAATGACATATCATTCCCTCATCCTTAGCGTTCTTCAGAACGCTACCACTGAGCATCTTCAACGGGCGGTAACCGCCCTCACTGACAGCAGCCTTGTCATAATCGGTTGACAGCGAGGCAGTGTCAGCAGGATAATCCCCAGCCAGAGAGGAGGAGCGATGCCGGACCAAACGACTTCGGTTGGCATGTCGCGCAAGCTGGCGGCGATCTTCAGCACTGACGTTGCCGGCTACAGTCGTCTGATGGGCGACGATGAAGAGGCCACCATCCGCACCCTCACCGCCTATCGTGCGGTGATCTCTTCCCTGATCCAACAATACCGCGGCCGTGTCGTGGACGCACCAGGCGACAACTTGTTAGCCGAGTTCACCAGTGTGGTGGATGCCGTGCGCTGCGCGGTGGAGATTCAACACGCACTCAAAGAGAAGAACGCAGAGCTATCTCCCCAGCGTCAGATG
>CAZCWX010000445.1:0-8724 GCA_964502465.1 uncultured Enterobacteriaceae bacterium | reverse complement strand
GCATAGCGAGCGAGTAGCCAACGATACCAGGGAGATGGGCGACATTCGCGACTTGTTCCAGGGCCGCATCTTTCTGGATATCTGCCATCAATTCACGGGTTGCATACACGCGGCCAGGCACACGCATGCCTCCCTGTTTCGGAATCTCCCACAAATAATCGGTAATTTGTCGAATCTGTATCTGTCCCATAGAATCCTCATACGTCGAAAATCACCCGTGCCCGCCAATGGCCATTTTCACACTGAACGGAAAGCTGGTGATACGTGACCGCTTTAATCTCGGTCTCGAAGGCGTGGCGGTTGTAATCCAGTTTCTCACCGGCGAGCCGGGCATGAACGTGGGCCGAGTCAATCTTATCAATCGTAATGGCTGCCGCAATAAAGCCATCTTGTAAAAACTGGCAAAGTAAGGATGAGAGCCAATCATGCAGGAGGTCGTCCCAGCCCTCAGCCTCTATTGTCTCTTCCCGCTCTTCACGGGCCTCAACGTTGTCCAGACTGACCATGAGAGAGAAAAGCGCCAAGCCAGCACGGCGAAACAGTTCCTGCGGCGTGTCGGCCTCAACCTCAATACCAAGGTCAGCAGTATGTTCGATCTCGCGAAATAACGGCTCAGCCATGTCGGGTATTATACGGCTGAACAAAGCGGAGAGAAACAGGAAAATCGCTTACTATAGCGGCAATCTGAAATCCGCACTCTTCGATGTTCACTCACTATCGTACTGAATCAGCGAGAAAACCTCACAGGGGGCAATCCGCTGGCGTCCACCAAGAAACGTTAACTCGATGATGAAGGCTGCCTCTACCACTTCGCCACGGAGTTGTTGCACCAGGGAGAGCGCTGCTTGTGCGGTCCCACCTGTAGCCAAGAGATCATCCACAACCAAGATGCGGCTTCCCGGAACAAAAGCATCCTGGTGAATCTCTAATGTGTCAGTACCGTATTCGAGCGCATAGCTCGTCTGGAAGGTTGCAGCTGGGAGTTTTCCCGGCTTGCGCACCACGGCTATGCCGCAACCTATGGCATAGGCAACCGCAGAGCCAATCAGAAACCCCCGCGATTCCACCCCAAGGACCACATCGATACGATGGCGATAACGTTCAGCAATGTAGTTTACCGTCTCACGCCAGGCCGGACCATTTGCCAACAAAGGAGTAATGTCACGAAAGACTATACCAGCCTTAGGAAAATCAGGAACATCACGGATCAGTCCTTTGAGGTCGAGCATACCATCCTCCTAATGACTTTCTCGCACAGTCCGGCGGTCTTGCGGTAAGTATCGTAATGGGTCTTGGGCAAGATTATCCTTGCGAACCTCGAAGTGTAGGCTTGGTCCAGTGGTTCGTCCAGTCTGTCCAACTTCGGCGATACGCTGCCCTCGGCGCACGACCTGTCCCTCTTTGACCAAGTTCACCCGCGTATGCGCATAGATGGTAACATATTGGGTACCATGGCGGATGATGACTACATTGCCATAGCCACGCAGTTCGTCTCTGAAGATCACCTGCCCATCTGCAGCCGCAAGAATCGGCGTTCCAATCGGTGCAGCAATGTCGATCCCATCGTGAAAACTCCGGTTACGCGGGCCAAAGCCGGAGGTCACGGTCCCTTCGAGCGGCCAACTGAAGATCCCGTCGTTTCTTGGTGTTGCTTCCTCACGAGGAAAGGAACGAGGTTTTTCCCGCTGCCGTGGGGAGGGAACTGCAGCCATCTGGCGACGGGAAGAAGCTGATGGGGCAGGTCGCACGCGCGCGGAACGAGGAATACGTAATTGTTGACCAATTTCTATTCTATTCGGGTCACGAATGTTATTGAGGCGGGCGATCTCCTGATAGGACACACCATAACGCTGACCGATGACAGAGAGAGATTCTCCCGGTCGTACCTGATGATACAGGCCACGGGCACAGGCCGTTATGCCTCCACACACCAAGAGGAAGATACTCAACGCGATTCTTCCTCTGCTCCACCGCACCACCGCTCCTCCTTAGCCAAACCATCCAATCACCACAAACCCCAGGAGCAACAACACCGTAAAGACTATTGTTAGGATATTGAAGTATTTGTCAATAAACATTCGGATTGTTGGGCCAAAATAATAAATCAGGCCGCTCACTAAATAAAAGCGAGCCGAACGACTGACAAGCGAGGCAACGAGAAAGGTTCCAAAAGAAAGGTGAGCAGCACCCGATGCAATAGTAAAGACTTTATAGGGAATCGGTGTGAATCCAGCGATCGCCACAGCCCAACCCCCATAATGGAGAAATGCTTCTTGTACTTCCGTAAATTTGTCGACCGCGTTATAGAGCTCGAGGATCGGCATCCCAACTGCTGCCATTAGTTGCCAGCCAATCAGATAACCCGCAGCTCCGCCTAGTACGGAACCAATCGAGCAAATCAAAGCAAAGCGATAGGCAGCTTGGGGTTTTCCCAGGGAGAGTGCAATCAGCAGAACATCTGGTGGGATGGGGAAAAACGAGGATTCCGCAAACGCGATCACAAACAAGGCGTATGCCCCATAGGGATGATCAGCCCAGTGAAGAACCCAGTCATAGAGGCGCCGGAGCATTTATGCCGCGCCACCATTTTTGAGGAGGGATCGTACCCGTTGGAGATCCTCGTCGCCTTCAGCAAAACGATCTTCGAGCGACCCCTGGCGCGAGGTAAGTTCCTCTACTTGATGTTCGAGCTTTTCGACATGTTCGAGCAAGGTCGAGAGCGCCCGAAACAGCGGGTCAGGAAGATTGGCATGATCAAGGTCCAGGATCGGTCTCCCAGAGTCCGAATGACGTCCTCCACCCTTGACAATCTTCCCAGGGATGCCGACCACCGTTGCATGTGGTGGGACGGTATTGACGACCACTGACCCAGCCCCGATGCGGCTGTGCCGACCGACAGTGATCGGTCCTAAAACCGTCGCGTTGGCGCCGATTAACACCCAATCTTCGACCGTAGGGTGACGTTTACCCTTCTCGCGACTCGTTCCAGCAAGAGACACGCCCTGATAGAAAGTAACGTCGTTGCCAATTTCAGCAGTCTCACCGATCACGACCCCCATCCCGTGGTCGATGAATAACCGGCGGCCAATCTGTGCGCCGGGATGGATTTCGATGCCAGTAAGAAAACGCGAGAGATGGCTGACAATGCGTGCGAACGTGGTCAGGCGATGGCACCACAGCCAATGCGCAAGCCGATGAAAGAGCACGGCGTGGAACCCTGGGTAGGCAAAGACGACTTCCCAGGTTGAGCGCACTGCAGGGTCGCGCTCGAACACTACCTGGATATCTTCTTTAATTTGCGCCCACATAAGAAAGCGGTCAGCAATCAGCGCTCAGCTTTCAGGAAAACAGCCTCATCACTCATTACTCGTTACTCATTACTCGCTTGGCTGACCGCTGATTGCTGACCGCTGACCGCTTTTTATCTTTGTACAGCTTGTATTCGATACTATCGACCAACGCCTGCCAACTCGCCTCAATAACATTGGGGGAGACGCCTACCGTTCCCCATCGATCCTGTTCATCCCCAGATTCGATCAACACGCGCACTGTAGCCGCTGTGCCTGCCTTACCCCCGAGAACTCGAACCTTATAGTCCAGCAGTTCCATTTTCTCGAGTTGCGGATAAAATTTAGTCAGCGCCTTGCGTAAGGCCTGGTCAAGTGCGTTGACTGGACCGTTCCCCTGAGCCGCCGTGTGTTCGATCGTCCCATCTGGCCCTTCAACCATGATCGTTGCCTCAGATAGCGGCGGTTCATCTTCTTTGCGTTTTTCGTCGATCACGCGAAAACCAATCAGGCGGAAATGTCGGACCCTCCCATTGAGTGCTTTTTGCATCAGCAGTTCGAATGATGCTTCTGCTCCTTCATATTGGAATCCAATATGCTCCAGTTGCTTGACCTCTTCCAAGATCGTCTTGACCGCTGGGTCTGCACTCTCAACATCGAGCCCAAACTGCTTTGCCTTATACACGACGTTACTCCGGCCAGACAGATCAGAAACGAGGACTCGTTGATGATTACCAATCACTTCGGGATCGATATGCTCGTAGGTTTCGCTGTTTTTCTGGACCGCGGCGACGTGTAAGCCCCCTTTATGGGCAAACGCGCTCACACCAACATAAGGTTGACGCTTGTTCGGTTCGATATTGGCAAGCTCGTAGACGAGCCGCGATATCTCAGGAAGCATCTTGAGCTGTGTCGGACTGACACAGTGGTGCCCCAGCTTGAGTTGCAAATTGGGAACGACCGAACAGAGGTTGGCGTTCCCACAGCGCTCACCAAAGCCGTTAATTGTGCCTTGTACCTGGACTGCACCACCTTCAATCCCAGCAAGCGAGTTCGCCACGGCCAATTCACTATCGTTATGACAATGAATACCAAGCGGAACGGGCACAGCCTGCGCAGCCACACGCGTCGCCGCGAGAATCTCATGCGGCATGCTCCCGCCACGAGTATCACAAAGCACGAGCACATCAGCTCCGGCTTGAGCAGCCGCAGTCAGGCACTCCAAGGCATAGTGCGGATTCGCACGATAGCCGTCGAAGAAATGTTCAGCATCGAAGAAGACTGCATCCACCCTTTTTTTGAGATACGCGATGGAGTCCGCAATCACTTCTACATTTGCTTTTTTCGAGATGCGCAAGTCATCACGCACGTGGAGATCCCAGGTTTTCCCGACAATCGTTACGACCGGGGTTTCAGCCTTCAGCAGCAGCCGGATGTTCAGGTCATCGGCAGCGGCAATATTAGCTCGGCGTGTTGATCCGAAGGCAGCAATGCGCGCGTGACGCAGATGCAGCTTTTTGACTGCGCGAAAGAATTCTTCGTCCCTGGGATTGGAACCTGGCCATCCGCCCTCAATGTACACGATGCCAAAGTCGTCGAGTTTTTCAGCGACTCGGAGTTTATCCTCGAGGGTAAATGAGACATCCTCAGACTGGCACCCATCCCGGAGGGTGGTATCGTAAAGAGCAATCCGTTTCATCGCAACCTCACTACGTTGAGGAAATGAAGGCGTCGTGAAGGACGCGTACTGCCAATTCCGTGTATTTTGCGTCAATAACAACTGAGATTTTGATTTCCGAGGTCGAAATCATTTGGATATTGATGTCCTCATTCGCCAGAGTTTGAAACATCCGCGCCGCAATCCCTGCATGGCTGCGCATGCCGAGCCCTACTATAGATACCTTCGCCACCTCAGTATCAAAGGTCACGCCTTCAGCCCCGATCTCGGGCATCATGGCTCGCACGCGCGCAAGGGCTTTCTGTGCATCACCCTTGGGTACAGTAAAGGTCAGATCAGTAGAGCCATCTGCGCTGGCGTTTTGGATAATCATATCGACGACAATGTTATCGTCCGCAATCGGCATAAACAGTTTGGCTGCAAGCCCTGGCCGGTCTGGCACTCGTTGCAGGGTAATTTTGGCTTGATCAAGATCTGAGGTCACACCTGAGACAACCACATCTTCCATACTGGGGTCCTCTCGCACGAGCCAGGTGCCTTCGTCAGAGGAAAAACTTGACCGTACATGGACGGGCACCTGGTAGCGCTTCGCGAATTCTACAGAGCGGATCTGTAACACCTTCGCCCCTAAACTTGCCAATTCAAGCATCTCGTCGTATGAGACACGTTTGAGTTTCCGTGCATGCGGGCAAATACGAGGGTCCGCACTGTACACACCATCCACATCAGTATAGATCTCGCACACATCGGCTTTGACCGCTGCCGCCAGAGCGACTGCAGTCGTATCAGAACCACCACGGCCCAGCGTGGTGACATTATCCTCGGCATCGACCCCCTGAAAGCCAGCGACCACAACGATATGTCCTTTCCGCAAAGCGGACAAGAGCCGATCGGTCTTAATATTTTTGATCCGGGCACGTCCGAACGCGCTATCTGTCGCAATTTGCACCTGATAACCAAGGAGTGAAAAGGCCGGATAGCCGAGCGCTTTGAGTGCCATCGCTAAAAGCGCAACCGACACCTGTTCACCGGTAGAAACAAGCACATCGCTTTCTCGCTCATCAGGTTGCGCTGTGATTTCTTTGGCCAGTGTAAGCAGTCGGTTCGTTTCGCCACTCATAGCTGAGACGACGACCGCCACTTGGTGCCCAGCGTCTCGGGTCGCCGCCACTCGTTTGGCAACTTCTTTCATCCGCTCGACCGACCCAACCGAGGTACCACCATACTTCTGTACAACCAACATACAACGAACTGTTCATCCTTTTCGCCGATTCGCTATTGATCAATCCTCATTGTCTGCCAGCGATTTCTCCTTGAGGAGAGCGTTCACAATCTGCTCGTATCGCTGTCCCCGCGCTGCAAGTGTCAGGAGCCTCCCTTCCTCCCCACAGAAGGAGAAGGAAATTAGCAAGTGCTCACCAATCGTGCCAGCTGGCAAGAAGCGGAACCACTCGATGACCGAAACTCCCTGGCCAAACAGGTATTCATCTATGCCCAACTCCTCAACCCCTCCACCTTCTAGGCGATAGAGATCAATATGATAGAGCGGAACTCTTCCCCTATAGTGTTCTGCGATGAGAGTAAAGGTAGGACTAGAGATTTCCTCCTCATCAAGCCCAAGTCCAGCGGCAAGACCTTTGACAAAACACGTTTTCCCTGCCCCCAGTTCACCTTCGAGGCCTACCACTGCCCCTGGGAAAAGCAATTGTGCGAGTTGCCTCCCCCAGGTTTTCGTTTCTGTTGGGGAAGCTGTGCGAATGTCAGCTAGCATTATCTGCCCCGGCTTCTTTCAGAGCAGCCTGGCGTAAGGCGCGGAGTCCACTTGGTAACCGCTCGATAAGGTCATGGGCAAGAATGCCAACCTCCCCTTTTTCTTGTGCTGCGAGGTCACCAGCATAACCGTGCAGAAATACACCGATTTGACACGCTTCTGGTGGAGGATATCCTTGTGCGAGTAGCCCCGCTACAATTCCAGTGAGCACATCCCCCATCCCCCCACTTGCCATACCCGGATTGCCGGTCGGATTGATCCACACCTGACCATCGGGAGTAGCAATAACTGAATGCGCACCTTTGAGAATCACATAACAGTGATACTGTTTCGCAAACGTGCGAGCGACTGCGAGACGATTGGCTTGGACCTCCGCGCTATTCTTCTCAATGAGACGCGCCATCTCACCCGGATGTGGGGTCAGGACCACTGGGCTCAACGTATCATGCAGAACACCCACATCTGTCGCAAGACAATTCAGGCCATCCGCATCGATGACAAGAGGGTGCTTCACATTGGCAAGCAAGCAGTGAGTGAGTCCGATCGTGTCTTTCGAAACGCCAACCCCTGGACCAAAGGCAACTGCGGTTTTTCCTTGCAACGCCCGTGTGACCGCTCCCTCGTTAAGACTAAAACTCCCATCCGGTCGTTCAGGCATAGGAATCGTCATCGCCTCGATAAGCACCGAGGAAAATACAGCGTTGAGGGAACTTGGCCCAGCGAGCGTCACCAAACCGGTTCCTACTCGCAAACTCGCTCCGCCACAGAGCAACGCCGCTCCACTTTTGCCTCGTGCTCCTGCCAAAACCAGCAAATGGCCGAAATCTCCTTTGTGAGCTGCGGGTGGGCGTGCCTGTATCAGCGCACCAACGGCTTCTCTGGTCAGCAATTTTGTTCTCGGGTGCACAACCTCTATAGCCTCAGGGGCAATGCCGATATCCACTACGACAAGAGCACCAACATACTCCACCCCAGCGTCAGTCACCTGCCCCAGTTTCGGGTAGCCAAAGGTCACGGTCAGGTCTGCTTGAATAGCAGTCCCAAGCGGCTCGCCCCGGTCAGTATCAAGGCCGGACGGTATATCGACTGCGACCACTGGCACCCCACTCGCATTGATCAGGTCAATAAGGGCGGCCATCAGGCCTTGGACAGGGGCATTAAGCCCCGTCCCCAGGAGTGCATCGACGATAAGCCCGCATCGGGTGAGCTTCTCCTGTACCAGGTCGAGCTGGCTTGGCTCGGTGACTTCAGTCACCCGTCCGCGCAGACGCACAAAAGCAGTGAGGTTACGCAGGGCATTGCCTCTGACCTCAGTCTTCTTTGCAGCGAGGACGACTTCGCACGTAACGCCTTTTTTCTTAAGTAACCGAGCGATGACAAACCCATCCCCACCATTGTTGCCTTTACCCGCTACAACTAACACGGCTGCTGTTTGGACATATGGAAAAGTGTTGAGAAGAGCCTCAGTCGCACCAATCCCCGCCCGTTCCATAAGGACATGGCCAGGCGTGCCGTACCGCTCGATCGTGAGCCGGTCCAGCTCACGCATTTCCTGCGCACTCACGAGGTACATACTCTTGTCCCTCTCCTCGTCAGAGGGAAAGGATGCGAACGAGGGAGACTCTCATCAGTCGCTCACGCCAAGGTGCACGCGTACCATCTTGGCGACTTCTTCCCCATAACCACGCACAACTCTCTCATCTTCCCCCTCAACCATCACGCGCACAACCGGCTCCGTTCCCGAATAGCGAACGAGCAGTCGGCCAGCATCCCCAAGCGTTTGCGTTACGTATTGAATGACCTTTGCAACCGGCTCGACTGTTGCCAGATCGCGACGTTCACGGACCTTCACATTAATCAGGACCTGTGGGCAACGCTGCACAACGGTCCTTAACTCGGAGAGTGGTTTTTGGCGCTGAATCATAATACCGAGAAGCACGAGCAATGTCACAAGACCATCCCCAGTAGTATTCACATCCAGGAAGACA
>CAZCWX010000444.1:0-13684 GCA_964502465.1 uncultured Enterobacteriaceae bacterium | reverse complement strand
TTAGGAGCCGAGCAGAAATAAGTTGATCGTTCTCATATTGTGGTGCAGGCGTCCCGCCTGCATTGTGAAGGGCAGGCCAGAGGCCCGCACCACAAGAATTGACCCAGTTATTCTTGCCCAGGTGCTTACTGATTTGTACGCAGTGCAAATCATAAGGTCTAGGCTGTTTCCCCATATACCTTGCTATCAGCAAGCCGGATAGATAGGCTTTCAACATGAATACTATGCAAGAGATTCAGACGGCTGTAAGCGAGTTGTCCCCTGAAGAGCTTTCTGTGTTCCGTGCTTGGTTCGCAGAGTTCGACGCCAAAGTTTGGGACCAAGAGTTTGAGCAGGACGTTGCCGCAGGACGGCTTGAGGCCTTAGCCGAAGAGGCGCTGCGAGACCTACGCGAGGGGCGGTGTACTGACCTGTGAGGCATCGCGCGAGTCCCAAGTTCTGGCAATTTTATAATAGGCTGCCCTCGGAAGTACAGAAACTAGCGGATGAAAACTATCAACTCCTTAAAGAAGACTCTTCTCATCCATCTCTTCACTTTAAGAAAGTTGGCAAGTTTTGGTCTGTCCGAGTAGGAATTCATCACCGTGCTTTGGCAGTAGAGGAAGGTGCTGACGTGGTGTGATTCTGGATTGGCCGCCATGATGAGTATGAACGATTGATTGGTAGGCGGCGTTAACTTATTCCCAGCCTAACTTTACGCGCCACCGCATCGCCGCCCGGGGACGGTTCTGAAAAAGCCGAACGGATCCGTTTGGGCGGCTCGCAGTGAGCTTCGGCCATTAGATGGCGTGATGGTCACAGGAGCAGCTAATCTGACGAACTACGATGAACTGAGTGGTGGTGTCGCGATAGACTCCCCGTTCAGTGGAACCTCACCAACTCCCCAGCAACTTGAGATGATCGACGCAGAAGTGCGTCGTCTCCTGGATGTCCTCTCTCTTGCGGAGGGAAGATTCATGAGGTGGAGTATCCGCCAGGTCTGGCTTGGCGGGCAACTACACTCGGCTCTGTGCCGTGGCCCAATGCCAAGCTCAGAGCCCAGGTTTCCCTTGTTTTCGCTCTTAAACTTTAGCCCTACCGTGAGTTTGGCAGTCGATCGCTACACAGAGGAGCTTTGCGAGAACAGCGGAATCGATGTCGCGATCGAGTGGTTCCTTATGCACCCTCGGTATACAGAAGCTGAGTTTCTGACAGGTATGACCGCTCTGGAACATCTCATTTACGTTTTTGTAAAGAGGAATCCTCAGGGCGGAATCCTCCCTCGCAGTATTTTTAAGAACCTCGTTCGGCCACGTCTCAAGGCAGCCCTTGATGAAGTATTCCAGTTCCTGCTACAGAACGCTGTGCCCAACGCAGGAGAGGCTCAGGAGGTAATGACACAGAAGCTCGGGGAGCTTAATCGGCGTACTCTTCAAACCAACCTGCAGGCTCTCCTCATTCACTACGCCGTTCCGGTTTTGGACATAGAGGGGGAGGTTCGGTCTCTGATCGAACTCCGGAACCAGATTGTCCACAGGGGACATAGGGCAGAAAGCAATCTGCCGCAACCACTTTCTTATTACGCAGCTGTACTTCGAGAACTTCTAACTCGAATCTTCCTCTCTCTGCTGCAATATAGAGGCGAGTACCAGAGTTACTTGGAAGGTCCGGAGTGGAAACAATTTCCACCGGTCGGGAAATAAAATCGCCATCCCACTCATCGTTGCACCTGACCGCGGCCCGCTTGCGGATGCTGCTGAACCTGAAAAGCAATGGTTGGGGCCTTGCCGCTGACGGCCTACGTTGGGCCGCGCTGACACCGCCTACGAACAGGAGACCATCATCCAATGACTGATATAAGCCCAAGCCAAGTATCACCCTTCGTCTGTGATATGACTGCCATTGAGTCTGCGAGCCGAGCACAGCATACCGCGCTAACTGTTGAGCTATTTCAAGCGGTCGAAACTATTTATGAGCTCCCCAATGGTTATGCGTTCCGGTTACACAATGAAACGGCGCTGCTGATGAAGGTCGCAGAATTCATTGCCAATGAAAGGCTATGTTGTCCCTTTTTTGGATTCACCGTCGAGATTGAGCCGGAAGGCGGAGCGTTGTGGTTACATTTAACAGGTCGTGATGGGGTGAAGCCGTTTATTCAGGCAGAGGTCGGTGCGGCACTGAACGGGTCAGTTGCGCAACCTGCCAACTTTCGTTAAGTCAGCGTTGCTTTTGTCTCATACGGACGGCCGCGTTTGAGCAAGGTATGTTTATCGCCAAAACATTGGGGCTTTTCGTTGCCACCGCCGTTGCAGAAATCGTCGGCTGTTACCTGCCTTATTTGTGGCTGAAGAAAAGTGGCTCGGCATGGTTACTCCTGCCTGCCGCAGCCAGTCTTGCGCTGTTCACTTGGCTGTTGTCCCTGCACCCTACGGCCGCAGGGCGCGTGTATGCCGCCTACGGCGGAGTTTACATCTCGGTTGCTATTCTCTGGCTGTGGCTTATTGATGCTGTACGGCCCACAGCCTGGGACTTACTCGGGGTCGCCGTTTGTTTGGTTGGCATGGCCATCATCATGCTCGGTCCGCGCCATGCCTGACCACAGCGTGCAGGCCGACCACCGCCCGCAAGCGGTTCTCGATGAATCTGAAAAGCTGAGGCTGGGCTGCGGCGGCTGAACGCTAGGCCGAAAGGCGGCGTATGGGAAAGAAGGACCTCTCCCACCTGCTTAACCCCATATATTACTTTGAGTTCTCTGTGGAACAGAGCTGGGGTTGACCGACTTTCCACTAAAAAGGGACCTGCTGACGTATTCTTACGTTTGCAAATTTTTCCGCTTCTTTTTCCTGAAAACGGCAATCTGCGACGATAGTTAGTTGACGAAGCTGGAAGAACACTGAAAGGGTTGGAGGAAGCCCCCAGACTGGCTAACCCACCGCTGTAGTCGACGAGCGGCGCGCCTTGGGGTTCATCGACCGAAAGTGAATATCGCGCCTCTCGCGGCTGAGCGGCAAAGTCGTTAGTTACGGGAGAGTGAACTCTTGGCCGAAGATGCATGTCACATCACGACTTGCCCGCAGCTTTGAGCGCGTCGAGACGTTGACGGATTTCGTCATCTTGGGGAAGGTCTGGCACAAGTTCAAGGAATCGCTCGTAGGCTGCGATCGCCGCCGGTATGTCGCCTTTCTGTTCCAGCGCTTCGCCCAGATTGACATACGGGGGTGGATACTTAGGGTCCAGACGGGTTGCCTCACGCCAGGCAGCAACCGCCCCATCGAGATCACCTTTTCCCACGAGCAAATACCCGAGATTACTATGTAACGGCGCAGAGGTGGGAAGCAGTTTTACAGCCTCTCGATAGGCAGACAGCGCCCCATCAAGGTCTCCATGACGACGCAACGCATCTCCAAGGTCAGCTTGGGCGGTTGCATTACCAGGGTCTAACCGTACTGCAGCACGAAGCGCAACAACCGCGTCTTTCAGATCTCCCTTCTGCCATAATGCCATGCCAAGGTCATGGTGAGCTCCGGCGAATCCTGGATCCAGACGGATGGCTTCACGCCATTGCGCAATCGCCTGGTCTAGTTGGCCGTCTTTGTACAAGTCCTCTGCTGCCATAGCATGCGCCTGCGCTTTGATCTGCCGTTGCTCTTTTTCGGAGAAATCCTGCGCCAGAGGAGCAATCGCATACCAAGACGATCCAAGGATGAAGAATCCAAGAATGAGGACGATTGCGCTTTTCTTCCTTTGCCCTGTTTTTGCATCTTCCACTTTGACCCTCCTAGCGAACCCGGAGTTTGTAGCGTTGGATTTTCCCCGTCGCAGTTTTCGGCAAATCGGGGACAAACTCAATCCACCGTGGATACTTATGTGGCAGCGTGCGTTCTCTGACAAAGAGCTGGAGTTCTTCCGCAAGAGCCGCTGATGGAGAGTATCCCTCTTTTAACACAATAAACGCTTTGGGCTTTAGCAGGCGATTCTCGTCTTCCCAGCCGACGACCGCTGCTTCTAGTACCCCTGCATGCTGGAAGAGGAGTCCCTCCACCTCAGCAGGCGATACCCATTGGCCCGAAACTTTCAGCATGTCGTCTGAGCGGCCACAGTACCAATAGACTCCATCGGCATCCTGGTAGTAGGTATCTCCAGTGCGTAGCCACTCGCCTTGCAAGGCCCGCTGGGTCGCCTCTAGCCTCCGCCAATACCCAGAGGTGACGCTACCGCCTTTCACCAGCAGATCGCCAATTTCGCCTTGGGCAACGTCTCCTCCTTTCTCATCGACGATGCGCAGTTCATAGCCAGGGACAGGGGTGCCTGAACTGCCGGGTCGTACCTGGCCGGCCCGATTAGATAAAAAGATATGGAGGGCTTCCGTCGAACCGAGGCCGTCGAGAATTTCGACGCCGAAGCGTTCTTTCCAGCGATTGAACAGCTCTGCGGGCAAGGGCTCACCGGCGGACACACAGAGGCGGAGACTGGAGAGATCGTACCGGTGTTCAACCTCTTTCATTTGCAACATCGCCGCATAGAGCGTTGGCACACCAAAAAAAACTGTTGGTCGATAGCGGTGAATCGCCGCATACATTCCGTCTGGTGTCGGTCGGTCAGACACTAACACTGCCGTCGCTCCAGCGTGCAGGGCAAAAGTCAGCCCTCCCCCTAACCCATAGGCGAAAAAGAGCCGCGGAGCAGCTAACGTCACGTCCTCCGGTGCCAGGGCCAACACCTCTTTTGCATACGTCTCAGCGCAATAAAGCAGGTCACGCTGCATGTGCATAACACCCTTAGGCATGCCGGTCGATCCAGAGCTATACAGCCACAACGCCGGATCGTCTCGATGAGTCGGCTCCGGCTCGAGCATGGGGGATGCTTGTTCAAGAAGAGCTTGAAACGACACCGCCTCGTGACCGTCAGTTCCAACCATCATACGGTGCTGGAGGGAACGAGCAGCAAGGGACGCGACAGTCGACCATATTTCCTGTGACACAACCAGGACGCGCGCCCGACTATTATCGAGCAGGTAGGCATATTCGTCTGGGCGCAAGAAGGTGTTGACCGGCACTGGCACCGCGCCAATCTTGATCGCCCCCCAAAAACAGTAGGCGAATTCCGGCGAGTCCCACACCACCATGAGCACTCGCTCTTCTGGTCTGACGCCTAAGCGAAGGAGCGCATTGCCAGCACGATTCACGTTCGCGGCCAGTTGGGTGTAGGTGAGCGTCTGATTATCCCAGCGCAAGGCGACGTGCTCTCCGCGGCCAGCAGCGAGATGGTGATCAATAAACGCAGACACGGCATTAAAAGATTCAGAGATGTCTGGAACCAGCACAGTTTTCTCCTTCCTTCAGCCACAAGACACACAGCGCCCCAGCCCGTTCGTGCTGAGCGTCGCCTGAGCGAAGTCGTAGCACAAACACAGTTTCTCTGCACAGAGGCAAAATAGACACAGCACTACCCTGAATGTGTCCTCATGTCATGTCGTTCGATTTAGCCCAGATTCCGTACATTCGCACCACACTAAAGCGAAAATCCAACGGGTGCAATTGTACAATATTGGGTAATATAATACCTTTTTTTAATTATAATGTACTAAATCTCATAAAAAAGAAACATATCTCTTGATAAGAAAATAAAAAGCAATATAGTACTGCTATTTTTTAGACTCATAACAGCGAAGAGTATGGCAACAAACGTCTACGCGAAAGCGCTCTCAACGGTACAACCGATGGTCTCATCGGCTGCTGACGAGCTGTCAGCAGCCGATGCCCAGTTTCTGTCCGCGTTTGGCAAGCGAGTGCGCGAGTTGCGGGAGCGGCGCGGGATGACGCGCAAGCTCCTGGCACAGGCAGCAAAAGTATCCGAGCGCTATCTCGGTCAGTTGGAGTCTGGGGACGGCAATGTCTCCATGATCTTACTGCGTCGCATTGCTGCTGCACTCAACGTCACCCTTGGTGAAATCGTGGCCCCTGAACCAGCGCCGTCAGCGGAAAAGCAGTTGATTAGCTGCCTGCTGGAACGGCTGCCTGCACATCGGTTGGAGGACGTGATCCTTCGCCTGATGCACGAGTTTGGCCAGGAGGAGGCGGACCGTCGCAACCGCCTCGCGCTAATCGGCCTGCGGGGAGCGGGCAAAACCACCCTAGGCGGCAGGCTTGCCAAGGAGATCAACGTGCCGTTCATCGAACTTGACCAAGAGATTGAGCGAGAGACGGGCTTACCATTGAGTGAAATTTTCACCCTGTATGGACAAACCGGCTACCGGCGCATCGAACGGCGGTGCTTGGAACGGGTGCTCCAGGAGCATAAACGCGCGGTCCTTGCTATCGGCGGTGGTGTAGTCTCTGAGGAGGACACCTTCTCATTGTTGCTGGCGCATTGCTACACGGTCTGGTTGAAAGCCACGCCGGCAGACCACATGGCACGAGTGCTCGCCCAAGGCGATTTGCGGCCGATGGCTGGCAACGAGGAAGCGATGGAAGACCTGAAACGCATTCTCGCCGCACGGGAACCCTTTTACCGCAAGGCCGATGCTATGGTTGATACATCCGGAAAGACATTGGCAGAGAGTTTCGTGACGTTGCGGCAACAAGTCAGGGTTTGAACAATGAAAAAGGAGAACATGCATGGGACTTGCAGCAGAAGCACCAGTTGCGACACCCAGCGCACCGCTGGTTGATTACCAGACCCATCCTGATCGCTACGCGCATTGGCGGCTCACTTGTGATGGTCCGGTGGCAACACTCACACTGGACGTGCAAGAGGATCGCGGCTTGCGTCCGGGATATACGCTGAAGCTCAATTCCTATGACCTCGGCGTCGATATCGAGCTGCATGACGCGTTGCAACGCATCCGGTTTGAACATCCAGAGGTCCGTACCGTTGTCCTCACCAGCGCCAGAGAGCGGATCTTCTGCTCCGGTGCCAACATCTTCATGCTTGGCTTGTCGTCGCACCCCTGGAAGGTCAATTTCTGCAAATTCACCAACGAGACGCGCAACGGTATCGAGGACGCCAGTCGCCATTCCGGCCTCAAGTTCATTGCCGCCTGCAACGGCACCACGGCTGGCGGCGGCTATGAGCTGGCATTGGCCTGCGACGAGATTATGCTGGTTGACGATCGCTCGTCCGCTGTTAGCCTGCCCGAGGTGCCAATGCTGGGTGTGCTTCCGGGCACCGGCGGCCTCACCCGCCTCACTGACAAACGCAAGGTGCGTCACGACCTTGCCGACATGTTCTGCACCACGACGGAAGGCATACGCGGTCAGCGAGCAAAAGAATGGCGGCTTGTCGATGCAATCGTCAAACCTGCACAGTTTGCCGAGCAGGTGCAACGCCGGGCGTTGGCACTGGCAACATTAAGTGATCGGCCACACACGGCACAAGGAATTATGCTCACGCCGCTCCAGCGCGAGATCGACGATACCGGGTATCACTATAAGTTTGTCGAGGCGCAGCTTGACCAGGGCGCGCGACGCGCCACCATCACAGTGAGCGCACCCCATCAGCCTCAACCTGACGACCTCGAGGGCATTCTCGCACTGGGAGCACAGTGGTGGCCGTTACAGGTAGCGCGCGAGCTCGATGACGCCATTTTGCTGCTGCGGACGAACAATCTAGAGATCGGCGTCTGGATACTGAAGACACAGGGGAACGCGGACCTCGTGTTAGCTGCTGATGCCGCTTTGCTGCGACATCGAGCACATTGGTTCGTGCGCGAGGTGGTCGGCATGCTGCGCCGCACCCTTGCCCGGCTCGACGTCTCGTCGCGCACGTTGTTTGCTCTCGTCGCCCAGGGGTCCTGCTTCGCTGGGACATTGCTTGAGTTGGCCCTGGCAGCCGATCGTATCTACATGCTGCAGACCGAGGAAGCAGCCGCAGCGCCGACCTTGCACCTCTCTGCTCTCAACTTCGGCACCTATCCGATGGTCTCTCATCTTTCTCGGCTTGAGCGCCGTTTCTACCAGGATGCTTCAGCGCTTGACCGGGTCCGCTCGACACTTGGCCGCGCCGTGGACGCTACGGCTGCGCTGCATCTCGGGCTCGTCACCGTAGCGCCTGACGAGTTGGACTGGGAGGACGAGATCCGCATTGCGCTTGAAGAGCGGGCGAGTCTCTCTCCAGATGCGTTGACTGGGCTGGAAGCCAACCTCCGTTTCGGTCCCGGGGAATCTCTGGAGTCGCGCATCTTTGGGCGTCTGTCGGCCTGGCAGAACTGGATCTTCACGCGACCAAACGCGGTCGGTGAGTTCGGCGCATTAAAAGCATACGGCACCGGCACCAAGGCACGGTTCGACTGGGAACGGGTGTAGCGGCCTGTCCAGACTGAAGGTGTGAGTCTGTAGTGACGACGGCAGTCGTCCTCGCGGTCTGACCAGCGACTCAAGTCGCGACGACGGCTCGATAAGCAATCCATACGAGTAACCCGAAAAAGCAGGAGGCAGCAATGAATATGAACTATAATGAGAAAATCCCCAATAACGTCGACCTCGCCACCGACAAAACGCTGCAGCGTGCTCTGGAGCACTGGCTGCCGCACTATCTCCAGTGGTGGGCCGAGATGGGCCCGGAAGGCACCCACAACTATGATGTCTATTTGCGCACGGCGGTCAGCGCCGATGCGTCCGGCTGGGCGCATTTCGAGTACGTTAAAATGCCTGAATACCGCTGGGGTATTTTCCTTGCCGCGCCTGAGCAGGGCCGCACGGTCAACTTTGGCGAGCACAAAGGCGAGCCGGCCTGGCAGGAAGTCCCAGGCGAGCACCGGGCAAACTTACGGCGTATTATTGTCACTCAGGGTGACACTGAGCCAGCTTCGGTTGAACAGCAGCGGTACCTCGGGCTGACCTGCCCGTCGCTGTATGATCTGCGCAACCTGTTCCAGGTCAACGTCGAGGAAGGTCGCCATTTGTGGGCTATGGTCTACCTGCTACACCGCTATTTCGGCCGTGACGGACGTGAGGAAGCCGAGGCACTGCTTGAGCGTCGCTCTGGCGATGCAGACAACCCCCGCATCCTTGGCGCCTTCAACGAAAAGACGCCAGACTGGTTGTCATTCTACCTGTTTACCTACTTTACCGATCGCGACGGCAAATTTCAGCTCTGCGCCTTGGCGGAATCGGGCTTTGATCCGTTGGCACGCACGACCAGATTTATGTTGACCGAAGAAGCCCACCATATGTTCGTCGGTGAGTCGGGGATAGCCCGGGTGATCCAGCGGACCTGTGAAGTGATGCGCGCTCACAACGTTGAGGACCAAGCGCAGGTACGGGCGTTAGGGGTCATCGATCTGGAGACCCTCCAGCGTTACCTCAACTTCCACTACAGCGTCACACTCGACCTGTTCGGTGCAGACCAGTCCTCCAACGCGGCAACTTTCTTCAGTACGGGACTGAAGGGCCGCTTCGAGGAAACTAAGATCAACGACGACCACGTCCTGAAGAACGATACCTATAGGATTCTTGATGTGGTTGACGGCAAGTTGGTCGAGAAGGAAGTGCCGGCATTGGGGTCACTCAATGAGCGACTGCGGAATGACTTCATCGCTGACTCGTTCCGCGGTGTTGGGCGCTGGAACCGAGTGATCGAACGGAACGGGATTCCCTTCCGTCTGCAGTTGCCCCACAAGGCCTTTAATCGCCGAATCGGCGCTTTCGCGGGGTTGCGCATTGCACCCGACGGTCGCGTTGTTTCCGAAGCCGAATGGAACGCTGGGGGGCGCAACTGGCTACCCACCCAAGAAGATCGTGCATTCGTCACCTCACTGATGGGTCGCGTTGTCGAGCCGGGTAAGTTCGTGAACTGGATCGCGCCACCAGCAGTCGGTATTAAAGGAAGGCCGATCGATTTTGCGTACGTGCGGTTCAACTGAAGACCCTTCCCACCTCGCCAATTTTGTAGGGGCGCAGCAGGCTGCGCCCTTCCCTGCTCTCGCGATATATCGCGCCGCACAGAAATCACGCATCACCTCTTGACTTCACTGAAGTCGGTCTTACATTTCCAGTAGTTCACACGGGCGCCGGCACCCGTAGACAACAAATCAAATTATCAGTTGATAAGAAGGAGATGGTATGGCGCTCTTTCGTTTCTCCCCTGAGCTTGACCCCATTAACTCATTATTGAGCCTCCAACGAGAGCTCGATCAAGCCGTTAATAGGCCTTTGTTTGGTTTCGATCTTGGCCTCTCGGGCCGTGGAGTATTCCCTGCGATCAATGTTTTCAGGGATAAAGAAGGCAACTACGTCGTCCGACTCGAAGCGCCTGGAGTGACTTCCGAGAATCTCAATATCGAGTGCCAGGGCACAACGCTGACCATTAGTGGGACACGTGAAGCCACCTCGCCGAATGGCGGGAGTTTCCACCGGCGTGAACGTGGCAGCGGTCAGTTCTCTCGCTCACTCCAGCTGCCAGCTGACGTCGATCTGGGAAAAGCGGAAGCTTCCTATAAGCAGGGGATGCTGACCATCCGTATTCCCAAGCGGGAAGAAGCAAAACCCCGTCAAATTACCGTACAACCGGCCTAACCAGATACAGCTGCAGAGAGGAGGGAATGCATATGGCAGAACAAGAACTCACCGCAAAAGGCAAACAAGAAGTGACCTCTGAAGAGTATACGCGACCAGGACGCACTTTCGCGCCAGCTGTCGATATCTATGAGAACGCCGATAGTTTGTGGCTCGTGGCAGATATGCCAGGTGTTGACGAGCAATCGGTTGAGGTCCACGTTGAAAAGGGAGTACTCTCGATTGAAGGGCGGGTCTCTCTGAAAGAGTACGAGCATTTGACCCCGGTGTATACCGAATACAATGTCGGGAATTACGCGCGCCGGTTTACGCTGGCAAGCGAAATCGACCCTGAGCGGATCAAAGCCCGTATGAAAAACGGGGCGCTCGAATTGGAGTTACCCAAAGCAGAACATGCCAAGCCACGACGTATTACGGTTGCCGTAGGTTCATGACTCGTTCAGGTTCACTCGCAGAGTATGGAGTAGCGACTTCAGTCTCTCCCACAGTCAGGGAACACGGCCCAAGTCGCTACTCCTCACCAATCCTTCGGTCGGCCTCTTTTGCATCATTCTCCCGCAAGCGGGAATCCCGCCGCTAGTGCCGAAAGCAAGAGACAATCTCTCCAGAACCGGACGATCACCACAAGAGCAGAGGTTGATATGGCAGAGTTCCCGCGTTTGAGAGACGCTCAGCAGAACTGCGCCAACGAGGACAGTTTATGACGAATGTCATCGGCCCGACACCACAAGAGTTACGCCGTGCTGTACACGAAGCAGCAGACTGGGTCGCCGCATACCTGGAGCACGTCGGAGACTATCCTGTTCTTTCACAGGTGCGTCCAGGAGAGATTGCTGCCCTACTCCCACAGTCCCCGCCCGTCCACAGTGAGTCTCTCGAAACAATCCTCAAAGACGTTGATCAACTGCTCTTGCCTGGTATTACCCATTGGAATCATCCGTCCTTTTTCGCTTACTTTGGTATTAGTGGGTCTGGGCCTGGCATTGTTGGCGAATTGCTTGCATCTGCTCTCAACGTCAACGCCATGTTGTGGCGGACCTCCCCAGCGGCCACTGAGTTAGAGCAGCGTACGCTGGCGTGGGTGGCGGAGATGCTCGGCCTGCCAACGAGCTGGTTTGGGGAAATCACGGACACGGCTTCGGCCTCTACCCTGTATGCTTTGGCAGCCGCTCGTGAAGCCGCAGGCGTGGACATTCGCGAGCAGGGGATGGCTGGCCGTGCGGATCTTCCCCCGCTCGCCATTTATACCTCAACCCAGGCACACAGTTCGATCGATAAAGCGGCCATCGCTTTGGGTATCGGACGGCGCTGGACCCGCCACATTGAGACCGACGCCATATTCCGCCTGCGAGCTGATGTATTAGAGCAGGCTATCACTGATGATCTCGCCGCCGGCGTGAAGCCGATTGCTGTGATTGCCACAGTAGGAACAACCTCTTCAACCAGTATTGATCCCGTGGATACAATCGCCGACGTTTGTGCACGCCATGGTTTATGGCTACATGTGGATGCAGCGTATGGGGGCGCAGCCGCCCTTGTCCCATCTCACCGTTCGGTCTTAGCAGGCTGCGAACGCGCGGACTCATTCGTCACCAATCCGCACAAATGGCTGCTCACCCCGATCGATTGTAGCCTGCTCTATACCCGCCGCCCCGATGATTTGAAACGAGCATTTTCACTTGTGGCTGAGTACCTGCGTACTGACGAATCGGACGTTATAAACTTGATGGATTACGGACTCTCTCTCGGGCGGCGCTTCCGGGCCTTAAAACTCTGGATGGTCATTCGCGCCTATGGTCGCGATGGACTCGCCCGTATTATCGCAGGCCACATCAAGGAAGCACAGTGGCTTGCCGAACAGATTGACGCCGAGCCAGGTTGGGAACGGCTGGCACCCGTACCATTCTCAACGGTGTGCTTCCGCCACGTTCCCACCAAGGCAGTTGACTTAGAAATCCATAACGCCGCTATTATTGACCAGGTCAATGCCAGCGGCTCTGCCTTTCTTTCGCACACGAAGCTGAATGGTCACTACGCCATTCGCGTCGCAATCGGGAATCAGGCGACAACGCATGAACATGTCGCACGGCTCTGGGATCTGCTTCGTCGCACTGCCGCTCAGCAGATGTGAGATCTGCAAACAAACAAGGAGATTCTGATGAGAAGCATCAGATGTTGGTTCTGCGGACGAGGTCTACACCTTCAGTGAGTAGTCTTCGGTGAACGATGCATCTGCAAAACTTTTCTCGCCTTCGATAAGGCTGTACATCATCATGCTGCATCCCGGCATCTCTGGTCTTGTTCCTGCTCTGAGAGTTGCTGCTTCAGCGTGGCAGAGTGTGCCAGGTTTCTCGGGTGGTCTGCGATTCCACCAACCCACCACATCACACCCCCGCTAATTACCGTTGCTAGCAGCAGAATGGCTCCTGCCATCGTCGGGCTAAATTCCATGACGTCCTCCTCACTCGCGCATGGGATAAGCGCAGAAAAGTAAGTATGTTGATATAGACACTGAACAGGCACATTTGTGAAAGTATCTTCCCTTTACATGGGTGCCTCTTACTTTCCTACTGCAACGGTAACGCTTGCTGATCCACTGGCCCCTGAGATAGAGTAGCGCGAGGAGCAACACGCCCGGCTCAAAGTCGAACGCGTCTAGGGTGCTGACCCGGAAGACCCGGACGAATACCGTGCGCAGAACATCTTCTGGGCCCCGCCCGAGGCACGCTGAGCACACTTGAAGGCACAGGCCAAGCAGCCCACCATCGGCCAGATCGTGGACGACGCGGATGAGGCTATTGCCCAGAATTTGAAGACGCTTGGGTATGATGGGGAAAGACCACCCAAGCCGTCTTGTTAAACATTTGCGCCCTTCCTTTTAATAAGCTAACTGCTCATTTAACGATCGTTGAATAGTGCAAGAAGGACATGAAACGAGGACTCACAGGCCGGTACGAGATTACCAGTGTGGCTGGAGAACAGATCCGCGCTTTTGTGCCGTACTCGTTGCCCCCAAATCCGCCGCTGGATCTCGGTGACACACGGCAGCTTGTGTTGGAGCGAGCCCTTTTGGCTTTGGGTAGGTTAGACAGTATCTCCACATTGTTGCCTGATCCGCATCTCTTCCTGTACTCCTATGTGCGCAGGGAAGCCGTGGTTTCTTCGCAAATTGAAGGAACTCAGTCCTCACT
>CAZCWX010000443.1:0-7361 GCA_964502465.1 uncultured Enterobacteriaceae bacterium | reverse complement strand
GTCGATTTTTCCTACCACGATCGCATCAAGTTCACCAATCTGGGGCCGGGCTTACAGCGGGCCCTGGAGCGGGTAGGTGTGCTCGGCGGCGAGACCACGCTCGATCAGACTGTACCCCAGACGGTCATGGCCAGTGGGTATTATGCCATCACGGACCAGCTAGCGCTGATGGGCAATGTCGGCTGGCAGAACTGGCAAGCGTATGGAGATGTCGATGTCACGATCAGCTCGGACACCATCAGGAGCGCGACGGCAGATGCCCACTTCCGTGACACCTGGCATCAGGCCATTGGCGTGCAGTATCGCTTTGCTCCCCCGTGGCTTCTCTCTGCCGGATTCGCCCATGACAGTGCCGCGGTATCAAAATTCCACCGCACCCCTTCGGCGCCGTTTGATGAAAATCTCCGTTACGGCGTGGGTCTCCAGTACGACTGGAGCGACAGGATGACCGTAGGCGCGGCCTACGAGTTTCTCGATGCTGGGAGTGCGGAGATTGCGAACCTCAACCGCGGTCCTCTAGCCGGCACCCTGCAGGGAGATTACTCCACTAACCATATCCATTTCATCGCCCTGAATGTGATCTGGAAGTTCTAGGGATAGCGTGCGTTGCACGCACGTCCACCGCGCCGCTGGGTTGGCTTCGTGTGTATGCGCACGCTACGCACCAGTCATTCGGATAGCCTCCAAGCTAAAGCACTCAGGAATGTTGCTCTATGGGAGGATGGTGTATAATTCAATTATGATGAATCAATTCATTCTTACTTCCACTGCTCCTTTAACCCTCGGAGAGGATGGAACTATCCGGATTTCCGGTTCGCGGGTCACCCTTGATTCAGTCCTCCACGCGTTTCAGCAAGGAGCGACGGCAGAGCAAATTCAGGATAGCTTCCCCTCGCTGACGCTGCGCGACATTTATGGCGCCATCGCTTACTACCTAGAGCATCAAGAGCAGGTTGAGGCGTATCTACGCGAACAGACACAGGCTGCGGAAGAAACTCGGCGCTATATTGAAAGTCACCAGAATAGCGCCTCCCTGCGGAGAAAGATTCGCGCCCGCCGTGCACGAGGCGCAAGGACATGAGTGTCTTCCGCCTTTATGCTGCGTCTCTTGATCGACGAGAACCTGGACCACCGAATCTTGAGAGGAGTGCGACTGCGGCTTCCACATCTTGATTTCGTTGTCGTCCAGGAGACTGAGATCAAAGGCGTAAAAGATCCGCCGCTGCTCGCTTGGGCGGCTGAACACAATCGCATCCTCGTCACGCACGATCTCAAAACCATCCCCAAACATGCTTATGAGCGTGTTGGAGCGGGAAAGCCTATGCCTGGCGTCATCGCCATCCCCGACAGCTTAGCCATCAGGCAAGCGATTGAAGAGTTGGTCACTCTCATCGAATGTAGCGAGCAGCATGAGTGGGCAAACCTCGTGATCTACTTGCCACTGTGACACTACTGCTACCTGACACAAGTGATACAGGCATGGCTGAGTGAGGGGTTTTCATGCCAACTCCTCCAGCAACGCCTTCGAGTCCCGTAGGTCGGCTGTGTCGAACCCCTCGGTGAACCACCCATAGATCTCGGCCAGTCTCTGCCGGGCTTCTGCTTTCTTGTCCTGGCTCTGCCACAATCGCGCTAAACTCATCACTGCCCGTAACTCCAGCGATTTTGCGTCCTGCTGGCAGGCAACTTCGATAGCTTTGTGAAAACACGCTTCCGCCTCTGAATGCGGAATGCGGAATGCGGAATGCGGATTAACGGCTGCAGACTGTGAACCTCGAACCTTGAACTTTGAACCCTTTTGGAGGCTAGACGCTAGACTCCGGACGCGAGACTGCGCGAGCGAGATCTCGCCTTGCAGCCGATGCAACTCCGCTTCCCAGAAACGATCGAAAATCGTCTCGGTCAGGTGCAATGCCTCCAACACAACTTGCATTCCTTCCTCAGCCTGGCCTAGCCGTAAATACCCTTCAGCTAAAAAAGAGAGAAAGTAAGGCAGAAGAGTTTGACTGCCCATAGCGCGATATTGCGCCAGTCCGGTGGTGAGTAGCGCGATGCCTTCAGCCAGTTCTCCACGCTGCACCAGGATGCTCCCTTGCGTCATCGGTCCCCAAGCCGCATACAGCGCAAAACTGTGCTTGTGTCTGAGAGCGACAAATCTTTGAGCGAGATCCCCCGCCTGATCGAGCTCGCCGCGGAACTGTCGCACATGCGCCGCGTGCAGCAGTGCAACGATCAGGGAGAGAGGGTGAGAGAGTTCCTCGGCACGGATGATTCCCTGCTCCGCATGGCTCCATGCCTGCTCAAGCCAACCGCTCAGGCAAAGGCTCCAACCACTAATGGCAAGGGCCACTACCTTTGGATCTCCCCCAAAAGAAAAGACCTGGAGGCGATGGGCCTCAGGGTCGTCCAGATTGAGAGCGTGCCTATGGTATTCCCGTGCCCGCACGTGCGCCCCACGGACCATCTCGGCGGTGCCTATCTGTGTATAGAGTTGGACCAGGGAGGCCGGGTCGTCGATACGCTCGAGCAGACGGCGTTCCTGTTCCATCAGCTCCTCGGTCTCTGCGCGATCGGCTCGCATCATATGCAGCCGTGTGAGGCCGATCAGGACCGGGACGAGACGAACAGGGTCGCTTACCTCTCGGCATAGCTCCCGTGCTCGCTGCAGGTTCTGCTCCAGCTCTGTCGCTGCGAGACCGTGGGTGGCAAGCAAGACCGCATTCAAGGGGATCCGTAGCGCCAGTTCCTGTTGCTTACGCTCCTGGGTGTCAGGGAGCGTTTGCAGCAACTCCACTCCTTGCGTGAGGTGTTGCTGTGCCTCCTGATACGCGTTGCGGCGTAAGGCAGTCTCCCCCGCCTGCTGGCGATAGCGCACAGCCTGCTGGTAGTTCCGCCCTTCCTCGCAGTGAACCGCCAACTCAACAGCGATCTCCCCGGCACGTTCGCCATATGTGCGTGCCAGCCATTCCCCGAGCTGGCGATGCAGCCGCACCCGCTGCACCTGGCCTATCCGTTCATACACCACATGCTGATACAACGCGTGCCGAAAGCTATAGCGCGCCGTGAGGGTCCGATCCGGCCATTCGGTGATGCCTTGCACCTCGATGAATTGCTCTAGGCTAGCCAGGTTTTCGTACACCTCCTCGACGTCCTCCACGGTACGCCCAGTTACTCCTGCCACCTCCGCCGCCGTGAAGGTTATGCCAACCACGCTGGCGACTTCTAATAGCCGTTGCTCCTCTTTGCTTAACCCTTCCACTTGCTTGACGATCAACCGCTGCACGGTCTCCGGTACCAGGCCCTGAATGGTGGCAGTATCGGCACGCATCTGCCACTGCCCGTCGGCTTCAACAATAACCCCCTGCTGGATCAAGTAATCCACGAAGTTGACGGTGAAGAGGGCGTTGCCATCCGTGCGGCGGGAGATCACTGGGCTTAATGCAGTCACAGCAGGACTGCCGGGGAACCGCCGCCGCAGATACTCTTCTACCTCTTCTTCGCTCAATAACTCCAGCGCCAGATCCTCGCACTGTCCATGACCGTGCAGTTCCTGCACTACCCGGCGCAACGGATGCCCACTGGCCACCACGTCCGCCGAGCGATAGGTGCCAAGCACGAGCACCTGCGCGCGCCCGCGCCGTTGTGCGAGGTACGCTAATAACTCTAAGGTCGAAATATCGCTCCACTGTAAGTCTTCAAGCACCAGTACCACTGTCGTCTTAGTCCCCACCAAGTCGAGGGCTTCGACAAACTCCCGTAACATCCGCTCACGGCTACTGCCGTACACTTGCCGCTGTAAGACTTCCAGCTGCCGTGTCTCCAGTACGCCAGGCAACTGCACCAGCCACATCGGCGCGTAGCGGCGCAGCACAGCAACAACCTGCTCCCCGCCCGGCTCGCGACACAATTGTCCTAACGCTTCGAGAACCGGCAGGTACGCTTCCCCTGACCCGTGCTGCTCGATACATTGCCCGCGGCCAATCTGCGCATGGCCGTTAGTCCGTACCTGGTCAAGAAAGCGATCCACGACAGTAGTCTTGCCAATCCCCGCTTCCCCAGAGACAAACATGATTTGTCGCTCTCCCCGCTGCGCCCGTGCGAATGCGGTGTGCATGCGAGCGAGTTCCTGTTCACGACCGACAAAGAGAGTTGTCAGTTGCCAGTTGTCAGTTGTCAGTTGCTGAACTCGGCCTTCAGACTCCGAACTGGGAACTGGGAACTGGGAACTGGGAACTGGGAACTGGGAACTGGGAACTGGCGGGGTAGTGGCGATGGGAGCAATGAACCGATACCCCTCCGTACCAACCGTCTGGATAAACTGCGGTCGAGAGGCGTTATCCGCTAAGGCCTGGCGAATCTCGCTCATACAGACCTTGAGGACAGTCTTCGTCACATAGATGCCAGGCCATAACCGTTTGAGCAATTCTTCTTTCGTTACCAGCTGGTGGGGCCGTTCCGCTAAGTAACGCAGCATCGCCAGGGGGCGCGGCCGGATCTCTACCAACTGGCCGTCCCGCCACAGCCGCTTAGCCGTCTCGACACAGAATGACCCAAAGATGAGCGCTGGCTCATCTTCGGTTGAAGGTTCGGTACCGCTTCCCTGACTCATATGAATAGCCTTTCCGTACAATCTGAACCACAATCTGAACCGCTCGCCTCTATTTCTGAACCGCGCCCAACAGTATTGTATCCAGCAGGTTACGGAAATCCCCCCTCGATCCCCCCTTTTACAAAGGGGGACCGCGCGCAGCGCAAGGGGATTTTCTTGAGTGGCAGCGTCGTGTGTCATTTTTTTACAGACACTAAGGAGTGAGAGCGATGCCCAGAAATCAACCTTCTCTCCCCACCAAACGCGCGTTCGTAGTGCAGGTGCATGCCGAAGCGCAGGTGGAACAGGGACAGTGCAAGGGACGGGTGGAACACCTGGTTTCGGGAGAGGCCACCCATTTTGAGTCGCTTGAGGAACTCTTCACCTTCATCGCGCACGTACTGACCGAGCAACGGTCATAGGCAGTGACATTCTGTTCCCGAAGTGAAAGGCTAAAGAGCCAAAACGAAGCTAAGCGCAGGAGGTGACAATGAGATGGTACCGAGAACCGTTGGGGCATTTTCTGCTCTTGGGGGTGACGTTGTTCGGGCTGTATCAGTGGTTCGGCGACCGCGAAGACGCCGCCGAAGCAACGCGTGAGATCGTCATCTCGCAGAGCCGGATCGAGTCTCTGGCGATTGGTTTCGCTCGCACCTGGCAACGTCCGCCGACAGACACGGAAGTGGAGGGATTGATCCAGGACCACCTCCGTGAGGAAGTCATGTACCGCGAGGCGCTTGCGTTGGGACTGGATCGCGACGACACCATCATCCGCCGCCGGCTGCGGCAGAAACTGGAGTTCGTCACCGATGATATTGCCACCCAAGCCGAGCCGACCGATGAGCAGTTGCGCGCATATTTGAAAACGCACCCCGAGATGTTCGGCGTCGAGCGACGGTTCACATTCACCCATGTCTATCTCAACCCGGATCGCCACGGCGACAATCTGGCGCGCGAGGCTGCGCAACTGCTAGTGGAATTGCAGCAGGCCGGGGTGCAGACTGATGTCTCCATGCACGGAGATTCCTTCCTGCTGGAGTATAGGTTCGACTCGGTTCCGGCAAGGGAAGTCACGCAGCAGTTTGGCGAACAGTTCACGGCGCAGTTGACTGAACTGCCGGTTGGCCAATGGCAAGGGCCGATCGAGTCCGGCTACGGCGTGCATCTGGTGTTCGTCAGCGAACGCACCGAGGGCCACATGCCCGCACTGGAGGAAGTACGTGACGCTGTGCGTCGCGAGTGGACCAATACCCGCCGGCTGCAAGCGAACGAGCAGTTCTATCAAGGACTGCGCAAGCGCTATGTTGTAACCATTGAGCGACCGCAGCCGGCAGAGGAAGAGAAGAAACTGACGGAGGCGCAGCAATGAAGAAGGCAAGAAGAGCCGTTGAACCGGAAGAGCGAGAGAAGACAGCAAAGAGCCTTCTTAGGGAAACTCTCAACAAGTCGTCATTCCGGACAAGCGAGCCGCAGGCGAGCGCGATCCGGAATCCAGAGTCGCGCCAGGACAGCTACTTACTGGATTCCCGCTTTCGCGGGAATGACGGTTTGTTTGTGACCGACGTACTTGATAGGGGGTTCCTAGGAAAAGTTCTGATTAAGGCCGTTCGTGGTGAGCTTGTCGAACCACGAACAATCCATGTGTCAATACGTCCAGCCAGTTGCCACTTGCCCTGCGATAGAGCCTGTCCTGAGCTTGTCGAAGCCTGCCCTGAGCAGAGTCGAAGGGGACTCAGAGCGAACGGGGGATTTAATCAGAGGGTCCTTAAATCTGTTGCCTCTGTTTTCTCCTGTTTCATGCTGTTGCTCTTGTTAGCGTCGTCCAGCCTCGCGCACGAGGTGCGCCCCGCCTATCTCGAACTGCGTCAGACCGACCTGGAGACCTACGACGTGCTGTGGAAGGTACCAGGTCGTGGAGAGGATCTGCGACTGGGCCTCTACGTGGAACTTCCAGCGGGCTGCACCAACGTGACTGCGCCACGAATGTCCTTCGCCAACAACGCCTTCACCGAACGCTGGAGTGTCAAGTGCGCAGGCGGACTGACCGGCAGTACCATCCGCATCGCCGGTCTCACCGCGACCATGACCGATGTGCTCGTGCGCCTGGAACACCTCGACGGCACCACCCAAGTTACCCGGCTCACACCGGACAACCCATCGTTCGTCGTGGAAGCTGCGCCACGGGCGCTAGAGGTCGCCTGTACATACCTCATGCTTGGCGTCGAGCATATCCTGCTGGGCATTGACCATCTCTTGTTCGTGCTCGCCTTGCTCATGCTGGTGCAAGGGTGGCAGCGACTCCTTGGCACCATTACTGCCTTCACCGTGGCGCATAGTATTACATTGGCATTGGCAACCTTGGGGTTTGTGAACATACCATCAGCGCCGGTCGAGGCGGTCATCGCCTTGAGCATCGTGTTTGTCGCGGCGGAGATCATTCACACCCGAAAGGGGTCAGAGAGCATTACGGCCCGACAACCGTGGGTCGTGGCGTTCACGTTTGGGTTGTTGCACGGCTTCGGTTTTGCTGGGGCGTTGAGCGAAGTCGGATTGCCTCAACAGGCGATTCCCCTGGCGTTACTTTTCTTTAACGTCGGCGTGGAGCTGGGCCAGCTTGTGTTCATCGCCGCCGTGCTCGCCGTCGCCGCGGGTATTCGCCTCGCTCCCGTCCGTGCGCCGGGATGGACTCCGCAAGTCGCGCCATACGCCGTCGGCGGCATCGCCATGTTCTGGGTCATCGAACGGGTGGCGGGGTTTTAGATCACCCTTAAAC
>CAZCWX010000442.1:0-8817 GCA_964502465.1 uncultured Enterobacteriaceae bacterium | reverse complement strand
TCACCAAGTGTCATCCCTAACCCCATCGCCGCGCATTGCTTGCTGGCGCGCACGGCTAACAGGGAACATTCAAGGAGCTCGCTTGCCCAGCGGCACCCAGTGGGTATGAGGTCTGGAAGCGGAACCACTTCGTTCACAATGCTCCACCGGTGCGCTTCCTGTACCGTCATATCTTTTCCTGTCAGGATATCCCCCGCACTTGAGCCAAAAGCGCATCAGGCGTATACGCGACGCCGCTATGACGAGGTTAGGGGTCAGTCTTGCATTAACACATTGCCAGGGTAAATCGATCTGCAGAGGAAGAAAATGTTGGATCGTAAGACCTGTTCTCTTTCCCTCGTACTTTCGTTCTCGGATTCGAGATTTGTCACGCAGTCTTGGGAGCCTCTGAACTCGGACAAACGCAACGGTACGAAAAGTGACTGCGCAATAAGTTGCAAATCATGGAGAAGGTGCTAAGTACGTCAGCAGGTGCGCATCTCGGGAGGAAACCGATGTTCAAAATCGGCAAAGAATTTCATCTGCTGCATGTCGTCAATGATCTGGACACGGCTGACGGCTGGTATGACGACGTCTTTGCCGTGCGCAGATTTGTCCGAAATTCGATGAAAGCGGCGATGCGTAAGGCGTCTCTAGTCCTGATAGCCGACTTTGTTATGGAGCCGGCTCAGCCATTGTGCCACATGCAGGGTTGGGAGAAATCAGCTCTGGGCAGATTCTATTCCCGCTATGGTCAGCGTTTTCATTCGATCGCCTGGTATGTGGACGACCTAGCCGAAACCTGCGCTCGCCTGACCGAGAGAAAGATCCGATTGTTCGACATGGTGGGGAATGCCGTGACCGCGCCGTCACACAAGGACGGCGCCATCTGGACACACCCGCAGGACACCCACGCTGCGTTCGAGTTTGCAGCCGTGCCCAACTTCTTCATCGATCCGCGCCTGCAGCCGGGCTGGTCGATTGCATACTCCCGCGATCAACATCCGCTTGGTATCGAGCGCGCTTCGCATTTGACGGTGCTGTTCCGCGACCTGAACGAAGCCCGCGCAGTCTATCAGAATGCGCTGGGCGGCACGCTGATCCATGAAGACGAAGTGCCCGGGCGGAAGCGAAGCCTCTACTACGCAGTCGGCGAAGACACCATAATCGAAGCCACGCAGCCGTTATCATCGACCAGTCCCGAAGGCATTGACCTGGCACGGGCGGGCGAAGGGATTTACTCAGTAACGTTCGAGACGCGGAACTTAAAGCGTGCGGCAGAGCATCTCCTCTCGAAGGGACAACGATTTACCGAGGATGGCGACTCGCTGGTGCTCGACAGCAATCAAGCCTTTGGGATGATGATCGGGTTTAGCGAAAAGGATATCCCAAATCGCCCGAACTGAGTCTGTCCCCGAGGGTCCCTTCTTCTATCGTCAGTGGTCG
Source organism: uncultured Enterobacteriaceae bacterium (assembly GCA_964502465.1). Taxonomy (GTDB): domain Bacteria; phylum Desulfobacterota; class Binatia; order Bin18; family Bin18; genus CAZCWX01. The sequence goes on along the minus strand of CAZCWX010000442.1, from coordinate 7,392 downwards.
CTGCGGACCATGAAAAACAGCGGCTCTCATAGGCCTTTTTCGTCGAGTAGGGAGAACGACTCCAGAGTGTAGGTCTGCTTTGTGTTCCCTGTTGCTCCCGCCTTTCGGTGTGGTAGTGCTCTCCTGGTAATGCTTTTGGCAGGCTTGTGGTACTCTGGGCCATAAGTAAAAAGTGAGGAGAGGGGAGGCGGGAGAGAGTATAATGATACCCAGAGAAGCATGTCCGCAGTGTGGATCAAGGTGGTACAAGAGGAACGGGCACATTCACACCGGGAAACAAAATCACCGCTGCAAACTGTGTGGCAGGGTTTTTGTCCTCTATCCGGAACATCAGGCTCTGTCGCAAAGTTGATGTTAACAGTTTGTTATCCACACTATATTGCTGTTTTGTTTCTTATCAGGACTTACGCTTGAAGGCAGAAAATAGCATTGTACGGTCATGATTGCCAGGAAGCAGTACGTCGAGTACCTGGTCAGTACCCCGAAGCACTGTACGTGTACCTACCTAGCCGAGCACCTAGAGGAGGTGAGCCACGACGTCGTCAACGACTTGCTGCGGCAGAAGCGGGTTATGCCCCGCGAGGTGTGGCGGTTGGTGAAAGACCGGAGTGACGAGAGCCCAGCCGCCTTTCTGATTGTAGATGATAGCGTGCATGATAAACGCTATTCCCGCTTCATCGAACTGGTGCAAGCCCAGTACAGCGGCACGGAGCATCGAGTCGTGAGAGGGAGTGGAGTGGGCAGCTTGGTGCATAGCGGCGGCAAAGAGGCGGACTTCTATCCGAGTGATTATCGGGTGTATGCCCCAGACGTGGACGGCAAGACCAAGAATGATCATTTTCACGAGATGTTCGTCCACGCCGTGGACCACACGCAACTCCGAGCTCGGACGATCCTCTTTGATGGGTGGTATGCCTCGGCCGAGACTCTGAAGCTCATCCACCGGCGCCAATGGACGTTCTTCACCACACTGACGAGCAACCGTTTGGTGAGTCTGAGCAAAGAGCACGGCTATCTCCATCTGGAAGAGATCGAGTGGACGCCAGCGCGGGTGGGTCAGGGAGTAGTGGTCAAGTTGAAGGAGGTGCCCTTTAAGGTCCGGTTGTTCAAGCGGGTCGCCCCAAACGGCGACATTGACTGGGTCATTACCACTGATCTGGATGAGACCGTGACGGCGCAAGTGGCGGAAGATTCCAGTGACGTGCGCTGGCAAGTCGAAGCACGGCACCGGGGACTGAAGCAACTGACGGGGAGTGAGAAGTGCCAATGTCGGGGGGCACGGGCGCAGCGCAATCATGTGGCGTGCTGTTATCACGTCTGGGTGTCCTTAAAGGTCAAGGCGAAGGAACTCGGACAGACGCTGTATGAATTGCGCTCCAGTTTGTTCAGTGCATACCTCCGGGCCGAACTTCGTCACCCCCGGATTGTGGCCTGTTGACCATACTGAGCGTAAGTCCTGCTTATATCTTCCAACATATGGTATGGCTTTGAAAATTTGCGACAGAGTCTGTTATGATGGCGCATGTTGGTTAGAATGAGCACAATGTTGTGACTATTGAGAGCTAGCCAGATGCAGAAAGGCATTGTCAAGTTAATGGATCACGAGCCAACAGTCCCCCACTATGTTGGCGCCAGGACTTCTTTTGAACACCCTCTATTGTATTCCCTCACCTATAGTTAGGCTTCCCTTGACACTGCCTCTCCCTTATCACTTCGCCATAGACGTCCGCGCCGCCCCATTCCCTGGGTCAGCTGCCTGTCTGCCCACATCCGTGGCACCGTGTCGCACCAGTGCGGCTGGATGCGGAGCCTGGAGCCGGGCTCGGCCACGTCCATACAGCTTCTCTCGCAGCGTGCCTTCCTGATATTCCTTTTGCATCCGGCCTCGCTTCTGAAGCACAGGAACAACGCCGTCAATAAACTCTGCAAACGAGCCCGGCGTGATCGCATAGGCCAAGTTGAATCCATCTACCCCGGCGGCAATCCAGTCCTCGAATTGATCGGCAAGGTGCTCCGGCGTGCCCACCAGGACAGGCCCTGCTCCACCAATGCCGACAGACCGCGCCAGATCACGCAGTGTCCACTTATGGTTCGGATCTCCCTCGGTAAAGCTGTGCACAAGCGTCCGGATGGCGTTCGTCTCAATGTACTCCAGCGGCTGATCCGGTTCAAATCCGCCAAAGTCGATCCCACTCCACCCACTCAGCAGCGCTAGCCCTCCATCGTAACTACACTGCGCAAAATATTCCTCATATTTCCTCTTCGCTGCAGCTTCCGTATCGCCGGTAATGACCTTCATGTACGCAAAACACAGGATTTCTTCCGGGTTTCTCCCGTGTTGCCGAGCAATGCGACGGATATCGCGAATGTATTGCCCATCCACCTCAGGCTTGGAGCCAATGACAAACACACACTCCGCATGCCGAGCGGCAAACTCGCGACCGCGGGGAGAGGCTCCAGCTTGGAAAAGAACCGGCGTCCGCTGCAATGACGGTTCGGCTAAGTGGCAACCATGGACCCGGTAATACGTGCCGTCGTGATGGACATCGTGAACTTTGGCGGGGTCGGCATAGATCCCGCGTCTCCGGTCCTTGACGACCGCGCCATCCTCCCAACTGGTCTCCCACAGCTTATAACACACGTCGCAATACTCCTCGGCAACGGCGTAGCGCTCGTCATGGGCAGTCAACGCTTGCTGTCCGTAGTTGCGCGCTGCGCTTTCGAGATACGAGGTCACAATATTCCACGCGACCCGTCCTTTGGTCAGATGATCGAGGGTCGAGATCAGCCGGGCAAAGGTGAACGGCGGGTATTGCAACATGGAGCTGGTGAACCCAAAGCCCAGGTGTTCAGTGGCATACGCCATGGCGGGGATCAACAGCATGGGATCGTTGACTGGGATCTGCGCCGCTTCCGACAGCGCCGCGTCCCGATTGCCACGAAACACGTCGTACACGCCAACCACATCAGCCAAAAACACCGCGTCAAACCGGCCACGTTCTAACAGCTTGGCCAGTTCCACCCACTGCTTGAGGTCGGTGTAATTGACCATGTTGTCGTCTTCCCGGACCCAGAGGCCGGGGGATTGGTGCACGACACAGTTCATGTGAAAAGCGTTAAAGTAGATGCGCTTTGGCATGGCAACGCTCCCTGCGGACAGCGGCTTGAGCTTCTGTGGTGCGTTCGACTTCTCTAGCAGAGCAACACAGCTGGAACAATGGCCAGTTGACGACAAGCGAGAAGGTATTGTCAAGTTGTTGGGAGAAGGTGAAAAGATATCCTTGGGGGCGTCACCTATCGTTATCGTTACGCAGCCTGTAGCTGACCTGTTATCTCACGCCACGTCGCAAAGGCGTGAGTGCGGAGCGTACGATAATGGCGAGCGGGTAGGAGATGCCGTCCGAGGCGGAAGAGATTGTTGATGGGGCCATGGACCGAAAGAAACCGCTGTGCCTGCCCCGGGGATTTGAACCGGCGCATCTGGTATTCTCTCTGGCGCGTCGGTTGATGAGAGACTTCCGCTCGATTGTTTAGGTGGCGATCTTGGCAGTGACTCACGCTTGACAAGAGCTTTCGGTGGGCAGCCCCATAGCTACCCAGGCGATCGGTCACCAGCAGACGGGGAGCATAGTGCAGTCCTTTTAATAACTTGCGAAAGAAGCGTTCGGCCGCACGCTGGTCCCAGTGCGGTTGGACGAGAATATCAAGCACATCACCGTCTTGGTCCACTGCACGCCAAAGGTAGTGACGCTTCCCTTGAATCGAGACAAAGACTTCGTCGAGATGCCATGTGTCACCAAGTCGTCCTTGGCGATACCGCAGCTTTTTGGCAAACGACGGACCGAATTTCAAGCACCACTGGCGCACGCCTTCGTAACTGACGATCACCCCGCGCTTCGTCAATAGTTCTTCGACATCACGAAAGCTGAGACAGAAACGATGGTAGAGCCACACGGCATAAGAGATAATCTCGGGAGGAAATCGGTAGCCATGATAGTCAGAGTTTTGCGTGCTCATAGTGCTTTACTTTGCCGCATCCTTCGTCAACTTGACAGTACCGGTGTCGAAGTGCCGCAGCCGATAATCTTTGATGCGGCGGCGCTTGCCGCACTCAGCACAATGGGTGCGAGTTTCGTCATGACGTTCGCACTGTTGGGTGACCAGCAGCTTTTGGATCGCTGCCACTACCGCCTTCCCCTCTTCCAGCCGCAGCCCAAGATCCCCCAGGCTCTGGAGCTTCTCTGGCCGCTCGAGGGCCATCACTTTTTTCCGGCTGACAACCTTCCCTGCAATGACTTGTTCCAATTTGACAACCCACACCATTACTCTCTCCTCCCGAGACGAATTACCGCAATAGCGTAGCTGGATTGCCCCTTGACCCCCACGTTTTGAACACTCTCATCATCGCGCCGTGAAACGGCTCACGCGTCCTCTGCTGAGCTTCAAGTCCCTTTGAGCGGCACAGTGTACAATCGCGGGCATGGGCGTCATGCCTGCGATTCGCAAAGGACAGATGGGGACCGCAGGAACTATGTCCCCAACACCAGCAGAGCAATGCTATGCCTTAGCCGCCTAAATTACTTAAAGTGACGATATCGCTACCTTTTACAAGTCCTGGACGGACTTGGCTTTTCACTCCAGCCAACACCGTCGGCGGAAACCACTTCTTCCTGCTCCAGATCCGCTTCCTTCTGCCACCTCACTCACCAGAGCTCCCTAGGTTCGTTTTTATTCACTTCCTGGTACGCGATTCCTCCGTCACGTGGTACCCACGCTCACTGCTATTGACAATCTGGCTTTGGCTCACGGACGGCGTTCGCCCCATGCTTGCCCCGCGTGCAGCGACGCTGAGGGTTTGCTCCTGCCCGTGCTTTAGCATAAGCAGGAACGTGCTAGAGTGCAGAAACATGCGGTTGCTCGTGTCTTTCACATCAGAGGAGGGAGGAAAAACTCATGGCGACCATCAGACGGGTTGTCACCGGCCATCGGACGGATGGCAGATCGATCGTTGCCAGCGATAAAGAAGTCAGCGGCACTGCGCTCCCAGGCCGACCTGGGGCCGTGTTGACGACGCTCTGGGGTGCAGACGACACGCTCACGTACCCTGATGCCGGAGGGGAACCACGGCATCACGAGTGGTTTCCGCCGATCGGCGGGTTTCGCTTTATCGAATTCGTCCTGCCGCCGGACCGCACCGCGCCTCCAGATGCCGCCCCGCAGGCCACTGCGGCTGCCATCGAGCGCCTGTTTCCCGGGTTGCTGGCCACTATGCTGCCCGAGGATCCGGGCATGCATCGCTCGGCGACCGTCGACGTGCTGTATGTCGTGGCGGGGCGTTGTGTCCTCGAACTCGACGACGGCTCGCGCACCGACCTTGGCGCGGGGGACGTCATTGTCCAGAGCGGTACCATGCACCGCTGGCATAACCCGTGGGAGGAGCCGTGTCGCATCATTGGCATGCTGGTGGGTGCGCAGTGGACATAGGGCCGGTCCGCTGGATCGGCCAGATCGTCTCCGGGGGGGGAAGGCTCAGGCACGTTTTTCCTCCCCCGACTGGTGGGTTTTCCAAGCTCCGGGGCGCTGCCGTCCTGCCGTGATGAGCTTCCCGCCGCAGGCGACGAACTTCCACAGTAGCGCTGACCCGTTAAACTACCCCCACACGGGGTTCCTAGAGGCACCCCAAGAATCAAAAACCTTCCCTGGCTTCCTCACTGTCTCAGATAGATTTTCAGAGCGGTAGAAGAAGAGGAATGAAGTCTCTCTGTCTGTCCCTCTGGTTTCTCCGCCCCTCCCCTTTTGCGTTTCTTGGCTTAAGGGCTCGGCCATGTGTGGCCTCTGGGGGCCTGCAGGAACAGCCTGCTCGCTGACGTTGTGGCTGATGCTCTCGACGGGAGACCGGTGGTTCTTAGAGTGGTAGCTGGCGTAGGGCCACGCCGGCACTTTGCCACACCGCGAGAATGCCCACCAAGTTGTTCCTACCTTCCGTCACCTACCGATCCTCCCGATACAGCGTGCCGCTCTGTTGCAGCCGGGCGATCTCCGTATCCGCATAATTCAGATACTCCTGCAATACCTGCACGCCGTGCTGCCCGAGCAGCGGCGCCTGAAGGTCTGGAAGCTCGGGATAGGCCGAAAACTTCAAGGGAAAGCCCGGAATGGTGACTTCGCCCAGAATCGGGTCGGGCACCGTCCGCACCATATTACGCGCCTGGAAATAGGGGTGAGTGAGCGTATCCACCACCGAGAGTACGGGCGCGCAGGCAAGCCGATGCTGTTCTAGCACAGCCAAGGCCGCCTCATCGCTGGCACAGGACAAGAACCACTCCTGCACGATAGAGTTCAGAAGATCGCGGTTCGTGACCCGAGCGGTGGCCGTGGCGAAGCGCGGATCGTGGAGCAGCTCCGGCTTCCCCATAGCGTTCACCATACTGGCCCATTGCCGGTCCAAGACCAGGAGGAAAATCCACCCCTGCGGGGCCTTGTAAATGCCACACGGACAAATCTGGTTGTGATATTTTCCCATCCGCTTGGGGATAAACTCCCCACCACTCAGCGAGTAGCTTTGTAGACCGAAATCATGCATGTGGTAGAGGGCGTCGATCATCGCAATATCAATATGCTGTCCGACCCCAGTTTTTTCTCGGTTATACAGGGCGTACCCAAGCGCGGCAAAGGTATGGACGCCGGTCCCCACGTCCGCGATCCCAATGCCCACAAATGTCGGAGCCCCGTCCGGCTCTCCGGTCATGTGCATGAGCCCGGAGAAGGCCTGGGCGATCATATCGTAGCCGGTCTTGTGCGCCAGCGGGCTCTTTCTACCGAAGGCCGACAGGGACGCCATGATCAGCCGCGGATTGATCTCCTTGAGCGACTCGTAGTCGAGTCCGCGCTTCTGCAAGACGCCAGGGCCATAATTCTCCACCACCACATCCACTTTAGCCGCCAGCGCGCGCAAGATGTCGAGCGCTTCCGGTTTTTGGAAGTCAAGGCACAGGCTTTTCTTGCCGCGATTTTGCTGAACGAAGTACCCGCTGCGTCCAGCCTTAATCGTCGGCAACAGACGCGCCGGATCGCCCATGGGCGCGATCTCGACTTTAATAATGTCCGCGCCCATCTCGGCCATCAGACGGGTGACTGTTGGTCCCGCCAGGTATTGGGTGAAGTCGAGTACGCGGCAGCCCGACAACATTCCGGCTTGATTTTGCGTGTCCACCATGCTTCTCTCCTCCTGCGGTAGTGAGTTAGGTTACCCTAGCTAGTTTCAGCGGCCTGCGCACGAGCCCAGTCCAAACCCCGGAGCATATTTACTGACCCGGCGGTTGAGCGTGGAATGATCGTCTGGGTAGTGTTCCAATTCGGTAGTTGCTCTCTTTCAGACTGCACAGCCAAATT
>CAZCWX010000441.1:0-8090 GCA_964502465.1 uncultured Enterobacteriaceae bacterium | reverse complement strand
ATTCATGGTGAGCAGGGTGATGACATGGATCTCCTGGTGGGGATGGTGCAACAGATGGGCAATGTAGTGGAGGCCGCGAGCCTCTTTGAGGCGACAGGTTGTGCCCGCAAAGCTCACTATCCAGTACTCGCCTTCAGAACGGAACAGATTAGGGGCTAGGGGCTGGGGGTTAGGGGCTGGGGAAGGTAAGTGCTGAGTGCTGAGAACTGAGTGCTCAGCAAGACGAGAGGCTGCAGGCTGTAGGCTAGAGGGGAAGAATGGAGGTGGCCCTTCAGCCTCTAGCCTTAAGCCTTCAGCCTGTTTTGCCTCCTGTTTTTTGATTTTTGACTTTTGACTTTCTTCTCCCGTATTCATACTGCCGCCCAACTCACGTAACAACGCCGCCGCCTCTTGCAAATCCTTGGTGTCAAAGCCTTCAGTAAACCAGCTGTAAATCTCTTCGAGCAGCTCGTGCGCTTCGTTCACTTTGTTCTGCTGCTGCCACAACCGCGCGAGACTCATGGCCGCGCGCAGTTCGAGGGACTTTGCTTGTTGTTGCTTGGCGACCTCCAGAGCTTTCACAAAGCATTCTTCTGCTTCTGATTGGGTGCTGGGTGTTAGGTATTGGGGATTAGGTATTGAGGATTGGGGGCTGGATTCTGACTGCTGACTGCTGACTGCTGACTGCTGAAGAAGAAGCTCCCCGCGCAGCCGATACAGCTCCGCCTCGTAGTACCGCTCCCCCGTTTTGGCAACGAGAGTAAACGCTTCGGCCAGCGTGCGCAGTCCCTCTTCAGCCTGGCCCGCTACGCCCTGCGCCTCGGCCAACATCGCCAGGAAACCCGGCTGCCCCACCACGGCTCCCATAGCTCGCCAGGTCGCCAGCCCCTGGTACATCTGGGCAACCCCGTCTTCCCCCTGCCCGTGCATGGCTAGCGCCCACCCCCGCAGCAGAGTTCCCATCGCCGCCCAGAACGGAAACCCCCGCTCGGTCGAAAGCCTTATCACTGCCTCAGCCTGTTCCTGGACCGCCTGTGGCTCCCGCCGGAAATAATGGAGTCCAGCTGCATAGTTCAGCGCCAGCGCCAGCTCGAGGGGGCGAGAGAGTTCCTGGGCCAGGCTGAACGCGTCGTGGATGCGTTTGCGCGCTTGCTCCGCATAGCCCAGCAGCCACAGGACCCAGGCCTCATAGCAGAGGCTGACCACGTCGGGGTTTCGCATCCTATAGCCGGAACGGGAGTGGGACGTCAGGCAGTCGTAGAGCGCGGTGCTTTGCTCCAAGTGGGTACGCGCCTGGCCCAGCTCACCGAGATGAAACAAAGGTTGCCCCAATGCCAGGTGAGCCGCCAACAGGAGGGTTGGGTCTTGGGTGCTGTGGGCCAGGCGCAGGAGCTGTTCCCCGAGCTCATGGGCCGTCTGTAACTCGGCCCGTGTCAAATAAAACCCGGATAGCCCCCACAGAGCAAGCACGAGCTGATGGGGTTCACCCCCCTGCTGACACAACTCCCGGGCGCGGGCACACGCGCGCTCGATTTCCGGCGCGCCATACCCCTTTGTGGCAATGAGCGACTCGACCAAGATGAGGCGGAGCCGGAGTTCCTGCTGCATCCGCTCGGGCGTGTCTGGGAACGTCGCCAGTAACTCCAATCCTCGCGTAAAGTGAGCGATCGCTTCCTGGTGGGCGTTGCGCCGCATCGCCGTTTCACCGGCTTTGCCGAGATAGTTGACAGCACGGGTGAGATCTCGCCCTTTCTGAAAATGCACCGCCAGCTCGGCGGCAATCTCCCCCACCTGCTTGCCATAGGCGGCCTCTTTGCGCTCGGCAATGCGTCGATGCAGTTGCAGCCGGCGTGCCTCCGCCACCCGTGCATACACCACCTCGTGATACAGCGCATGCCGAAAACTATAGCGCCCGCTGAGCGTGCCATCCGGCCACTCCGCTACGCCTATCTCCTGCACCCACTGCCCCGTACGCGCCAACCACTCACACTGTGCTTCAATTTCTTCACTGTCTGTTGGCAGTCCCGCCGCCACCTCCGCCGCGGCGAACTCCATCCCCGCCACACTAGCCACCTCTAGCAGACGCTGCTCTGGCGCAGGTAAGCGCTCCAGTTGTCGATCAATGAGTTGCCGCAAGCTGTCCGGTACGCTTTCGCAGAGGGCCTCGGCGGTATCGGCGCGGAGTGTCCACTGTCCTGCATCTTCAGCAAGCACGCCTTGACGGATGAGATCGTCCACGGTGTTGACAATAAATAGCGGATTTCCGCCCGTGCGGCGATAAAGTACAGGAGTGAGTTGTTGTAGGGACGCGGCGTGCTGTGCTTCCACGTCGGCCTTGAATCGTACTGTCAGATACTCGCCGATCGCCTCTTCGGCGAGCGGTGTGAGCCGCAACTCTTCACATTGGCCCCGCGCCTGCAGTTCTTGCACCGCCCTGTGCAAGGGATGATTGCTGGCCAGTATGTCCGCTGGGCGATAGGTGCCGAGGATGAGCAGTTTGGCCGGATCGCGCCGCCTTGCCATGTAGCTCACCCAATCCAGCGTCGAGACGTCGCTCCAGTGTAAGTCCTCCAATACCAGGACTAAAACGCGGGTGGTGGTAAACAATTCCGCCGCCTCGGCCATCTCCCGCAGCATGCGCTCGCGACTCGTGCCTTGGACGCGTTGCTGCAATTGCTCATAGGCTTGAGGCTCCAGGAGCCCTGGTAATTGCGCCAACCAACTCGGCGCGTAGCGCTTCAAGGTCTCAATACTTTGCTCACGGTTTGGTCCCTGACAAAACTGCATAGTGGCTGCCAACAATGGCATATAGGCCTCACCCGAACCGTAAAGTTCCACGCACTGACCAGTCGTGATGCAGACATCGGCGCGATCACGGATCTGCGCCAGAAACGCGTCGACCAGCGTCGTCTTGCCAATTCCCGGCTCGCCGGTGACCAACACGATCTGCCGCTCGCCTCGCACTGCTTTCTCGAACACGTTCTGGAGTTGGGTCAGCTCCGATTCGCGCCCCACTAAGGGAGCATCTCGGGTCTGGCGTCTAGGGTCTGGGGTCTGAAGATCAGGAGGTCGAGAGTCTTGGTATTTCGACGCTAGAGGCGGGACTTTCGACTCTGGACTGGGGTAGTAAGATGGGAAGGATCGCGCGATAAGCGATGCTCCACACTCGCCACAGAACGTAGCCTCCGGTGGATTCATATGGCCGCAGGCTGAGGAACGGGTGGTAGTCTCTAGGATGACCAGTGGCTGCTGTCGTCGCTGTTTGCGCTGGCTTGTCAACGATAACACGTTCATGGTTGCCCCCCTTCTTTGCTCCGACCAAGAACCTGTACGCTCAGCTTATTTACTGCTTTGCCACGCTCTCAGTCGCACGTAGTTCTGCTGTGAGATACGCACTTAACTCTTCCAGCGACTGGAAATGGCTCGTGCGACCAGACACCAAGTGCTCGACGCGACCAGCGGCGTACGTTGGCCCTCCGGGGACCGCGCGGAACTGAACGATAAACGCCCAGTGTGGTGAAAGTGGCGCGTCAAGGGTGACTGGCGCTGGGGTTGTCGTGCGCTTCTGACGTGGCGTTTTGATCGGGTGTTTTCGTACTTTCGCCATAGTAGAAAAATACCATTCGCCGTAGTGGAGTACGAGTGTTGCGTGGTGGCGAAACGGTGGCATATCGGTGGAATATCGGTGGAATTTGGGGCAAGAGGGTGGTACAGAGTCTCTACAGCGTGGAGGAGTCGGCAGTGAAACTGACTGAACAGATTGTCTTTCCGCCCTTCCGTTTAGATCCGGTCAACGAGCAATTGTGGCGCGAGCACCAACTGGTGCCGCTGCGACCCAAGACCTTTGCCGTGCTGCGATTCCTGGTGGAACATGCGGGGCGATTAGTCACGAAAGAGGAATTACTGAAAGGGGTGTGGCCCGATACCCGCGTGAGCGGGGGGATTGTGAAAGGGCATATTCGCGATTTGCGGAACATTTTGAGCGATGATTCGCAGCAGCCACGCTTTATCGAGACTGTACCCCGACGTGGACATAGATTCATCGGACAAGTAGTCAGTAGTCAGCATTCTGTCGGCAGTAAAGAACAAGCGTCCGGCGTTCGCAGTCCGGCGTCCGCAGTCCGAAGTTCCCAATCCCTAACACCTAACACCCAACACCCAACGCCTCTCCTGGTGGGAAGAGAAATAGAGTTAGCAAGATTGCACGGCCTGTTCGAGAAATCCTTGGCTGGTGAACGACAGATCGTGTTCGTCACCGGCGAGCCGGGAATTGGCAAGACCACCCTCGTTGAGACATTTCTTCAGAATCTAGAGTCCAGTGTCCAGCGTCTAGCGTCAGAAAATCACGACATTTCCCTTCTGCAGACTCTCGACCCGAGACTCCAGACCTTAGACTCCCATCTGTGGATTGGTCGTGGCCAGTGTGTGGAACAACATGGTGCAGGCGAGGCATACTTACCGGTACTCGAAGCCCTGAGTCGTATCGGACGGTCACCGGGTGGCGAACAACTCGTGACGATCCTGCAGCAATATGCGCCGACCTGGTTGGTACAGATGCCCGCGCTGCTGGCGGCGGAGGAGTTGGAGACCTTGCAGCGACGAGTGGTCGGTGCCACCCGCGAGCGCATGTTGCGCGAGATGGTCGAAGCCCTGGAGGTGCTGACTGCGCACCGTCCGTTGGTGTTGTGGTTCGAGGACTTGCATTGGGCCGATGCCTCGACCGTGGATTGGTTGGCCGCCCTAGCGCAGCAGAGCGCACCGGCGCGGCTGTTGGTGATCGGCACCTATCGCCCTTCTGATCTGAGCTTAAGGAACCATCCCCTGCGAGCCGTGAAGCAAGAACTGGTAGCGAAGGGACAGAGTGAGGAGCTGCTTATCCCCTTCTTGTCGGTGGACGACGTGACGCAGTACCTGAAGCGGCGGTACGCCCAGCATCAGTTCCCGTCGGGGTTGGGAACCGCGATCCATCGGAGGACCGATGGCAATCCGTTGTTTGTCGTTAACATGGTAGAGTATCTGGCCGCCCAAGGAATGATTGCCGTCGTGGACGGGCGCTGGCGGTTGCAAACAACGATCGAAGAGGTCGGGCGTGGCGTGCCGGATAGCCTGCGGCAATTGATTGAGAAGCACATTGAACGGCTCAGCGAGGAGCAGCAGCGGCTATTAGAGGTAGCGAGTGTCGTTGGGGTGATGTTTGCCGCGGCAGCAGTCGCCGCTGGGACAGAAGCGCCGGTAGAGCAGGTAGAGGAGTGGTGCGACGGATTAGCGAAACGCGGGCAATTCCTGCAGGCGCAGGAGCCTCGTGAGTTGCCGGACGGGACGATTTGCGGCAGTTACAAATTTCTGCATCCGCTCTATCAAGCGGTACCCTACGAACGGATACCGGCGATGCGGCGGTTGCGGTTGCACCGGCGGGTGGGAGATGGTCAAGAGCGGCTCTACGGTGCACGGACGCACGAGATTGCCGCAGAACTCGCCGTGCACTTTGAGCGGGGAGGAGACCTGCACCGCGCCGTGCAATATCGCCAGCACGCGGGGCACAATGCGCTCCGCCAGCATGGCTACCAGGAAGCGATTGCGCACTACACTCGGGGGCTGGAGTTACTGGCGACGTTCCCGGACACACCCGAGCGCAGGCAGCAGGAACTCGCGCTGCAAGTCGCCCTGGGATCTCCCCTCCAAGCCCTTGAGGGGTACAGCGCCCCCGAGGTGGAAGCGGTCTATACCCGAGCCCGAGAGCTGAGCGAGCGCATTGGTGAGGCCTCTCAATTGTTTCCCGTTTTGCGGGGCCTGTACGTCTTCTATTTGCTCCGCGGGAAGTTACAGACGGCACACGAGCTCGGACAGCGCCTCCTCAGCTTAGCCCAGGGCGTCCAAGATTCGGCGTTTCTCCTGGAGGCTCATTTCGCCGTGGGACAGACGCTGATGTTTCGGGGAGAATGCGATGCTGCCCGAGAACATCTCGAGCAAGGCATCGCCCTCTACGATCCCGTGCGACACCATTCCCATGCTTTCCTCTATGGACAGGACCCCGGGATATTTTGCCGAGTCCTTGCAGCCTGGGATCTTTGTTTGCTGGGTTATCCGGACCAAGCGCTGAAAAGGAGCCAAGAGGCTCTTGCCATGGCCCAGGAGGTGACTCATCCTTTCAGTGTAGCTGCAGCTCAGACCTTTTTTGCCTTGACCCATCAATTCCGTCGCGAGGAACAAGCAGCCCAAGATCGCGCGGAAGCAGCGGTTGAGCTGTGTTCTCAGCAAGGGTTCCCTTTTTTCTTGGCGTTCGGCATGATCCTGATAGGCTGGGCACTAGCCGAGCAGGGACACACGGAAGAAGGGATTACCCAAATACGCCAGGGGCTTGCTGCTTACCGGGCCACAGGGGCAGAGTTAGCAACGACCCGTTGGATTGCCCTGCTGGCCGAGGCGTGGGGGAAAGCTGGGCAGCCAGAGGAAGGGCTGAACGTGCTGGCCGAAGCGCTGACCTTCGAGCAACAGAGCGGCGAGCGCTTCTACGAGGCAGAGCTGTATCGGCTGCGCGGGGAGCTATCGCTCCGAATGGGAGAACGGGAGACTACTGAAGAAGAATCGGAGAAGCGAAGACGGGGAGAATCGGAGACCAGGAAGAGGAATACGGACTTTCCATCCTCCGATTCCCCGGTTCTCCGGTTCCCCAGTTCTCCGTTTCAGTCTTCTGCTTCACCCATTCACCCATTTACTCATTCCTCTCCAGAGGAATGCTTTCTGAAGGCCATCGACATTGCTCGTAGCCAAGAAGCAAAGTCCCTCGAACTGCGCGCGGTGATGAGCTTGGCGCGGCTCTGGCAAAAACAGGGCAAGCAGAAAGAAGCTCGACAGATGCTGGCTGAGGTCTACGGCTGGTTTACCGAAGGCTTTGAGACGAAGGATTTGCAGGAAGCGAAAGCGTTGCTCGGTGCCCTCGCCTGAAATCCTGGCGTACGCTGTCTCCCTTCTCTGGCCCGTAGGATTGTAGAGAAAATAACTTCCCGATTTCCCCTACGGAGGAAGCGTCATTGCGAGCCCATCGACAAGCCTGCCCTGAGCCTAATCGAAGGGGCTCCTCGCAATGACATGCCCGCCCGTAGGGAGGTTCTTTTTTCAGGGGGAAGTAGGTGATAGTCATAATCAGTTTTCTTGGGTGAAGCGGTAGCGTGCAGGTGTAGCGAGTGGATCGCTCTCCTCCGTTCGCCATGTCGCCTGGGTGAGTATTCCTGTCGTCGAAGCCTCGGATGGATTAGGACCTATCCGACGAGAGTCCTGCCCTGTGGCTGCCGCAATCGCTTCCCGTACGCCGAAGCGCCCGCTCGCGCAGAGCGCAAGAATGACGTCGGTCAGCGAGGTGTCAATCAGCGAAGCGAGTGATCCTGCCTGTGTATGCATGGTGATTTCTCCTATGGCCGTCGAGGCCAAGACACGATGTGTGCGCGCGTTTCCCTCCGTGCTTACAGCGCCCCACAGTTTTGCAGAGCGTGATAACAGCGGTGTTCATGCTCATTTTTCTTTCTTTGAGCCGTGAGTTCGGCGGGTGGGTGCTGCCTCACCCGTTCTGCAAAGAAAGGCGTGATAAATGAGGGAACAATTGTTCACTGCCAAGCACGAAAAAAGCGGCAACGGGCAGGAAAGGAGGGAACAGTTGTTCATTGCAAGGAGGGAGACAGAACTGAAGATGCGAAGCGGAGAACCGGAGAAACGGGGAAACGGGGAAGAAGGCTATAGGCCGTAGGCTGAAGGTTGTAGAGGAAAACAGGTAGAGAGAGGAGACAGAGATGGAGAGGGCTGGGGCGGGCTCTATCTCTCTTCTCTGTCTTTTCCGACCGCGTTTAGCCCTGCCACATGATGGGCAGGCGAGTATCCGGCGTGTACGAGCAGTAGGCGCCGGTTTTGATGGTGGTGGCCAGATGCTGTCCCAGTGCCGGATGATGTTCGCCGATCTTGCGCAGCACGATTTTGACGGCGCGGGTAATGTTCACCCGTGCACGTTCCGCCGGCGATCCCACCCGCCGCGCCCGCCCGCCAAGCCCGACCGCACGGGTCAGTTCGCGGGTGAGCAAGTCGATCTCAGCAGCCAGCTGCTCGCTGCGGCCCAGGTCATG
>CAZCWX010000440.1:0-7406 GCA_964502465.1 uncultured Enterobacteriaceae bacterium | reverse complement strand
CGCGAAACTCACGGTCAAGGAAGGTAAGGAGCAAGAGTTCGAGGACACCATGAAGAAAGTGGTGCCTGAGGTCCGCAAGGAGGCAGGAAACCGTGCGTATACGATGTGCCGCGCGAAAGACAATCCGCGTGTTTTTATGTTCTACGAAGAATATGTTGATGATGCCGCCTTCGCCGCGCACCGCAAACACCTGGGTGAATTAGGCGTGAATCTTGGTGCCGTGCTCGATGGCGCGCCAGTGTTGGAGTTCTACGAGAAGATTGCCTCGTAACATCATATGGGTGCTAGGGGTTGGGGGTTAGGGATTAGTAAACGGACAAGAGTCAGTAGGTATGAGAAATTGATCCCAGTCTATAATGTGCAATTTCCAATCCCTAGCACCTAGAACCTAGTAGACCGCCACAGTGAAGATGAGGAGTTGACGGGCGTAGCGTCATTCCCGCGAAAGCGGGAATCCAGGCAGAATAACCAGCAGGTGGTGCTTATGTTCCCTGGATGCCCGCCTGCGCGGGCACGACGGTCATGAGCCCCTCAAAACTATCGTGGTGAACTACTAGCACCCTTCCAAGCGTGATTGCTCGTGAGCATAGTGTGACTCTCAGTGCTCCCATTTTGCGCTTTTCACCTCTCTCTGCCTCTCTTAATGCCGCTTGCTGCTGGGTTTGCTGTTGACCAGGTGGTGTAATAGGGACTTGC
Organism: uncultured Enterobacteriaceae bacterium; assembly: GCA_964502465.1. Classification (GTDB taxonomy): domain Bacteria; phylum Desulfobacterota; class Binatia; order Bin18; family Bin18; genus CAZCWX01. Next base: position 6,710 of record CAZCWX010000440.1, on the reverse strand, counting down.
CCCGACGAAAAAACGAGGGAAGTCGTGATTAAATTTGATCCCAATCTTATCGGCGAAGAAGTCACACTTGGCACCTTCCCTGTAACCGCAGAGGATATCGCTGCTTTTGCCAAGGCCGTAGGTGACCTGAATCCGCTCTATCTCGATGCCGAGGCAGCACAACACGCTGGCTACCCCGCTGTCATTGCTCCACCGACGTTTTGCATGCACCTGCGGGGCGGGCGGATGATGCCCGAGGTTCCTCTTGAGCCTGGAGTGGTCAGTTTGCACGCTGGGCAAGAAATCGAGTTCTACGACGAGATCTATGCTGGACGGTCGTACACGGCGACGGCGAAGATTGCCGAAGTGTATGAAAAAACGGGCCGCAGTGGGCCTTTAGGTGTTATCGTGCGGGAGATGATGATCAGGGACGCTGGTGGCAAGCCTGTTGTGGTGCTGCGAGAACGACAGATGGTCCGCTCACCGGAGAAGAAGATCTAAAGCATTCAGCTATTAGCTATCAGCGAAGACCAATATGCAAGAACAAGTGTCACGATCGTTTGCCGACATTGAATTTGGCGATGAAATTGGACCGATTACGCGTACCTTCACCCTGGAAGATGTGCAACGGTATGGAGCGGTGACCAACCTGACAGACGAACGGTTCCTCAAACAAGAACGCGCGCAGCAGATGGGATTTGTTCACCCTATTGTTCCTGGCCCGCTCAGTGCCACATGCTTGGCGCGTATGCTGACAGATCACTTTCCTCACTGGCGGTTGCGAACGTTCAACGTCAATTTCCGCACCCCCGTGCGGCACGGTGACACCCTGTCGTTTTGGGGCCTGGTCACAGAAAAGAGCGAACAGGAAGAGGGGGGGATGGTCCATTGTGATGTGGTTGCCGAGAATCAACATGGAGACCGGGTGATCGTTGGCACAGCGACGCTCGTGCAACGAAACTTCCAGCGTTAATGGGTTCATATTATTTGCAGAATCGAGCCGTTCTGGTGAAAGGCAAAACTTCCACAGTTGGTTTCTCAACTGGTGACCGAGCCACAATCACCTGGTCAGCCATACCAATAAACAACCCATGCCCAACAACGCCAGGGATGCAATCGAGCTGCTGACTGAGCTGTGGCGCATTGGTAATCGGACCGAAATCAACGTTAATAATAGGATGGCCGAGATCGGAAATCACCGGACCGAGTTTGCCTGATCCGTTTCGTACAGTTGGCTTGCCGCCTAGTTCCTGAATGCAGCGCATGACAAACGGGAGTGCCGGTGCAATGACCTCGACAGGAACCGGATACTTACCGTGCCCCAACGTTTGCACGAGCTTGCTCTCGTCTATAATCACTATGAACCTGTGCCCGAGCGCTGCGACAAGTTTTTCCATCACATGGGCACCGCCGCCGCCTTTGATCAGGTTGCCGGCTGGATCAACCTCATCGGCCCCGTCGATCGTGAGATCGATTCTATCCACGTCCATCGTGTCGCAGAGAGGGATGCCGCACTCCTTCGCCAAGATACGGGTATCGTACGAAGTCGGAACCCCGACGATCTGAAGCTGTCCTTGGCGAATGCGCTCTCCTAACTCTTGGATCACAAAAGCCATAGTTGAACCAGAACCGAGCCCGACGATTGTATTGGTCTGTGCGTGGTCGACGGCGGCTAAAGCGGCGGCTTTCTTGAGTGCGTCCACAAGTACTCCTTCGTGCTCTTGCACAGTATCTTGCCGAAAGTGGGACAGAAGACAAGGGGACAGAATAACACAAGGGGTAGTAGTCGAATAATATTTGACACCCCTATATCTAGCAGTCTGGCGAGAAGTAGTGTAAGGAAAGACAAAATCGACCGTAACGCGGGAAAAAAGAAAAACCACAATGCGCATCGCACTTGATCCCTGGGGAAGCGACTACGCCAGTCAGTTCGCTGCCACTCATGAGGCCGACAGTGAAGAAACCTCTGTGCAGGCATTGGAAGAGCCGATCGAGGAACGGCCTTGGGGTCCGATCAAACCTCGCCCGACCACTCTGCCCAAAGTTACTGCAGTCGTTGATGGGGTGATGCGGACAGACGCTCCGGCGATGGTTATGGAGGAAGAGCGGCGTGCCCTTGCTCTTTTTGGTTCTTACGCGACTGGTGCGGTGGTCATCAACTCACAAGTGCAGATCGTCCACGCCCGCGTTATCCGTCTCTTCATTGCTGGTAGTAATTGGTCGGCACCTGATGACATTACTGTTACTGCAGGAACAGGAGCAGCATTGTCCTACCATGGACTGAGTTCAAAAGCAGATTCCTACGAAAACCTGCGTGAGGCGCTGATGACGGAGATGCGCCGGTCCGAGGCCCAGGTGGCTGAGACCCTGTCTGGAGAGGAGAGTGTGATCCTGGCAGATGGGAATCTGACGTTTCTGGGTGAGAGTTCCTCGGTGGTTGGTGTGATCAAAACCATTCACAAGATGTACCTCTCGCCCAAAAAGGCAAAAATTCTGGAGCGGCTTCAGCCTGGTGAGCGCACGCCGCTCTTCCGCATCGTGAGTGGTCGCAAGAACGATGGCTATAGCGTACTCACGTGCTACCTTCGTCTCGCCCAGCCCCAGCCTATCGAACTCCCTTTTGCGGGACTCGTACGTCTGGAGGCGAAAGCCTCTCTGCGGGAGCAAGCGGTAGGATTACTCGAACAAGCTGCAGTGAAAGTCTGCGAACTCGCGTCGCGTGCCCCCAAGGACCCCCGTGCGCCCCAGAATCTGATTCCTGTTGGAGGTCTCGAGCGCCATTTGCGCCATCGCTTAGGAAATCCGCAGTTGATTGTGCGCGGCATTAAGCAGAAAGTCCGGTCCATGCTAGAGTAAGTTGTCACTCATCAGTCGAACATTGGAGGACGAATGGGTAGAGTCATCGGTACACAGGACGCAACTCCCTTAGAGTTTTGGGTTCGCTTGGACCAGGAGCAGGGAGAGCAGGTACAGATGAATGATGCGGTGGTGGTTGAGACCAAAGCTCCTACACCAAATGGAGAAACGCTGAAGTTATTCGGTATGGTGGACATGATTCGTGCCCGGCACCAGGGTTCCGTCTTCGACTCTGATGTCATTGAGGCCGACCACGGCCTGCCCGTCGAATTATCTATCACTGCGCATGTCAAAGTCACCCGCTTGCTGCCTGAATATTATTATCCGCCGATTCCTGGGGACTCGGTGCGGGTCGTGACTGGCGAAGAGTATGCGCAGGCGCTGTTCATGGACAAAATGGAGCGCAAGTTCCCTATCGGCTTGTCCCTGTCCGGCAAGGAAATTGTGTACGGCAATCTCGATTTCCTCACCGGCCGGAAGGGTGCACATGTGAACATCAGCGGCATCTCTGGTATCGCCACCAAAACCACGTACACCACGTTTCTCATGTACAGTTTACTGCGCTGTGGCGCTCTCCCCGATCCGGCGAATACGCACGCCATTATCTTCAATGTCAAAGGTGAGGACCTGTTGTTTCTTGACAAAAGGAACAAAGACCTCACCATTGAGGACGAGGCGCAGTATGCGCAGCTTGGGTTGTCGGCGGAGCCGTTTGACTCGGTCCAGTTCTTCGTCCCGCCAGCGGCGAACCGACAGGGACCGCTCATTCCCAAAGTCGCCGCACGTCGTCCGGATGAAGTCACCCCCTATTTCTGGACAGTGCGGAGCTTCTGTCATGAAGGGTTGCTGCGCTATCTGTTTACCGAAGTTGGCGAGGACGCCTCGTTGCTTTCTACGCTGGTGTATCAAGTGGAGAGTCGTCTCAAGGAGGCAGCGGATGAGGCAGAAAAGCGCGGACCTGGTCCCGGTATCTTTCTGCGCACAGCGAAGAAGGGCAAAGATGACGATGAAGAAAACACCGAGGCTCCAGCGGAACAGGAGATCCGCGACTTTCTCACTCTGGTGAAAGCTCTCGAGGTGATTGCCTCTTCGACCAATCAGGCGAGCGGCACGGTCAATGCGTTCATGCGCCGTCTGTATGGAGCACAGGAGAAGGTGGCGTATCTGATTCGTGATCCCGGCGATGCCGATCCCGCTCAGCACACGATCAATTGGCGTAACAAACAAGTGACGGTTGTGAGCATTACCGACCTGTACGAAGTGGGCAAGAGCTTCGTGGTCGGATCGGTGCTGCAGCAGATCCAAGAGGAGAAAGAAGCCACCGGTGCAGCGGGGCCGCTGTGTTTTATCATTGTCGATGAACTGAACCGCTACGCCCCACGCGACGGCTGGTCGCCTATCCGTGAACGGTTGCTGGAAATCGCTGAACGGGGTCGATCAAGCGGGACGATTCTGATTGGCGCCCAGCAGACTGCGTCGGAGGTCGAGCGGCGGATTGTTGCCAACCCGGCGTTCCGCATCGTTGGTCGCTTGGATGCGGCTGAAGCCGAACGTGCGGAGTATGGATTTCTCACGCCCACACTGCGAGAACGGGCGAAGATCCTGACGTCCGGCCGCATGATCGTTTCACAGCCGGATATCCCCACTCCCGTCCCGGTCTGTTTCCCCAAACCGGCTTGGGCGACGCGAGAGGAGGAACAGGAACTCCCCCAACCCAACCTGAAACTTGGGAGGATGAGGCGCAGTTCATGAACGTGGTTTTTGCACAGGCCAGAGGCCTGTGTTACCCAGCATGTTGGCTTTTTCAAATGATAACGTAGCCAGCTCGGCTGCAGGTTTGGCAATAGATATGAAGTTTCTGCACACGTCCGACTGGCATGTCGGTCGCACGATTCGCAACCGTTCCCGCATGGACGAACACCGGGCGGTCTTCGCCGAGATTATCGATATCGCCAAACAGGAGCAGGTCGATGCGGTACTGGTCACCGGGGATATCTTCCACGAACGCCGTCCGTCGCTCGAAGCCCAGGAACTGGTGGCAGAAACGTTGGCGGAACTGGCCCGTCAGCGTATTCCCTCCGTGCTCATTCCGGGGAATCACGATGATCCGTCTTTGCTGCGTGCGCTGAAACCGCTCGGGACGCTGGTCCAAGCGCATATCGTTCCTGAGGTCGTTGAAGATCTTTCTGCTCTGATCGTGCCAATCCCTGCTCGCACAGGAGGAGAACAGGCGTTGATCGGTTGTCTGCCCTATCTCCACCCCCACCAGGTTCTCAACACAGCTGAAAGCGTAGGAATGACGGAAGAGGGCCGCCTTAGCGCCTATCAGGGAAAAGTGCAGGATTTCTTTCGCGCCCTGGTAGAAGGGATACGCCGGAGCGATCAAGGGGCAGTGTCGATCGTGCTTGCGCACCTGCACCTGCTCGAATGCGAGTTCGGTGGGGGCGAGTGGCGCTCCAGTGTGTTTCCGGTGGCGACCGGGTTTTTACCCGCCCATGTGCAATACGTGGCGCTCGGACATTTGCATAAGCCGCAAATCGTTGAAAACGCCAAGTCGCAAACACGATATGCCGGATCGATCTTGCAGATGGATTTCGGCGAACGCGAGCAGAAGAAAAGCGTGTGCCTCATCGAGGCCCGCCCCGGGAAACCGGCGATGGTGAACGAAATTTTCCTCGGCAAAGGCAAATGGCTCCTGCGACGCACCGGCACCGCCGAAGCGATTCTTGCACAAGCGCCAGACTTTACCGATGCATGGGTCGAAGTCGTTGTGTCGCTCGATAAACCCAATCCTGACTTGGTCGAGAAAATCCGTGCGCTGCCGGAAGTGATCGCACTGCGTTTCGAGGAGCCCCAAGAGGCAGTGACGATGAATAGTGAGAGAGACCAGCGGAGTCAGGTGGACCGTCCGGCTGGAGAACTGTTTCGTGAGTATTATAAGAGCAAGCGGAAAACTGACCCCGAGCCGCAACTGCTGGCGCTGTTTGAGCGCCTGTATCAAGAGGCAAGTACTACCGGTGATGAGACTTAAACCTTGGACTGGAGGCGAAAAATTGGAAATTGGAGGTTAGAAACTACAGCAGACCACAGGAGATTTGTACACTCATGCCCTTGTGCTCGAATATAGTAGCGTGCGCCATGCGCACGGAACTGAACAGAGTAGAAGGCAGACGTGCGCGCAGCGCACGCTACTCCGGACCGCGGACTCCGGACTCCTTCTAATCTCTAGCCCTTAATCCCTATGCGACCACAACGTCTGACACTGAAAAACTTCATGCCCTTCCGTTCGACTGAGGGACAGGTGCAAGAAGTGGACTTTTCCACTCTCGACCTTTTCGCCATTACTGGTCCGATGGCGAGCGGTAAGTCGTCGTTGATTGATGCGATCGTGTGGTGTCTCTATGGTCGCACGGCACGCTACGGGGCGGACTCGAAAGGTGTCATTTCTGCAGGAGAGACTCTTTGCGAAGTTGCGTTCGATTTCACTGTTGGTTCACGTTGGTTCCGGGCAGTGAGACGTACAGGCAGGACTACAGAGTCCGGTTTGAGTGAACGAGAAAATGGCGAGTGGATTCAAGATGTGTCCGGCTCGGAGCGCCTGACCAGTCGCCTGGAAGAGCTTCTTGGGTTGGATTTTGACAGTTTCACCAAGACCGTCATTCTCCCGCAAGGAAAGTACGCCGAATTTCTCGGCAGTGAGCCGAGCAAGCGGCGTGATCTGCTAGAGAAAATTCTTGAACTGGGTGTGTACAAGCGAGTATCCGAGCGTGCCAAAGACCTCGAAACGCGCGCCAAAGAGCGCGCCAAGACGATTCGCGAAACTCTGGCGCAGCCGCAGTATGCCGGGGTCATGCGCTCCGTGGTTGAACAGCGGC
>CAZCWX010000439.1:0-5351 GCA_964502465.1 uncultured Enterobacteriaceae bacterium | reverse complement strand
GACTCACCATGGCCACGGTCGCGCGAATTCATTGCTGAGGCGTTCAAGAACATTCCGGCAGCGGACACGGCAAAAATCACTGGCGGCAACGCGGCGCAGTTGTACGGTATCAATTAGGCTGTAGGCTACAGGCTATAGGCTTAAGGCTAAAGGGAGAAGAGGTATCCCTACAGCCTACAGCCTATGGCTTACAGCCTATAATCTTCTTCTTGCTGGTTTCCCAATCGCCGTGAGGAACATGACGCTCTTTCCTGCGGCGTGCGGCGAGAAAAACGTGGTCACGTCATCATCAAAAAAGGTCAACCCGGTTGCGCCCAAGCGCTGCCCGTAGGCCGCAAGATAGAGTTTCCCCCCGATAATCGCGGCTTCCAGTTGGGCTGCACGGTAGCCGCGGTTACCGAACCGCTCGAAGATTGGTGGCAACTCAGCCAAACAGTATATGTTGACACTCGCATCGGCTGGGAGTTCTTGTCCGAGCCCGAGATGCCCAGCCTCACGGCGGAAATCGCCCTCACGCAATAATTCGAGGGCGGTGCGGTCACGGTGAAAGACATAGGCCCCACTCGGGATAGCCTCGACGGCATTGACGATGAGATAGAGGTCGGTGAGCGTTGCGCCAGCACGGTCGAGAAAGTCTGTAGGGACGCCTCGTGTGGCCTGAGTCAGCAGGGTTGAGAGCTGGACAAAGGAGATCGGCTCGCGCGCAAAGATACGCGCGGAGCCGCGATGACGTATGACTTCATCCAACGATGCCTGGGGCAACTCGGCGTCACCCAAGGGTGCAAGCGGAAAAAGCTGCCCGGTAGAGACCTGCTCGGCCCTGGGCAGGGTGGCACCACGCCAGGTCAAGACTTCGTGCTCATCTCCCAGCGAGGACGCCGCATGCATCGCGCGGATCGCCGGATAATCGACGACAGTTTTCGACAGCGCCGCGGTCGGCAAGTGCAACGGTTCGACCTCAGGTGAAGAGGAAGGAACCTGTCCAGCGGTCTGCCCGAGGGGCACCAGGACAAGGGCGACCTCACGTTCAGTGTCCAGATCCAACAACCGGTTGACTGCTGCATCGACAAAGCCGGTGATCGCGCGGATAGGCAAGGTGAAAGCGGCGGCAGCGGCCAGGGTGTTTGCCAGAAGCGTCCCAGTGTCCCAAAAACAATGCCGGTAGGCGCGGGACTGATATTTCCAGGCATTGCGCCAGTAGGTACTGGTACACACGAGCGTCACCGGCGCATGTTCGATTGTTGGCTCCTGTCCACTCGCGTGGACCAAAACGCCACGATAATCCCCCGTGCGCAGGCAGCGTAGGGCGAAGTCGTGCGGTCCAAAGTGATACACTCCAGCTGGGAGTCCCGGAAGGTCCCCACAGACGACATACAGATCAATATGATAGAGCGCACCGGTACAGGCCGCCGCCCGGAAATAGATCTCCCCGCCCGGGTAAGTGCGGCGTTTGGTGATCCCGGCAGAGAGAAAGAGCAGCGCCGCAAGATCTCGCACCTCAGGAATGGTTTCAGTGCCGCTGTTCGCTTCAACGGTTGAGATGGCGGTGAGCGTTGGCAGAGAGGCAGGCGGGAACTCAGGTGGTAAGGGAAGTGGCTCGAGTGTGGAGTAGAGCTTAAAGGGCAGCGGTTGGTTGTCCCAATCCAGATAGTGGCGGTTACTCCGGATGCTATGTAAGGAATGCTTGGTCCCGTTATGATAGGTCCATGCCGCCGCGGTATCGCGATTCGTACTCATACCTGCCTCCATTTTATGAGGGCCTGTTCGCTGTCATAGCACCATGCTACGTTTATGCGAGCGAAGCGCAATACTCCTGCAACATGAGGTACTACAGTGCAACAGCAGAGAGTGCAAATTCTTCCTTCGATCCTGTCGGCCGATTTTCGCTGCCTCGGGCAACAAGTGGCAGAAGTCGAGCAGGCCGGAGCAGATCGCATCCACGTCGATGTGATGGACGGTCGTTTTGTCCCCAATATCACTATTGGCCCGCTCGTCGTCGAGGCCGTGCGCCAGAGTACGTCCTTACCTCTCGATGTGCACCTGATGATTGTCGAACCCGAGCGGTATCTCGATGATTTTGCCCGGGCCGGTGCCGATATTCTGCTCGTCCACCAGGAAACGTGTCCTCACCTGCATCGTACCCTCCACCATATTAAGGATTTGGGCAAGCAGGCTGGCGTCGTGCTGAATCCGAGCACCCCATTGTCTACCCTCGAAGAGGTGCTCAGTGACGTCGATCAGGTTCTGCTCATGAGTGTGAACCCCGGTTTTGGTGGGCAGAGTTTCATTGCCTCGAGTGTGGATAAAGTCCGCCGCTTGCGTCGCCTGCTGGACGAGCGCGGGGCACGCGCAGGGCTGGAAATCGATGGTGGGATTGATCCCCATACCGCGCCGCGAGTGGTTGCGGCTGGAGCAACACTGTTGGTGGCTGGGTCGGCCGTCTTTCGTGCCCTGGGTGGAGCAGCCGAGGGAGTACGGCAATTGCGAGCAAGCATACAAAATGCGGAATGCGGAATGCAGAGTGCGGAATGACCAAGCGCCGACTCATCAGTCGCAAAGGATGACAACCAATAATACCTATAAAGGAGGGTATATCATGCACCTTGGACGAAGCGTTGATGCGGATGGTCACATCCTGGAGCCACCTGATTTGTGGCAGAAGAATATCGAAACCAAGTTTAAAGCCCGTGCTCTTGGGCTCGCTCGTGACGAGAATGGCGCCGAGTCGTTACTCGTTGACGGACATTTTTCTGACATTGGGCGTGGGCTGGGTATTGCCGCCGCCTTTGGTCAGCCCGGAGAAGTGGCGTTCTCTAACGAGTTCGGCTATATGGACGGCCCGCGGGCAGCCTATGAGCCGCATGCTCGTGTTAAATGGCTAGACGAAGAAGGAATCGGCGCCGCCGTGCTTTACCCAACACTCGGCCTGCTGTGGGAAGGGGAGGTGAACGATCCAGACCTCGCTATGGCCTATTGCCGGGTCTACAACGATTGGATTACTGAAGAATTCTGTCGCCCCTACCCTGACCGACTCTATGCTGTCGCCCACATCTCTCTCATGGACGTTGAGCGGGCTGTGGCAGAACTGAAACGGGTGGCCAAGAAAGGAGCAAAGGGGGTGATGCTGACTCCCTGGCCAGCCAATGGCAAGGCCTACGGCGATACCTACTATGATCCTTTCTGGGCGGTCGCTCAGGACCTGGATATTCCAGTTGGCCTGCATGTCATCGCCCGCCCAAACTACCATGGGAGTCAATGGTACAATCACCCCACGCTTCAAGGCTCTCCGTTCTACTACTTGTCGGTCACGTTGGGGTTCGACATTCAGGGGTCTTTTGTCAGTTTTTTTGAAGGGGGCACGTTGGAGCGCTTTCCGCACCTCAAGCTGCTCTGCCTGGAGGTTGGCGCAGGCTGGGTGCCGCACTTCATTGAACGAATGGACAGCAAGTGGGAGCACAGCGGGTTCATGACGGGCTGTAAGCGGCCGCCGGGCGAATACTTTCGGCGACAAGTGTGGGTCGGGGCGGACGTGGATGAGAGCATGATTCCCGCCGCCAGCGAGCGCTGGGGCTCGGATAAGTTCTTCTGGTCGAGCGATTTCCCCCACTTTGACGGCTTCCCTGGGGCACTCAAACAACTCAAGAAGGGTATTGCGACCATGTCGCCTGCCGATCAGCAAAATATCATCGGCGACAACGCGACCAGAGCCTACCGGCTTTAGTGTTTCGTCGCAATGATTTTGCAGGGCCGGAGCGTGTCATGCCCGCGCAGGCGGGCATCCAGTCTTTGGCTCCTGGATTCCGGGTCGCGGCCTGCGGCCTTGCCCGGAATGACGGGCTGCCACGAGCGTGCGACACGGGTCGGGAATTTTGTTTCTGAGCAGCGAAGCAATCTTTGCCCGCAAAAGAGATTGCTTCCTCGCCGGAGCCTGCCCTGAGCCTAGTCGAAGGGGCTCCTCAAGTTTCGTCCAAGGCTTTTGTCTCACAGTCCTTAGGGATATCTCTTCTCCCTTTAGCCTTAAGCCTAGAGCCTGTAGCCTTCTTTCAAGCCTCTAGCCCCTGGTCTGTCACCTATTTTTTCTGCTGCTGCTTGAGCAAATCTCCCAGAGTCGTCCCAAACCCTTTGCTCTTCTGCGCTGCGTTGCCGAGATACGATTGGGTTTCGGCTTTTTCCTCACGTTCGAACGCCTTCGCCCGGGAGAGGCGGATACGTTTCCCGCCTTCTTCGATCGCCAGCACCACCACTTTCACCTCGGTGCCCGGAGTAAATTCTTTCTGATGATCGGTCCCACGCGCAGTGCCCATCTCAGCATTCGGAATTAACCCGACTTGCCCGGGGCCAACACGGACAAAGACGCCAAACTGTTCAACCCGATCCACTGTCCCGGTCAACAGTGCACCAACTGTCAGCGGGGTATCGGCCACCTGCTCACCTGGAGAGAGTCCTTCAGGAGCCAGCGCCAGGGCGATCCGACGCTTGTTCAGGTCGACGTCGAGGATCATCACCGAAATCTCTTCCTGCGACGCTGCCGCGTCTTTGACTGCACTCTGTTGGCTCCGGGGAATTTCGCTCAGGTGCAGCAGGCCATCCACCCCTGGCAGGAGCTCAACAAAGACGCCGAAGTCCATCATCCGCACGATTGGTCCACGCACAATCTGCCGCTCGCGTAACTGGTCTGGCACTGCAGCCCAGGGATCGCCTTCCAGTGCCTTCAGGCTCAGGGCTACTTTCCCAGTTTTCTCGTCAACCTTCAGCACTTTGACGGTGACCACATCACCCACATGCAGGAGATCGGTCGGTTTGACCACTCGCGAATGGGACAGCTCAGAAATATGGATGAGGCCTTGCACGCCGCCCAGGTCAACGAACGCGCCAAAATCCGTTAGCGAAGAGACGGTGCCTGGCAGTATGGCATCAGGCACAATTTTTCTGCGCGTGTCTTCAGCCGCTTTTGCCGCTTGCTCTTCAAGCAGTTGGCGACGGGAGAGGACAATGTTGCGTCCGTTCTCCGCATAGCGGGTGACACGAAACTCGAGCACCTGGTTGAGGTACACATCAGAAGATTCTGGGCGACGCGCGTCGATCTGCGAAAACGGACAAAAGGCACGGAGTCCAGCGACCATGACTTCGTACCCACCCTTGACCACGGCTGTCACTTTCCCCTCCACTGGCAGGCTGGTCGCTAACGCCATTTCCAGCTGCTCACGGGCTTGGAGCCCCCGTAGCAGCTTGCGTGACAGGCGGACTTCGGTATCGGTTGCAACAACGGTCGCCTCGATCTCATCACCGATCTCGACCTGGAGGACTCCCTGTTCATCTTCTAGTTCGGCACGAGCAATCAACGCCTCCCC
>CAZCWX010000438.1:0-51755 GCA_964502465.1 uncultured Enterobacteriaceae bacterium | reverse complement strand
CACGCAAGCGCCTCACGTTTGCCTATACGATGCTGAACGGTGTGAACGACAGCGATGAGGATGCCAAGCGGCTCACCAGGTTGCTACACGGACTGCGTGCAAAGGTCAATCTCATTCCCTTTAATCCTTTTCCTGGTACCCTATTCCTTTCCTCTTCCCGACCACAGATCGAGCGTTTTCGCCAGTTTCTCTTAGACAAGGGCATTCATGCGACTATACGGGAGAGTCGTGGCCAAGATGCCCAAGCGGCATGTGGCCAACTTGCTGCGCAATATCCCTCAGACGATTTTTCTTTCCAAACAAAGGCAGGGGCAAATCGGCGGGTTACCCACAGAGAGCGCGAGGCATTGCCTCGCCCCTCCATGAGATAAAGACCGAAGCAAAAAGTCAACCGAGGGAGGCATACACACGTGATAACAGTGGGTGTCATTGGCGGCAGTGGACTTTACCAGATGAGCGGGATTGAGAAAGGAGAGTGGGTTGGGGTTGATACACCCTTCGGCGCGCCGTCAGATGACTATTTTGTTGGTGAGATCGCCGGTGTACGGGTCGTGTTTCTTCCCCGCCACGGACGGGGACACCGAATTTTGCCTTCTGAGTTGAATTTCCGCGCCAACATTTACGGCATGAAAAAGCTCGGGGTGGAATGTCTCATCGCGGTCAGCGCGGTCGGTAGCCTCAAGCAAGAGATCGCCCCAGGCCATATTGTTATTCCTGATCAATTTATTGATCGTACTCGTGGGCGCATCAGTACCTTTTTTGGACGAGGAATCGTTGCCCATGTCTCCTTTGCTGACCCTATGTGTCGTACCCTAAGTCAGACCCTTGCAGAAGTTGGTCGCGACATGGGGGCGACGATTCACAACGGTGGGACGTATATCTGTATGGAAGGACCGCAGTTTTCCACGCGGGCCGAATCGTTCCTGTATCGCAGTTGGGGGGCCGACATCATCGGTATGACTAATTTACAGGAAGCAAAGCTTGCCAGAGAAGCAGAAATCTGCTTTGCGACGCTCGCATTGGCCTCTGATTACGATTGTTGGAACACAGAAGCGGGCGATGTGGTGATCGAAGAGGTCATCGCGATTCTCGGGAAAAACGTTGTCATTGCTCAAGATGTTATCCATGGTGCACTCAAGCGAATCTCGGTTAAACGCACCTGTCCCTGTGCATCAGCGTTAAAGGACGCCATTATTACAGATCGAGCAGTGATCCCTGCGGCAATCAAACAGGAACTTGACGTCATTGTCGGAAAATACCTGGGTAGCTGAGGGGAGGGGGAGAGCATGAGCATCCTTGTCGTGGGTTCAGTGGCGCTTGACACCATCGAAACCCCTTTGGGCCGAATGGAAGAGGTGTTGGGCGGGTCAGCTGCCTACTTTGCGGTAGCAGCAAGCTATTTTGCTCCGGTGAAGGTTGTGGCTGTCATTGGCGAAGATTTTCCAGAACAGGAACGGGCTATTCTCTCTTCGCCCAACATCGATCTTGCCGGTGTGGAAATGAGGAAAGGACGGACGTTTCGTTGGACTGGGCGGTATCATGAGGATATGAACATTCGTGATACTTTGGATTTACAACTCAACGTTTTTGCGGATTTTACTCCGGTATTGCCTCCTCAGTACCGTAACACCCCTTTCGTCTTCTTAGGCAATATCAACCCAGGCTTGCAAGAGGGGGTATTAGACCAACTTACTCAGCCCCGTTTGATCGCTTGTGATACTATTAGCCATTGGATTGAAGGAGCACGGCCAGAACTGGAGGCTCTGCTCAAAAAAGTTGAGACCCTGATCATTAACGATGAAGAAACGCGCTTGCTTGGCCGTGAGCGCAATATCGTGCGCGCGGCGCGGAAAATTTTAGCAATGGGACCGCGTACTCTCCTCGTCAAGCGGGGCGAATATGGTGTTTTGCTCTTCTCGGCTAATTCGGTTTTTGCCGTTCCAGCGTATCCCTTGGAGGAGGTCTTTGACCCCACGGGTGCCGGGGATTCCTTTGCTGGAGGCTTCCTTGGCCACCTCGCTCAGTCTGGTGACCTGTCTGAAGCGGGGTTACGCAAGGCAATTGTATACGGCAGTGTCGTGGCTTCGTTCGTGGTTGAAGACTTCAGCTTGCGCCGGTTCCACACGCTTACCCGTGACGATATTGATCGGCGCTACCGCCAATTTGTCGCCCTTACCGAGTTTTAAGGACATCGATAGTGAGCCATCTCTGCTGGACTGGACACGCCTCAGAGCTTCAGGGGAGGTGTTGCTTTTCTCCCGGCCCAAGAAAAGCGTTTCCATAATCAGAGATATGCTAGAATCAGTTTTCAGCAGTGTCATTTCGACGTTTTCTTTCAGGTTGAATGAGGCCGAGCACGGCATGTTGAGGAGCATGGAGAAGCTATGAAGCTTTGTGTCATTGGGACCGGCTATGTCGGGTTAGTGGCAGGGACATGTTTTGCCGAAAGCGGCAACGACGTGATCTGTGTAGACATTGATCAACGCAAAATTGCTGACCTTAATAGTGGAAAAGTGCCCATCTATGAGCCGGGGTTAGAAGAACTGATCCGTCGCAACACTGCAGACGGGCGTTTGCGTTTTACTTCAGATCTCGCCCTTGCGGTCAAAGAGGGCATGGTCTGTTTTATTGCTGTCGGGACGCCTTCGGATATGGACGGCTCAGCCGATGTCCGTATGGTTCTGCAGGCAGCGAAAGAGATTGCCTGTGTCATGCCTGGCTACCGGGTGGTCGTGATGAAAAGCACGGTGCCAGTCGGCACAGCAGACCGCGTGCGTGAAACCATGGCGGCACACACCGAGCATCCTTTTGACGTGGTTTCCAATCCTGAGTTTCTCAAAGAAGGAGCTGCCGTCGAAGATTTTATGAAGCCGGATCGGGTGGTGATTGGTGGCAACAGCGAGCGAGCGTTGTCGTTATTAAAAGAACTCTACGCACCCTTCGTGCGTACTGAGAACCCGATCCTGGTGATGGATAACCGGAGTGCCGAGATGACAAAGTATGCGGCTAACGCTTTTCTTGCCACGCGCATCTCGTTCATCAATGAGATCGCGAACCTGTGTGAGAGAGTGGGTGCGGATGTCTCTGAGGTACGTCGGGGCATTGGGTTTGATCGTCGTATTGGACACTATTTTCTCTTTCCTGGTGTTGGCTACGGTGGCTCGTGTTTTCCCAAGGACGTCCGAGCCGTGATCCGCACAGCCGAAGAGACCGGAGGGAAATTTTTTCTGTTACAGACCGTCGAGGTGATCAACGAACGACAAAAACGGCTACTCGTGGACAAGGTCTGTGCCCACTTTGGGGGCGATGTCCATGGCCGCAAATTCGCGATTTGGGGATTAGCCTTCAAGCCACGCACCGACGACATGCGCGAAGCGCCCTCGCTGGTTATTGTCGAATCGCTCATCGGTGCTGGCGCTGAAGTTGCCGTCCATGATCCTGAGGCTCTGAGTCGGGCAAGAGAAGTGTTCGGCGAACGTGTTTCCTATCATCGGGTGAATTACGACGCGCTTGTTGGTGCTGACGCCTTGCTCATCGTCACTGAGTGGAATGAGTTTCGCCGGCCAGACTTTAGCCGCATGCGCCAGTTGATGAAGACTCCCGTCATTTTCGACGGACGTAACCTGTATGAACCAGCAGTGATGAAACAGGAAGGGTTTACCTACTATCCGATCGGTCGGACGCCGGTCATACAATAGTGGTGTTCCTTCCGAGACAAAGGCAAAGACTATGGCGCGTATCTTGATCACCGGCGGTGCGGGCTTTATTGGGTCCCATCTGTGTGAGCGATTTCTTGGCAATGGCGATGAAGTGATCTGTATGGATAACCTCATTACTGGCAGCGCGGATAATATCGCCCACCTTTTCCCTAACTCGCGCTTTTCCTTCATTCCTCAGGACATCACCACCTATATTTATGTCAAAGGGCCATTGGACGCGATTCTGCATTTCGCTTCGCCGGCGAGCCCTATTGACTACCTTGAACTCCCTATCCAAACCCTCAAAGTGGGGTCGCTAGGGACACATAAGGCGTTAGGGTTGGCAAAGGAAAAAGGTGCCCGCTTCCTTCTCGCCTCGACCTCTGAGGTCTATGGTGACCCGTTGATCCACCCGCAAAAGGAGGACTATTGGGGCAACGTGAACCCGATTGGCCCCCGTGGGGTGTATGACGAAGCCAAGCGCTTTGCTGAAGCCATGACAATGGCGTATCACCGCTTCCATAAGGTGGAGACGCGCATCGTGCGCATTTTTAATACGTACGGTCCCCGCATGCGCCTCAACGATGGTCGCGTGGTGCCCAATTTCGTTTCGCAAGCCTTGAACGGGGAAGACCTGACAGTCTACGGCGATGGTGGCCAGACCCGTAGTTTCTGCTATGTCTCCGATTTGGTCGAGGGGATCATTCATCTCCTCCACTCAGATTACGACGAACCTGTGAATATCGGCAACCCGCGGGAGATGTCGGTGCTCCAGTTTGCCCGCGTGATCATTGCCCTGACTGGTAGCCAGAGTCAGATCGCCTTTAAGCCGCTGCCGATTGACGATCCCAAAGTCAGGCAGCCAGACATTGGACTCGCGCGTCGCCTCCTGGGGTGGGAACCGCAGGTGGCACTCGAAGACGGACTCACAGAGACCATCTCCTATTTTAAGGAGAGGGTAGGAAAGAAATAACTACACCGGAGTTGCTCATGCGAATACTCGTCACTGGAGGCGCTGGCTTCATCGGTTCGCACGTGGTGGATGCGTACATACAAGCCGGGCATGAGGTGTTTGTGGTGGACGATCTATCGACTGGGAAACGAGAGAACGTTCACCCTCAGGCCCACTTCGTGCACGCAGACATTCAAGACGTTGCGGTCCGGCACTTGATTGTTCGGGAAAAAATTGAGGTGCTGAACCATCACGCCGCTCAGATGGATGTCCGTCGCTCGGTTGCCGACCCTCTTTTCGATGCACGAGTCAACATCTGTGGCTTGCTGAACATACTCGAAGGGGCCCGTGAAGTGGGCGTCAAGAAGATCCTCTTCGCATCTTCGGGTGGCACAGTGTATGGAGAACAAGAGGTCTTTCCTGCATCAGAAGACCATCCTACTCACCCGATTAGTCCTTATGGCGTGAGCAAGCGCGCTGGAGAGCACTACCTCTATTTTTACCAAGTCCAGTACGGCATTTCATACTGTGCCCTGCGTTACGCTAATGTGTATGGCCCGCGTCAAGACCCGCACGGTGAGGCGGGTGTGGTGGCGATTTTTACCTTGCGTCTCTTGTCTGGTGCACAGCCTGTCATCAACGGTGATGGCAAACAAACGCGAGACTACGTGTTTGTGGGCGATGTGGCTCGCGCAAATCTCGCGGCTTTGCAGGTCGAATATACGGGACCATTAAACATTGGGAACGGGATCGAAACTGATGTGAATCAACTCTTCCAGCACTTGCGCGCATTGACGAATCCGCAGGTACCCGAAATTCATGGTCCTGCGAAGCCGGGAGAGCAGCGGCGCAGCGTGCTTGCCTGGGATCGCGCTGCTGCCATACTTCACTGGCAACCGGAGGTCAGCTTCGAGGAGGGGCTACGACAAACGGTTGCATACTTTCGTACTCGACAGCATGGACACGAATCACATCCGTAACTTTAGCATCGTTGCGCATATCGATCACGGAAAATCGACCCTGGCCGATAAGCTGCTCTCGTTTACCGGCGCGATTAGCGAACGAGAACGTGGGGCGCAATTCCTCGATACGATGGATCTAGAACAGGAACGAGGCATTACCATCAAGGCTCGCACAGTGCGGTTACGCTATCTCGCGCGGGATGGAGAAGAGTACCGTCTCAATCTGATTGATACGCCTGGGCATGTCGATTTTTCTTACGAAGTTTCCCGCAGCCTCTCTGCCTGTGAAGGAGCGATCCTGGTCGTTGATGCAACCCAAGGGGTTGAAGCGCAAACATTAGCGAATGCATACCTGGCACTCGACCATCAGTTGGAACTTTTGCCAGTCATTAACAAGATCGACCTGCCAAGTGCTGATCCCGAGCGGGTACGGCGGGAACTTGAGGAGATCATCGGCCTCGATGGGAGCGAGGCGATTTTGGCGAGCGCTAAGGAAGGGCGGGGAATCCCTGACGTTTTAGAGGGCATTATTCATGCGTTTCCCCCGCCAAAGGGTGATGCACAGGCCCCGCTTAAGGCGTTATTGTTCGATAGCTGGTTCGACTCCTATCAAGGGGCGGTTATTCTGCTGCGTGTGTTCGATGGTACCCTTCGACAAGGGATGCGTGTGCAACTCATGTCAGGCGATAAAGTTTATGAAGTGGCACGTGTCGGTGTTTTTGCGCCTCGTCCGATGACTGTGGATGCCCTTGGACCAGGGGAGGTGGGCTTCGTCATGGCCGGCATCAAGGATGTAACGGAGGCCAGGATCGGTGACACACTCACAGATCCCGAACGACCAACCGCAGAGGCGTTCCCGGGTTTCAAGGCGGTGAAACCTATGGTCTTTAGTGGTCTCTACCCAGTGGAACCGAATCAATATGACGCCTTGCGTGACGCTGTCGAGAAGCTGCGGCTTAACGACGCCTCGTTTACCTATGAAAAAGAAAGTTCTCTGGCGCTTGGGTTTGGCTTTCGCTGCGGCTTTCTTGGCCTCTTGCATATGGAGATTGTCCAAGAGCGGCTTGAACGAGAATTCGGTCTTGATCTCATTACGACGACCCCGACGGTCGAATATCGTGTGACAACCCTTACTGGTGAGACCCTGTTGGTCGATAATCCGGCCCTCCTGCCGCCGGTGCAGGAGATCGACCACATTGACGAGCCCTTCATTCTCGCGACGATTCACGTACCAACCGAGTTTCTCGGTAATATTTTGCAGCTGTGCCAGGAACGGCGCGGCATCCACCGCGAACTCAAGTACCTCGGTACGAACCGGGCGATGCTGCTGTACGAATTGCCACTCAATGAGGTGGTGATCGACTTTCATGACCGGCTCAAGTCAGTGAGTCGTGGGTATGCCTCGTTTGACTACGACCTGCTCGATTTGCGGCCTGCTGATCTGGTCAAGCTTGACATTCGCATCAATGGAGAAATTGTTGACGCCCTTTCCCTAATTGTACATCAGGACCATGCCTACACCCGAGGGCGGCAGTTAGTACAGAAGATGCGAGAACTCATCCCCCGTCAGATGTTCGAGGTGGCCGTGCAAGCTGCCATTGGAGGAAAAATCATCGCCCGGGAAACAGTCAAACCGCTACGGAAGAACGTGACTGCGAAATGTTATGGAGGGGATATTACCCGTAAGCGAAAACTGCTAGAAAAGCAAAAAGAAGGGAAACGGCGCATGAAACAGGTCGGGCGAGTCGAGATTCCGCAGGAAGCCTTCCTGGCACTCTTACGAGTGCGAGATTCCTAGACCTGGTTTCCCAGCGTGCTAAGAGAAACTATGTTCAGAAACAAGACTGATGTTGAGGAAACGGTCCCACCGCTCATAGACCAATCGCAGCGTCCCAAAAATCAGCCCGCGGCGCGAGGAAAGACTGCGAAGAAATCAGTCGCGCGTGAGTATGCTGAAGCCCTGATGGTTGCGCTGCTGCTAGCTTTTTTTATTCGCAGTTTCGTCGTCCAGGCGTTCAAAATCCCCTCAGGCTCGATGCTGCCGACTTTACAAATCGGAGACCATATTCTGGTCAACAAATTCGTCTATGGCTTGCGGTTGCCTTATCCCTTTGAGAAGACCATAGCGGAGTGGGGACAACCCCAGCGAGGAGACGTCATCGTTTTTATCTATCCCAGAGATCCCAGCAAAGATTTTATCAAACGGATTGTGGCGGTTGGTGGAGACACGGTGGAGATCCGCCACAAACAGTTATACGTGAACGGGGCCAAAGTTGACGATCCCTATGCTACTTTTGCCGACGGAGACCAGCAAGTTCCTGGCCCACGGGATAATTTTGGACCTGTTACTGTTCCACCACAAAAACTGTTTGTCATGGGTGACAACCGTGATCGCAGCCATGACGGCCGTTTTTGGGGGTTTGTCGATCGCGATGATGTGAAAGGAAAAGCCTTCCTGATTTACTGGTCCTGGGATGGCAGTGATCGTTGGGTCCGTTGGGAGAGAATTGGTCACTTGATCCCCGGAGCCATAGAATAACAGGACGTCTATAAGACGCGAGGCGCACAGCAACAAACGGTTTCTGCAAACCCGCGATTGAACATTACCAATGTGAATTCCTATGCCCCGTTTTGAAGAAATCCTCCTCGCTAGTGGGAAAGTTTCAATTGACGACCTCCGTAAGGTCCAACGAGTGCAGCGGGAACGAGCAGAACCTCTTGAGCGCTTACTCGTTGAGTTAGGATTTATCTCAGAAGACGATTTGCTCACACTCCAGGCTGAGTATTACCGTACGTCGATTCTTAGCTCGCGGGATTTTCCTAAAGAAATCCCCGCCATTGAAAATATCAAACCCGGGTTCTTTCATCAGGCCAGAGTGTGTCCGCTCGCGGTTCAGGATGGGCTGCTCACGGTGGCAATGGCGGACCCGGGCGATCTGTACGTACTCGAAGCGTTAGAGAAGGCAACTGGGTTGCAAGTAACCCGTTGTCTGGCGCGTGAGCGCGATATCCACGATGCCTTGAATACCTATTATGCCGAGACTCCTGCGGAAGAACGTGCGGTGGGTGGTGAAGTAGGGGAAGTTGAGTACCTGGAGGAAGATCAGGAAGATGTCGAGCACCTGCGCGATCTTGCCAGCGAAGCGCCGGTCATTCGACTGGTGAACGTCCTCATCGCTCGTGCGTTGGAGCAGCGTGCCTCTGATATCCACATCGAGCCTTTTGAGAAGGAATTGCGGGTGCGTTATCGTATTGATGGTGTGCTCCACGACGTTGATGCGCCTCCCCGGAAACTGCAGGCCGCCTTGATCTCTCGCGTCAAGTTGATGGCGAAACTGAACATTGCCGAGCGACGACTGCCGCAGGATGGCCGCATCAAATTGCGCATGCTGGGCCGTGAAATCGATTTGCGCGTCTCGACGTTACCGACACTCTACGGAGAAAGTGTCGTTTTGCGTATTTTGGATCGCTCAAGCATCTCTGTCACCCTGGATTCTCTCGGGTTCCCGCAGGACACACTCGGGACGTTTGATGGGTTAATTAACCGTCCATATGGAATGATCCTTGTCACCGGCCCTACCGGCAGTGGGAAGACCACGACCCTGTACGGTGCGTTGGATAAGATCAATTCTCCGGACAAAAAGATCATTACGATCGAAGATCCGGTTGAGTACCAGTTGAGCGGTGTCAATCAGATCCATGTCAAGCCGCAGATTGGGTTGACGTTTGCCAACGGATTACGGTCGATTGTCCGTCAGGATCCGGATGTGATTATGGTAGGGGAAATCCGTGATTATGAAACTGCGGAAATCGCCGTCCAGGCTGCGCTTACGGGCCATCTGGTTTTCTCCACGCTGCACACGAATGATGCGGCTGGTGCGATTTCGCGCCTCCTTGAAATGGGGGTGGAAGATTACCTTCTGGCTTCGTCGTTGCTTGGAGTCATGGCGCAACGGTTGGTGCGAACCCTCTGTCGGCATTGCCGGCGTCCTGTAGAAGGGGGAGTCACCCCAGAAGGGAACGGTTCCCCTGCGAATGGCCGTGACAGAATTCCGCTGGCGGCCTATGAAGCGCAGGGGTGCGATGCGTGTGCCATGACAGGGTATAGAGGCCGTAGTGGCATTTTCGAACTCCTCGTCATCAACGAAGGGAGCCGCCAACTTGTCCTCAAGCGTTCGTCCTCGGACATTATTCGCAGCTTCGCTGTTAGTAACCAGCATATGCGTACGCTGCGGGAAGACGGCTGGCGGAAGGTGCGTGAAGGAACGACTACGGTCGCTGAAGTTCTCCGGGTGACTCAAGACGAGTAAACGGAAAAGAGACCACCACCTCACAAGGGAGTCTGGTGAGGTCACTCTGAAGAAAAACGTCGGAGAAGGAGAGACCACAATGGCAGTGAAAAAATTTCCCGTCGAGGCAGGTCATATCATGCTGTTCGCCCGGGCAATTGGCGACGACAACAAGATTTATTATGACGAAGACTATGCCAAGACGACTGAGCTAGGGTCCATCATTGCGCCACCAACTTTTGCAATGGCCAGTGCCCAATTTGATCCCGACTATCCACTGCGGCCCAAAATTGGGCAACCCTGGTTTGGCTCGGGCAAGGAAGCCACAGGCGTGCAACGCAGCAGCGGGGGTGGCGGTGGTGGGGGCGGGGGCGGTCTCCATGCCGAACAACACTTCGAGTATCACCGCCATCTTAGGCCTGGTGAGGTCTTAACGGCAACAGTGAAGCCCGGCAAAACCTGGGAAAAGGAAGGACGCCGTGCCGGCAAATTGGTTTTCTCAGAGACCATAACCGAGTATCGGGATCAAAACGGGGAACTGGTGGTGACGGCTCGTAGCGTTGGTGTCCGGACAGAACGTCCTGTAGATCAGCAGTAGGAGGGCAGCCATGGCATTGTCGGCACGTACGCTTCAGGTGGAGGATACCTACGAAGAACAAATCGTGAACAACCTGACGCGGACCCAGCTTGTCCAATACGCTGGCGCGTCTGGTGATTACAACCCCGTCCATACGGATGAGGTCTACACGACCAAAATTGCTGGGTATCCATCGGTGTTTGCTCACGGCATGCTCACCATGGGAATGACGGGCAAGATGCTGACCAACTATGTGGGTGATGGGCGCTTGACCACATTGGGGGTACGTTTCACGCGCCAGGTGTGGCCAGGAGATCATCTCACAGCCAAAGCAACCGTGAAGGCCATCAGAGAAGAAAACGGCAAATGTTTCGTCGATCTGGCCGTTTCCACTGTGAACCAAGAGGGTGCAGAGGTGCTCAGCGGGTATGCTTCTGCCAGGATTGATCCCTAAGGCGGACAGTCGGAATTTGAGGGGGAGGTCGTGGCTGTGTCATTCCCCCGAAAAAGACCATCAGGCATCGTTTTCATGGTTTAGGACGAGCCGTAGGCGAATGAACATTCCCGCGAAAACGGGAATCCAGACAGATGAACCCCAAGCTGCTGCTTGAGATTTCTGGATGCCCACCGGAGCCTGTCCTGAGTCCTTCGACTACGCCCAGGATAAACTCTGTCGAAGGACGGGCATGATGGGGGAGCGCTTCCGCGCGTACCTGCAGTGTTTGGCCAGTCTGTGCCAATTGCGGTCTGGCAGAAAACCCTACCCCTAAAAGGGAGACAGGTCTGGCGTCGCTTCTAGCGAGCCTCTGTTTGTTCAAGGAGTTGAATTGTCTCGGCATTGGCGCTTTTTTGCGCTGCAGCCAAGGCGGTTGCGCCATTCGTGTCTGTGAGCTTTGTGTCCGCGCCCTTGGCCAATAATAATTCGACCATCTCAGCGTCACCCTTTACTGCTGCCATCATCAGAGCTGTCCAGTTTCTCTTTTTTTCTCGCGCATTCACATCTGCGCCGCTATCTACTAAAACCTGTGCCGTGTTGTTTTTCCCTTTTACAACTGCCCACATAAGACTGCTATACCCGTGTATTTCGGACGCATTAATATTCGCTCCAGCGGCGATCAGTACCCTAACGGCGTCAGCCTGTCCCTCTTCTGCCGCGCGCATCAATGCCGTGTATCCCACACTGTCCTGCACGTTGACATCGACCCCCTTCCTGAGGAGGGTTTGTATAAGGTCTCTCTGCCCCTTCGCTGCCGCGTCGTGTAACAATTGAGCGCCCAGACCGTCTTGTGGATCGAGCGCTGCTCCCCTGTCGAGCAGCAACCGGACGATGTCAGCATGGCCTGCCGCAGCCGCGGCCACAAGTGCAGTTTGGCCAGTACTCTCTTTTGCATTCGGGCTGATGCCCGCGTTTAAAAAGAGCGTTACTGTCGCTGCGTCCCCGTTTCGCACGCTTTCAATGAATCCCTGCTCAGTATACACACCTCCCGGTTGCTCAGGCGTGCTCAGGGTTTCTTCACGAGAGTGTGGTTGTGGGTGCTGCGATTGCGATGTAGGGGCCTCTGAACTTTTTTCGCAGCCGGTTGCCGAGAGGAGAGTGGCGAGTAGCAGGATGACAATTTTCATGCGGAGGGTCCTTTCTGCCTTTTCTTTAGGACTGGAATTCGTCCCTTGTCTTCTGCACTATCGTGGTTGACGTGATCGCTGCCCCTTGGCCAGCGTGATTTCAGCCACTTCGTTCGGCCCGACGGTCCAGGTGCGGTGACGGCGCCACACCTGTGGGTCGTGGCCGGGGATCAGCCGCTCCAATTCGTTCCCCAACGTTCGACGAATACGATCGTAGGTAAATAGCTGATTAAAAGGATTCCCCTGATTGTACCCAGGTGGCCACATTTTCTCGACATTTGAGTACCAATACACTGCATCACCAGCAATCACAAAGGCCCCGTTGAGCGTCTGTACCTCAAACCATTGTGTGCCAAACGTATGCGAGTCTTTAGCGAGATGGGCAGTGATACCAGGCAGGATGACAGTGTCGCCTTCAAGCAAAGTGACCTTTCCTTGACTGATTGCCGTTGCGACATTGTGAATATCCTGGGGGTCGAGCGAGAAAAGTATCCAGGCTCATTCTCCACCACCAAAGTCGGCTGACAGAGCCAGGATGCGCAGCCAGCCCATGTATTCATCGAGTTGAATATAGAGATGGGCGTTAGGAAAAGCGTGAAAGTTGCCGATATGGTCGAAATGCAAGTGGGTGACAAGAATCGCAGTCACATCTTCTGGTTTCAGCTTCACTTTGGCTAAAACGGTCTGTGGGTCTTCCCAGGCAAAAAACTGGTATCGTGACATCCACTCCTGGTTGCTGAAGCCAGCGTCTACCAAGGCTACCTGTTTTTTCCCGCCGATCTCACCGCCAACCAGCACAGTGTAGAGCATAGGAATCTGGACGGTTCCGCGATTGCTCATCAGGCCAGAGCCACCAAAGAAATCATACGGCATGTCGGCTTGGCAATAGGCCAACGTCCAAATGGAGTAGTCGGTGAGTGGTCGACCAAGACTGGAGAGCTTGGGTCTGAAGTGCTTTCGCTTTGACATGAGTCCCTTCTTGTGATGCAGAAATCGTGAAGTGTGAGTTTCCTTCCCTGGGTTATTGAGATGGCAAGACTGTGTCCATCGCTGCTTCGCATTGTTGGTCTAGAGTTTTGCTTGCTGCCAGCCGCAGTAATCTATCGACAATTTCCTTTTTGAATTGTTGTTTCTACGGCACAAGGGGATTCTCCTTACATCTTGGTTTTCCCGATATCCGGAAACTCCTGGATTCCATTTCATACTCTACAATTGACAATCTGTAATCGGCAATCCTCTCGTGCGTCTTGACCCTCTGCGGTTTTACGCTTATGTTGCCCGCGAATACGAGTAAGGACCAAGTTTTTCGCGATGAAAACCGATGAGCGCCCTCGATTCCAAGGGCAAAGCGCTCCCCCTTTCGGTCCCTTAGCTGGTGTCCGTGTGATTGAATGTGGCGTACTACTCGCAGGACCTTTTTGCGCTCGTCTGCTCGCAGATTTTGGTGCTGAAGTCATAAAGATTGAACCACCTCATGAAGGGGATCCCATGCGCACCACTGGTCAGGCGTTGGAGGACGGCAAGAGCTTGTGGTGGCCGAGCATTGCACGTAATAAAAAGTGTATCACTCTGAACCTTCGCGTGCCTGAAGGACAAGAGCTATTGCGTAAATTGGTTGCACAGGCCGATGTCGTAATTGAAAATTTCCGGCCCGGAACCTTCGAAGGATGGGGATTGGGCTCTGATGTCTTGCGCCAACTCAACCCTGGCCTTGTGTTCACCCGCGTCTCCGGCTACGGGCAAACCGGTCCCTATCGCCAGAAACCTGGATTTGCTGCAGTGGCTGAGGCATTTGGTGGCTTGCGCCATTTGGTGGGATTTCCGGACCGACCACCCTGTCGTGTAGGGATTAGCCTGGGCGACTCTTTGGCCGGTCTCTTTGCGGCTTTGGGAACGCTGATGGCTCTGTATCATCGCGACGTGAATGGTGGTCATGGACAGGTCGTGGATACGGCGCTGTATGAATCAGTCTTTGCTGTGTTAGAAGGCATGCTGACAGAATACGACCGAACTGGTTTCGTTCGCGCACGTACTGGTACTCTGCTTCCTGGCTTTGCCCCTTCGAATCTCTATCCCTGCCGTGGCGGGCAGTGGATCGTGATCGCTGCCAATACGGATGGGTTATTTCGCCGCTTATGTGCTCTTATGGGGCAGGAAGGATTGACGAGCGATCCGCACTTTACGCCGCAAATCGTTCGTGTGCAGAATCGGGAAACGATAGACGAGATCATTGCGGCTTGGACAGCCAATCAGGATCTTTCCACCCTGCTGGCGCGTCTCGAAGAGGCCACGATTCCGGCAGGGCCGGTCCACACGATTGCTGATATCGTGGAAGATCCGCATTTTCAGACTCGTGACATGTTTCTCACTCTCCATGACCGACTCCTCGGTGCCCTGCGCATGCCTGGAATCGTTCCGAAGTTGAGTGAAACACCAGGAGAAGCACGGTTCGTTGGACCAGAGCTCGGAGAACATAATTATGAGGTTTATGGCAACCTCCTGGGGCTTAGCGCAAAGGAGATTGCCGGGTTGTCGGAGCGCGGGGTCCTATAATTGCGAAAGATTGATAGCCGATTGCGGAAAAAAAGGAGGCAAAAAAGGTGGCTGGGAAGACATTTACTGAACTCTTAAAGGATGCACCGAAAAACTGGGGTCGTTGGGGTGCGGATGACGAGATCGGGGCATTGAATTTCCTTACCAATGCCGAAGTGCTGCGCGGAGTCAGTGCCGTGAAACAGGGCAAAGTGTTTGCCCTAGGAGTTCCGGTTGCACGACCAGGTGGGGATCCGATCTATCCAGGCCGCGGCCAACCCACTCGGACAATGGCGATGGATAAGGGGCACTATCTGAACGGCCGGGCCCAGGCATTCCCGGGAGGAATCGAATACTCAGATGATGTGATTTTCATGTACCTGCAAGGAACCACACAATATGATGCCCTTGGGCACGTGTGGTACGACGACAAAATCTACAACGGTTACGATGCGAAAACGACGATCGGAGGGTTGCAGAAATGCAGCATCGAGAAGATTGCTGAGCATGGCGTGATTGGGCGTGGCATTCTGCTCGATGTCGCGCGCTACAAAGGGATGAAACATCTACAAGCCAATGAGGGTATTACCCTCGACGATCTCTTTAAGACTGCCGAGTTCCAGCAATCCCCAATCGAAAAACACGATATTGTGTTGATTCACACGGGCTGGCTCAAACGCTTCTATGAAGAAGGATCGGAGGCGTTTTTCCCTGATCGACAGATGCGCGAGCCAGGGTTGTCTTATAGTCCAGAATTGGTCAAATGGTTCCACGACATGGAGATTCCTTCTCTCGGGAGCGATACCGTCGCGTCTGAGCAAACCATTCACCCTGAGACGGAAACCTTTATCCCCTTACATGCGGCCTTACTGCGCAATCTCGGGGTCATCTTTAACGAGATTGACTGGCTTGCCGACTTGGCTGATGACTGTGCGAACGACGGTCAATATACCTTCCTCTTCGTCGGTGCGCCTTTGAAAGTCGTCGGCGGAGCCGGCTCGCCGGTGAATCCTATGGTTATCAAATGACGGAGCAAGGCAATGGCAGAACAGTTGCTCAGCGGTCTCAAAGTTATTGAGTGTGGGAACCTGGTCTCCGCTCCCTATCTGGGGAAGCTTTTGGCTGACTTTGGTGCTGAGGTGATTAAAGTGGAAGAGCCTGGAGGAGACCTTGCACGTAAACGCGGTCCGTTTCCTGGCGATACCCCGCACCCAGAAAAGAGTGGCCTGTTTCTCTATCTGAATACCAATAAACTGGGCGTGACTCTCAATCTCCGCGATCCTCAGGGACAGGGGCTCTTGCAGAGTCTCTGTGCCCAGGCGGATATGTTGATTCACAATTACCGACCTATGGAAATGGCTGACCTGGGGCTCGATTTCGAGCGGTTGCGCCGGGCGAATCCTGGTCTGATTATGACCACGATTTCGTACTTCGGCTGCACTGGACCATATCGTGATTACAACGCTTACGAGATCGTCGGGACGAATGCTGGTGGATGGGCCTTCATCAGTCCAGGGGCCTCGGATTATCCTGAGTTGCCTCCGCTGAAGGCGTTTGGGCATCAGGCTGATTTTCAAGGCGGGGTTCATGCGGCCGTAGCGACGCTCGGAGCGTATTATCATAAGTGCCTCACCGGCGAAGGCCAGCATGTTGATGTCTCGATTCAGGAGTGCATTGCAGCGATCCTCGAGATGAACTTTATGCACTACACCTACGGCAACAAGGAGACCTCCCGTCTCGGGCGACGGTCAATTTTTCCTTGGTGTATGCTCGATTGCCAGGATGGCAAAATTTTTGTCATTAACGTTGAAGAAGATCAGTGGCAACGTCTCGTTGAGTTAATGGGGAACCCGGAGTGGGCAGCGCTGGAAATTTTTAAGGACCGTGTGACGCGCGGTCAAAACTACGATGCGTTGTTTCCGTTCTTGCAGGAGTGGGCGGCGAATTGGCAGGTAGCCAATCTGTATCGAGCGGCACAAGAACACCGCATCTGTTTTGCCCCAGTCAATACCATGGCAGACCTGTTTGCCTCGGCCCATCTCCAGACACGGGAGTTCTTCACTCAGGTGAGTCACCAAGTGGTTGGGATGCTTGCCTATCCTGGTGCCCCGTTCAAGGTGTCTGAAGCGGGTTGGGCGATTAACCGACCTGCACCACTGCTTGGTCAGCATAACGCCGAGGTATATGGCAGGGTGGGGGTCTCGCAAACGGAGCTAGAGAGTTTGCAACAACACAGAGTCATCTGAAACGTCAAACGTAACGAGTAAGAAGGAGAAAGTCAGATGCCACGACGACCGTTAGAGGGCATACGCGTCACCGATTTTACTTGGGCTTGGGCTGGGCCGTATTGTACTCTGCAAATGGCTCACCTCGGTGCGGAGGTGATTCGCATCGAGAGCCAGAAACGCATGTGCGTGAGCCGAGCCATCCCATCGTTTGCTGATGATATGCCCGGACTGAATCGTGCTGGCTATTTCAATCAGTACAACCAGGGTAAGAAAAGCCTGCAACTTGACCTGGGTCGGCCTGAAGCCGTCGAGATCGCCAAAAAGCTGGTGGCAAAGAGCGATGTTGTGGTGCAAAACTTTTCTGCCGGTGCGATCGACCGCATGGGCCTGGGCTATGAGACACTCAAACAGATCAAGCCCGAGATCATTATGGTCTCCATCTGTGGCTATGGCCAAACCGGTCCAGAGCGACAGTATATGGGATATGGCCCGGCTTCCGTGCCCTTAGCCGGAATTTCGTCGTTAACTGGATATCGTGATCGCGGTCCGGCTGAGGTGGGCATCTCGTACGGTGACCCGAATGCTGGTATTTTTGGGGCTTTTGCGGTAATGACGGCGCTGGCATATCGGCAACGCACCGGACGGGGCGTACATGTAGACCTGGCGTTATGGGAGGCGTTGTTGGCCCTCATGCCAGAAGGGCTCATGGATTATGCCATGAACAAGACCCAGCCAGAGCGAGATGGCAATCGCGACCGGTGGATGTCCCCGCATGGTTGTTTTAAGAGCAAAGGGGATGACGACAAATGGGTGACCATTGCATGTGGCACTGAAGCCGAATGGCAAGCGCTGTGCACGGCGATGGGGAAGCCGGAGCTTGCCACTGATAAGCGGTTCGCCGATGTCGCGGCTCGCAAGGCTAATGAAGATGCGCTTGAAGCAATCATATCGGCTTGGACGAAGGAGCGAGATCGCTGGGAAGTGACCGCAATCCTACAAAAAGCCGGAGTGGCAGCATTTCCCTCGATGAGCAATAAAGATTTGGCGACCAATCCCCATCTTGCTGCTCGTAGCTACCTGGTGCAGAAAGAACATCCGGAGGTTGGGAAGCGCATCCATGCCGGGATCCCCTGGCAAATGTCAAGAACCCCCTGCGAAGTCCAAGCCGCCGCCCCACTCCGTGGACAATACACTGACTACGTACTGCAAGACATTTTAGGGTTTTCTGCGGCAGACGTGCAAGAACTGCGAGAGACTCAGGTGTTGTATTAGTGAGGCGTGAAGCAGAAAACGTGACGCATAAACTCTTGAGGCTGCTTTGTGCTGCAAAGGAGAGTCACAATGCGGCAAAAACGCGCACGGCTATTATGGGTGATGCTCTTCCTCCTGAGCGTTGCTGGAGGGTGCAGTCAAGGTAAAAAGCCGCCTTTTTCTGATCCTCGTCTGTATGCGGACCCTCCGGCACCGGCTCAAGCGCCGCTACCTACAGCCCTATCTGCTTCAGCACCCTCTGGCTGGGTGACCACTGTGTCTGAGCGTAATATTCCTGGAAATCCTGAATTGCGTGAAAGTGTGTGGACGCATGCCAGACCTCCCTATGGGCAGCATGACTATATAGCGCTCCACCGCATTACCAAAACGGCTACTGTTGGAGCACAACGTAAATCAGTCTTGTTCTTTTTACCTGGTACTCACTTGCATGGTGAAGTCATTGTGCCGGACGAGCGCTATGATCTCCGTCTGTACCTGGCGAATTGTGGCATTGAGACCTGGACTCTCGATTATCGTACGCACTTCGTGACCCGAGAACAAATCTTTGATTCGAGTTTTATGCAAAGCTGGACTGTCGAGGCCTTTGTTGAGGATGCAGCTCAGGCAGCCGATTTTGTCCGTCAGACCAGTGGGAGCCAAAAGATTTTTGTCGGTGGGTACAGCCGCGGGGCAACGTTTGCCGGGCTGCTCACGGCACGCTATGGGCGTGGGAATATTCTCGGCCTGCTCTTACTCGACGGGTATGTCCTCGACCCATCTGATGAAGAGCCGCTCTATCGTGAACGACCAGAGACTCCCACGTGGTTTGCGGATGACTTGGAGCGGCGCTATGTTCCCTATCGGCGGTGGATGAAGATACTCCAGGATACGCTGGCCGACCCAGACGGCCCTGATTTTTTGCCTGTGCATGTCTTCGAGAACCGGACAGAAGCTCTCGCTCATTTTCTCTACGTCTCTCCCATGTTTGGGGCGGAAGGGGGATTATCGAATGCGCAAGGAGGGTATGCTGATGTTCTCGTGTTAGCCCGTATCTTTCTCCACGAGGACCGCTACTGGCCTCGTGTGCAAAACCATGGTGGCTTCGACCTGAAACGACACCTGGCAGGCGCCTCGTTCGACTATGAAAACGCGTTTGTGCAACTGAGTGTGCCGATTCTGGCATTCGCGAGCAGCAACATGGATAAAGTTGGTATTCCTTGGGCAGAGCGAGTTGCCTACACGGCTCGGAGGACAGCCTCTCTTAATGCCCAGTTCCGCTTACTGGAAAACTGGGGACATCTTGACGTGATGTTTGGCACCGCTGCTTCACGAGAAGTCTTTCTGCCAATATGCGAATGGATCAAACGCTACAGCCCTTTTCCTGATCTGTAGGGAAAAACCTACACTGATAAAGGAAATTCCTACAGATAAAGAAGGGAGAGCGAGTAAAATTTTGCGTAGATTCATTATTTTTTCAGCGGCATGTGAGTTGCACCACCATCAAAAATTATGACGGATATTAGGTTGACTACCCCCCCGACTGTTTTGGTGGTTGACGACAGCCCTGACCTTGTCGAGGTGCTGTCTCTTTTTTTGACAAGACAAGGGATGACGGTCCTGTGTGCTTACGACGGACGAGAATGTTTGGAAAAGGTGCGTGAGCATGTTGTTGATGTCATCATCCTTGATGTAATGATGCCAGGCATGAATGGCTTGGAGGTTTGTGCTGCCCTCCAGGGGATGCCATCCAGTCGATCTGTTCCTATCGTGTTGCTGACAGCCAAAGACGATATTAAGACTCGATTGACAGGAGTAGAACTGGGCGTCAGTGAATTTGTGGTAAAGCCGGTTCGAGGGAAGGATCTGCTTGCCCGCATTCAAACCCAAATAGAGGTGAGTCGCAGCCTACGGGCACTCGATGATGCGTTGTCGCCGACACAACCCTTGCAGATCCAGGTATAAACAGATTGGGGCCTGCGGCGCAGTTCCGCTCATACTACGGTAGTTTTCTCAAACCCTTTCTGAGCGAAGACAGAAAAAGCTTCGCAGATCCTGATAACAACCGCGAACGCTCTTGGGTAAAAGCACGTCCATACTCCTCCTGGTGTTTCTCACTGCCTGTCACGAGTCTCTTTCCCCGCGGTCAGTCTCGCAATCCTCTCAGTCGAGGCTTTCTCACGCTGGCAAAGCTCAGGACATGTCCCAAATCCCTGCGCCCCCTTCATCTCCTGGGATTTCGTACACAACGATAGGAGCGGTCCTGAGGCAGCCCGTCCTTTTTGCTAATCAGCAGATTAGACTTAAGGGGCAAGCCGGACTAGTGTATGATTCTCGCCAACCTACAGAAAAATCAACGACTGTCTTTTATCTTGTGGATCCCGCGGGAAATGCAATAACAGTTGAGACGCAAGAACAGACTTCCGTTCGAGAAGGACAGGAACTGACCGTTGAAGGAAAACTTTCGGTCTCAGATTCAGGAATTTCTCCCTCGCTTTTAGTTGTCGTCAAAGATGCGCGCATTGTCTCTTCCTCATCTCGCCGAGAGAGAGAAAGGGCCCCTGCTGCAGCGCCAGCCAAGCGTAGCCCTCGTCTGCCTCCTGCTTCCTCGGTACAACCGGTCCCAAAGGGGCAGGGCGGTGGAGGAAGAATTTTCTAAAGGGATTTTTCTCTGTACTCCTCTTTGTCACTGGCTGGAGGGGAGACCTGATCGGAATGTAGGTGATTCCCTACATATATGAGTATGAACGCAAAAAGACTTGAGATTATAGCCCTTTAATTGCCTTCCTGTTGGCGTGATCGTTGCTAGATAGAAAACTTTCGAGAGAGCGCCATGGAGGGATCGGGAGGAAGCATGAAGAGACTTGTAGAGATGCGAGTCGAACAGTGGCGTAGGATCTTGCAAGATCTTGCAGAAAAGTCCATTCAGGTCATGAAACCGCTCGTTCCTCATCTGCCAGGCTTCGTGACGTGGCTTGCTCTGACTCTCTGTATTGGCTGGATAGGGGGACGATGGGCAGCCCAGTCTGTCATGGCACAAAATATGGCCTTAATGTCTACTCGTGCTGCGCTAAGTGATAAAGGAATCCCTATACCAAGGCTCCAGAGAGTATCTGACAGTGAACCAGAGAAGAGGATAGAGGGCAAACCCTATTTGGGTATTCGGGGGAAAGAGGTTCGCCAAGGGGAAATACGAGGAGTTCAAGTGCTAGAAGTCTTCCCTGGCGCACCGGCAGCAACGGCCGGACTGCGTTCTGCTCATGACCCAATTCCTGTTGATATGCAGCGCTTAACCGAACAGGCAGGCCATATCATCATTGGCGCGAATGGGCAGATCATACGCTCGGAGGAAAATCTCGCCACAATCCTTGCACAGAGTACACCCGGCGGCGTTTTAACCCTGCTCGTGATTTCCGCAGATGGGGGTGCGTATGAAATCATCCCTGTGACTTTAGGAGTCGCTCCTGACCCGTCTTCCGTCATACTTACCTCTACTGATGAGGCAAGAATCTCACAAATGCCGTAAAAGGTCCGGGACAGAACACGCTATTACTGATTTTTCTTTCCACATGGAACGTGACACAAAAGGAGGAAGATTGATGACCGCATTTTTTACCTGGCAGACGTCCAACACCCTTGTCTTAGGTTTCTGCTTGCTTGTCAGTTTACCAGGGTGCTTAGCAACACGGGGATGGGTCACAGAACAGATCTCTCCCCTGGCAGGACGGATATCTGATGTAGAAGGCCAAGTAGCAAATCTCGATGGTCGGCTGAATGAGACAAATGCCAGGGTTAATGGAATCGTTGACCGGCTCGATCATCTCCAGCTCGAAAGACGGTTTGTTTTGAATCTTCGCGAAGGAGCAAATTTTAATTTAAATTCTGGATCGTTAAGTCCCGAATCTAAAGCAGCAGTTGATGGTTTTCTCAGCGATTTGCCGGATATTGATGGCGCAATATTCTTAGTCGCTGGGCACACTGACAGTTCCGGCTCTGAAAACTATAACTATGAACTGGGACAGAAAAGGGCGACGAATGTCGCACGCTACCTTACTGCTAAAGGGGTTGATCCACTGCGGGTGACGACAGTCTCTTATGGCGAAAGTGTTCCCATAACAGACAACACGACCCGAACAGGACGGCAGCAAAATCGCCGTGTTGAGATTCTTGTATATAAAGAAGTGATCTCCCCCATGGCAGATACAGCAAAGCCAGGCCCTGGGTCTCGCAACCAGGAACAGGAAGCCATGTCTGTCCGCACGCGTTAATGCTTTTGTCTTTTCTGTAGATAAGGACTGTTAACCAGGCTCCTGAATCCTATTTTCAAATGGAGAGGGGGAGCGCTTGCGCAGTCTTGAACTTTCCGCCAGACTGCAGGGTAACCCTACAGAGGAGGACCCTGTGCGTCTCACCATCTTCTGGCGGGTCATTCTCGCTCAGATTCTTCTTATCGCGCTCATTTTCGTGGCGAGCTTCTACGCGTTGTCCCAGTTAAACTGGCTGACAAATCTCAGCACAAATATCTTAACCACTGATGCGACGTGTATCGAAACTGAGAAACAACTTCTGCAGATCTTCCTCGCTCAGATACGAAACGCTGAGAAATATCTGTTGCTGCGAGACAAAGCATTTTACCAGCGTGTGACCCAGGGGAACGCGGATTTTAACAGCGCACTGGAAAAGATCGCGAGCTTGCTTGACTCGTCGCAGGAAGGACAGTTATTCGGAGAAGTCCGAGACCTCCATGCTCGGTATACAGAGGGCCTCGCCAATGCCTTGTCTCCAAGAAGTTCCTGGAGGGAGCAAAAAACAGAGGTGAGCGAAGGGATCATCGAAAGAATCAATACCCTGATACACCTCCGCGAGGCGGCTGTCGCGCACAAGACAAAGACCGCCCGAGACCAGGCTGCACACGCAGCCGAAATCATGGGTTGGTTAACGATCGGTGGTGTTAGTGTCGCAGTGTTGCTTGCGTACTTCCTTGCTCGAGGCGTGAGCAGACCACTGAGAAAACTGGCCGAAGAACTACGCGAAATAGGAAAAGGCGAGTTTCGCCGTTCTTTTCATATTCGTGCCCCAAGGGAAGTCAGTGAACTCGCGCAGGCCTTTAATTGGATGGCAGAAAGATTGACCGAACTAGACACGATGAAAGCGGACTTCATTGCGCATATGTCGCACGAACTGCGCACGCCGATCACAGCCATTCAAGAAGGCACGGCTTTGCTGCTCGAGGAGATTCCTGGTCCCCTCTCCCTTTCCCAGAGAGAGATTGTCGGGGTGGTTCAGAGCCATAGTCAAAGGCTTTTCCATGGATTATCGTCTGTGCTTGATCTGTCTAAAATGGAAGCGGGCATGATGGAATATAGCCTTGTGCCCAGTGATCTGCGGACACTGATTGAAAGAAGTATTGGTACGATGCACCTGATTGCTCAGAAGAAGCAGATTCGGGTAGAGGCAGCCAACTCATCTCGCTTGCCCCTTCTCTCTCTCGACGAGAGAAGAATTCAACAGGTACTTGATAATCTCTTGAGTAACGCGGTGAAATTTACCCCTGAAGGTGGCACAGTCACGATAACGGCCTCGGTGAGCAAAAACGGTAATGAACGAGAGAAGTGGATAGAAGTAAAAGTCACTGATTCGGGCATCGGGATTCCAGAGGGAGAAGAAGAGCGCATCTTCGAGCGCTTTTATCAAAGCCGCAATCGGCAGCGCGAGCATTGGCGCGGAACTGGCCTGGGACTCGCCATTGCGCGCTATATTGTTGAGGCGCATGGTGGCCGGATTTGGGTAGAAAGCCGGGTCGGAGAAGGGTCCACCTTTTTTTTCACCCTGCCTGTTGAGGGGAGAAGTGTGATCAACGGGAGGGAAAAGGCAACCGAAGCGGTGTTGCAGAATGGCGTCGGGTATGCCGCTTAGGAGAAGGTGCGGCATCTTGCTGTGGCAAGGCCTGACGCTTCTTCTCCTGTTGCTGCTGACGAGTTGCTCGCGGTCCGTCACCCCGGTGGCACAGCCGGTTTTCTCCCCTCCTCCCTTCTCGGTTTTTCCACCACAAAAAGTGATGAAAGATGATAACTATGCGGTATTCCTCGCCGACAATGAGGAGGCGTTACTACGGTGTAATGAACAAAAGGAGTGTGAGATTGCCCTTTTTAATTTGGGCTTCATCTACGGGTATCCCAGAAGCCCGTACCGTGATCAAGCTGCAGCGCTCTGGTATTTTGACGAACTGAATAAAAACTATCCCAATAGCCCGTGGGCCTTTCAGGCACAGGCATGGATTGCCTTCATCAATGAAAGCCTGGCCCTCGAAGAGAGTCGTCGCCAACTCCGGGCTCATCTGCATACGCGGGAAGAAAGAATCCGTACCTTGCGCCAACAACTACAAGGGGCTCGGCAAATCGATATCGAAATGGACGAAAAAGAACGGGAACTCTTGCGCTAACTGCGCACTACTCCACGATGTGAGAAAGAGAGGACGATGGCGGGCGAGAAGATTCTGGTTGTGGACGATGATCAGGGCCTCCTCACGTTGATGAAGGTTCGTCTGGAAGCAGTCGGTTACCAGGTGATCTTGGCGGGGGGAGGGGAAGAGGCATTAGTGCGGATAGGGGAAGAAGTGCCGGAGTTAGCGGTGGTGGATCTGCGAATGGAGGGAATGGATGGCATTGCCGTGTTAGAGCAGGTGCTGCGGGTGCAACCGAACCTCCCGGTCATTATCATCACCGCTCACGGTACGATTGCGAGTGCGGTGGAGGCGACAAAAAAAGGCGCGTATGACTACCTCACTAAACCTTTTGATGCCAAAGACTTACTGCATCGCATTGAAAAGGCGGTAGAAGTTCGCCGGCTACGAGGCGAGGTGGAACGGCTCCGTACCCTCGTACAAGATCAGTATCATTTCGAGCATATTGTGACGGCGAGTGAGAAGATGCAAAAGGTTCTGTGCCGGGTTGCGCAGGTTGCGGTAACGGATTCGACTGTCTGTTTGTACGGAGAGAGTGGGACCGGCAAGGAGTTAATTGCCAAGGCGCTCCATGTCGCAAGCCGTCGGTCTTCCGGCCCCTTTGTGGCAATCAACTGCGGGGCGATTCCAGAGGGGCTTTTAGAAAATGAATTGTTTGGCCACACCAAGGGTGCATTCACTGGCGCAGATCAGGTGAAAAAGGGGCTGCTTCTACAAGCAGATGGAGGAACGCTGCTCCTGGACGAAGTGGGCGAGTTGCCCCTCGCGTTGCAGGTCAAGTTATTACGAGTCCTGCAAGAACGCGAGTTTTATGCGTTAGGCGCAGGACAACCGACCCGTGTGGACATTCGTTTGGTGACAGCCACAAACCAGGACTTGGCGAAACGGGTTGCTGAGGGCAGATTTCGTGAAGACTTGTACTATCGCATTCATGTGGTGCCGATCTTTCTCCCGCCGTTACGAGAGCGCCCAGAAGATATACCGCTGTTGGCTCAACATTTCTTGCTGCGCTTTAGCCGCGAGATGCACAAAGAAACTCAGCGTCTTGCGCCAGAAACGCTGCAACAACTTATGTTATACAATTGGCCTGGTAATGTCCGCGAATTGGCCAATGTCATTGAACGCGCGGTGGTCCTGGCAACGAATGGGGTGATCACGCCAGACCTGCTGCTTCTTGGGGGCAGTGAAATAGCGGATCCCCACCAAAAAGTGCTCACCTTGAAAGAGGCGAGGGAAAAGTTTGAACGGACATACCTTGTGCAGATTCTGACCTTGGCCAAAGGGAATGTGTCCCGTGCGGCTGAATTGACTGGACAGTATCGGGCCGAATTCTACAAGCTGCTCCGCAAACATGCCCTCGATCCTGGAGTGTTTAAGGCCGAGAGAACCACCGAGTAGGAAGGTACGGCCAGTCCACTTCTGGCCCTGGATACTTCCAATGTCTGTTGTATGGGAGACTGTGCGGACTCCTTCCTCAAGAGACTTGCCGGACCACGAACTTGCCGGTAGAATCCTGCCCGATTCCGATAAGACTACACGGTATTATATAGAGACCGAACATTCATACAGGCAGCACCCTGCCCTCGTGCTGCCAAGGAGGGGGAGTTATGACTGCAGGAGCCCTGCTTTCGGGGTATAAGGTCCTGGACTTTACACAGATTGTTGCTGGCCCGACCGCTACGAAACTCATGGCGGAAATGGGGGCGGAGGTGATTAAGATCGAACAGGCACCGCATGGTGACCCTGCTCGGCTGAACCCAGTGCTCCGTAAAGGGCGTAGCGGCTATTTCATGCAACATAATCTTGGCAAACAAAGCTTGTGTGTCAACTTAAAGACTGAGGAAGGGAGAAACCTCATTCGCACGTTGGTTACGCACATGGACGTGGTAGTCGAAAACTATAGTCCGGGTGTGATGGCACGGATGGGGCTTGGCTATGAGGAGCTAAAGCCGTTGAATCCTCGTCTTGTGATGTGTTCCATTTCTGCCCTCGGGCAGACCGGTCCGCTCGCCCACGTACCGGGATTCGATTACATTGCGCAGGCCTATGCTGGGGTCACTGAAGTCATGGGAGAGCCTGATAGCGCTCCAGTGATACCGATGGTTGCCATGGGTGATGTCAGTACTGGAGTGCATGCGCTTGCCGCAGTCGCGTGTGCCTTACTGTATCGCGAACGCACAGGAGAAGGACAGTATCTCGATGTCTCTCTGCTCGATTCCTATATTCATACACACGATTTTAGTCTGCAGACCTACAGCGCAAGCAACGGTAAGTTTGTGCCTACCCGAGGTGGATCACATCATACGGGCCTCGTGCCTTGTGGGGTCTTTCGTGCGGCTCAGGGGTACATCACCATCATTGCAGCGCTCGATCATCAATGGAAAGGGTTGACCCGGGCAATGGATCGTCCAGAATTATACGACGACCAACGCTTTCGCTCAGTCAAGGCCCGTCTCAAGCACAAAGAGCTGCTGATCGCTGAAGTTGAACGGTGGCTGCAAACGCTTCCCGACCGAGACACAGCGCTGGCGGCCATGGAACGCGAGCGAGTGCCTTGTGCGCCAGTGCTGACGATTCCTGAAGTCCTTCGTCACCCTCACCTGGTAGAACGTGGCACAGTACGCCCGGTTTCCGATCCGGTACTCGGGGATTTTGTCTTGCCGGGATTTCCCTTTCGCTTCTCTACTGCTCCTGCGCCCACGGCGTTACACGCGCCCGACCTCGGCGAGCATAATCAAGCCGTGCTCAAGCAATACTTAGGATACAGTGAAGCGCAGGTCACGCAACTTGCTGCTGCAGGAGTCCTTGCGTATCGGAGAACAGACGAAACATAGGTCATGAAGACGGAGGGGTACACAAAAATCGCGCTTTCATTCGCCGTTTTTTGGAGAAAAGGAGGGAAGGGATGGGGCAACGAAGATGCTCGGAGACGAGCAAGTGCCACCTGACGAAGCAGATCTGCCTCTTGGTAATCTTGGGAGTGAGCACCTGGGGGCAACCGTGTGCCGCTAGTATGTTTGGGGACTACTGGTCTCGCTTTGACCGTTTTTTAGCGACGTTCGACCCTGCAGGGCGCTATGTACGTCAACCGATCGAGAAGCAAATTCCTGCGCTCACGTTCAAAGGGTTTTACCGACAGTGGTCGGACTTTCTCCTGACCAACAACCAGCAGGTGGGCTTTCGCAACAAGGATTTCCGCTTTCTGCAATTGCAGAATCTGTTGGAAATCGAGATGCATTATCAGGTCTCACCCAATATCGAGATCACGAATGTCAATCATTTTCTCTATGATGGGGTGTACAATTGGCAGGACTCAGCCGGGTTGTTTGCGCCCCGTCGAACCGAGACGATACGAGTCTACCACAACTTTGATCGCATCGTGCGCGAACTGTACCTGAGTTACCGTACCCACAGCCTTGATGTCGTCGTTGGCAAACAACAAATTGCCTGGGGAAAAATGGACGGACAGTTCATTGATGTCATCAATGCTATGGACCGGCGAGAGTCGGTGCAACTTGAGGCGAGTGACTTCGAGTATCGTCGCCTGCC
This sequence comes from uncultured Enterobacteriaceae bacterium, assembly GCA_964502465.1. Lineage (GTDB taxonomy): Bacteria > Desulfobacterota > Binatia > Bin18 > Bin18 > CAZCWX01. The sequence continues at coordinate 23,634 of CAZCWX010000438.1, read as the reverse complement.
AGCCTGGATGGCGAATGTGACCTACTTTTTTGGGGCGAACTCGCTCAACCTTTTGTGGATCCCGAATTTTGAACAAGATCGGAACGCGGTCTTTGGTTCCCCGTGGTTTTCTCCTCGCGTGCCGCCGCAGGATACGATTGTCAAGGCGAATGAGGATATTTTGCGCGGACGGGAAAACGCTGCGGGAGATACTATTCTCAAACGGCAACGCCCGAGCGCTGGTGACTGGGCGGATCATGAATATGGTGCACGACTGGATGTCTCGATGGAACCCCTCACCTGGGGGCTGATTTATTATTATGCGTGGAACAAGAACGCCAATAATTTCATCGTTGGTCGTGAGGTAGACGACGACGTCGCTCAGCTGATTTTCCGGCCACGTAACACCCGGTTACACCATTTTGGCATCACTGCCGATTATGCTTCGTCTCTGGCTGGGGTACCGATGGTTGGGGAACTACCGATGGTGCTGCGTGTAGAAGGGTTATGGACCAAAAACGTCCGTTTCGCCGATGCTACACGCATTGCTGCTGCCCGAGCCGGGAACGTCAACTCTGGTCATATTACTCGTGATACGCTCCGGGCCGCGATCGCCTTGGAGTTCGCCTTTCCTGGCAATACCTCGGTGATTCTTCAACCGTCGTTGTTTTATACGTTCAACTGGCGCGAAACGTTAGGACCTGGATTCGGTGGGGCGTTTGGGGACGAATGGAATTTGATCCCTGTCTTCTTCATCGAGCGTCCTTTCCGCTTCACTCGAGATCGTCTCCGCTTGAGCTTGACTGTCAGCCCCTTTCTGAGTGGCCCCACACGGGACTGGCAGGGAGTCAAGACAAAGGTCGTCGCCAGTTACAATTTCTCTCAGTTCATTACCGGACGGCTCATTTATACCGCCTACAGTAGTGGCGATCGCACCGATATCTACGGACAATATAATAAATGGGATAATATCGGCTGGGAGGTGAGCTATGAATTTTGATTGTGCAATGCGGAGCCTTTAGTCATGACACAACGTTCGCGCTTGCTGTTTTTGTGCCTTTTTCTCTTCTTAATGGTGCCTACACCTGCACGTGCAGCTGAGGATAGTGTTGAGGTGAGGACGTGGAAAACGGTGAGTGAACTGTCTGACGAAGAAAAAGCTCTTCTGGACTTTCGGACAGAGACCCCCAGGGACCCGCAGGTGCCATATCTCCCGGCTGAACGTTTTCCCTTCACTCCACCGTACACGGCTGAAGAAATGGGGATTCGTTCGATGGAGTTCCCTCACACGCCTTTTTGGAACTGTACTCTGATCGACATTGCCGCAACGATCACGAACACTGGGTATATGGATCAGCGGGTGACGATTATTCCTGTCCTGTATCTTCCTGAGGGCGGATTTGCTGAGCATCTCTATGCGACAAAACCCGGCCAGGAAGTGTTCCGGTGGCTTTCACAGTCGGTGTCGCCGCCCGAGCGCTATGGGAGCCAGACCTTGTATGTGGGCTATCGCAACGACCACACGTTTACGACCAAACTTGATTTGTTTGCCTACTCACCGGCTTTGCGGCGTATTCGCCGACAACCGCAACCACGTCGTGAAGACCGGCTACCCAACAGTGCTTCGACTTTTGATGATTTGATCGGTCGAGACGCGTGGGAATTTACCTGGCGGATTCTCGGCACCGATGTGCTGCACCAGACCGTTCGTTTCCCTGTGACCAAGCAAACCGCAATGCTGACTGATGATGAGGGCGGGTATATTGAGGTGCCAGCAAACGAGATCAAGTTGATGGGGAACAACTACCCGCTCTATACTGTCGATGGTGGGGTCAAATGTTTTGTGGTCGAGGCCGTGCCCAAACCAGAATGGCTCAAGGACTACTACGTCAGCAAGTTAATTTACTGGCTTGATCAACAAGCGTTTTTTCCCTTACGCATTGAGGAGTATGACAAGGATGGGAATCTAGTTTTTGTGAACGCTCGCGTCGGTACCCAGGCAAATCCGGCTCTCGGCGATCACGGGTATGCAGTCCTGTTCGATCTCTGGTGGGACATCCCGATTGATCTGCTTTCCACCTCTATTCATGGTATTTTGTCACGCACCTGGACAGAGGCAGACAGGAAGATTTTTTTCAGTCCAGGGTTCATGCGTCGCGAGTGGTTTCTGGAGCCACCAAAAAGTCTCATGAGTCTCAATTCACCCGACGAATTCCATTTACGACCGCCGTTGGAAAAGGGCAAATTCCCTTCAGAACGAAAGATTGAACTTGCGCCTGAGCTGACTATCCGCATCGAGAATCAGGAGCGAGAAGGACGGTTAGTGTTTTAAGAAGCTGCGGTCAGCTGCGAGTAATTAGCCGTCAGCGGGAAGAGAAGGCACTGAGATCTCAACTCGCGGGTCACTCGGCAGATGGAGGAATGCTGCCGTTCGCTCTGCAGCCGTTAATGGCTCCACCTTGCCAGGTGCCCCCTGACATCAACATGAACAAATGGACCATGAGCTGGAGTCCCTCGATAGCGTGCGAGTCCGCCAATCAAGCTTGGGAAAGAAGAAGATCGCTGCAGGTCGTCAATGATCTCGTACAGCACAGCGGCGTCGCGAATATCGACGATCCCGTCCCGATTGAGGTCATCCATCCTCCCGTCTTGTGGATGCGCATCGATAAAAATATCCGCTGCATCGCCCCACATGTGGCGGCTATGCTTGACGTTGCCGATAGAGCGATTGTAATGCGGCGTCCGGTATCCGCTCATAATGTGGAGGGTATTGCACCGATGGCCGCGTCGATTGGCCTTTTCCAAGATCGCTTCCAACTTCCATAACAGGTGTTCCTTCAGGACAATATACTTGGGATAACTTGCAGTTTGTTTACAGAGAAACTGTTTGAGGGTAAAGTGCGGCGCGATCAGGGTCTCTTCATTTTTTTTGGTCACTTCGATGAATCCGCGAGGTTGGCCAGAGACGGACACCCGTCGCAGTGGTTGGGGAGGGTAGGGGCCAATCCGGTACCCGTTCAGCCATCCCCTTTGTAACCGCATAGCAGAGACCATAACAAAAATGTTCAATGTGACCGAGTCCTTCAACGACGGACGGGAGACTTGCACAGGATAAAGCCCTGGTTTCTGAGGAGCCCGCCACTGCCAGAGATTGGGAGCAAGGTTGATCGCGGTTCCACCAGCAGCACGGAGTGTGGCGGGTGCTCCCTTCGACGCCACGAGGGCTTGCAGCGTGATACGCTCTCCGGGAAGCACAAAAACACCAGTGACGCGGTACGGGATGACATCATGGTTGACTTTCACGGCAAACCTGGCCCGTTCCGCAGAAAAGGACGCGTCCCCTGCTGAGAGTGCCTGTGGCGTGGTGGGACTGAACTGGATCACGGGGATAGCAAGCAGACACAAGAGGAAGAACGGCCACTTAAGGATTCTCGCCATCTCTGCTCCTTCCTTGCCGTGGAGGTGCTTGAACCTAGTACGGAAATTTTTCGCACAGGGCAAGGAGGGGGGAGGGCTATGGCAAGACCGCCTTATTGCTCGTCGCAGATTTCATCATCGTATTTTTGCCCAACCTATCGACTGAAAGCTGACTGCTGATCGCTGACGGCTACCCCGCCGCTCTTGACAGCCAAAGAGGGTGAGATAGATGAAAATAAGTGAGCCGCGCGACAGCGTTGGCGTAAACTTCTAGAGCGAACTGTATGAATCAGGAAGGAGGTAAACGGTATGATTTACGAGTTGCGCACCTATCAACTGGCGGTAGGCCGACTCCCCGATTATTTAGAGGTTGCCCGGACAATGATTCTCCCAGGGGTTGCGGATCATGGGCTCAAACCGTTAGGCTTCTGGTACACCGAGGTGGGCCAGCTCAATGAAGTTGTGCATCTGTGGGCCTACGCCGATCTGAACGAGCGGCAGGACAAGTGGGGCAAATGGGCACGCGATCCGCGACGTGCTGAAGTGCTCAAGAAATTACAAGGGGTGGTAGTGAGTCAAAGTAACAAAATCTTGTCACCGACAGATTTCTCGCCGATGAAATAGTGACCCAGCAGCACCCGGCCGACCGCGGGAGCTTTCGGTGCTGAGGAGAGTCGTCTTGTATGGCCACGCACAGCTTCTCTACTGAGCTACAAAAGGAGATCGATCCGCTGCAACAACGGCTGATGTACCATCCACTCAACCAGGGGATTTTTAACGGCACCTTACCCGTGCCAGTGTTGCGTGAATATGCCAAACAAGCGTACCTGTGGAAACGCTACGCCCAGGATCTGCTGCCAGTGCTTATTCCCAAAGCCCCGGAGGATGTCCGGCGACTGTTGATTAAGAATCTCATGAGCGAGGAAGGGTTAGGAGGTGAACCCCCACACTTGGGCTTACTGATCGAATTTGGCGAAGAGATCGGTATGCGTGCCGAGGAATTTTCCTCTGCCGAGCCGATTCTCGAGGTTGATGCCCTGTGTAACTTCTATGCGCGGGTCTTTTATGGCGGTACGATTGTCGAGGCGGCTGCAGCGTTCAATTTCGCCTTTGAGGGCTTGCTTGCTCGGGAGTATCCCCAAATTGCTCATGCGCTCAAGCAGCACTATCATCTTGGGCCGAAAGGACTCCGGTTCTGGGATATTCACATCGAAGCCGATGCTGAGCATAGTGGCGACGGGGCCATGATTCTCGATACATACGCTACCACTGCCGAGTTGCGTGCCAAGGCACGACGGGCTGCGATGGTAGGGCTTGAACACCGCTATGTCGCGATGGATGGGATTTATCGACGATTTGGCGCAGCGTAGTTGCCTGGCTTCACTTGTGCTGTCGTTGACCTGTCTGTCGTGTCAACCTCCGGCTCCACCGGAGACCATCACTGGTCGGGGGGTCGTGCAAAAGGTGGTCCCGGCGGACCGACGCGTGGTTATTGCTCATGACGACATCCCTGGCTTCATGCGGGCAATGACCATGAGCTTCGAGGTGCGCACGCCAGCGCTTCTCGAACACCTTGAACACGTCACTCCTGGTGAACGCATTCGCTTTACCTTAGAGAAAACTCACCAGACACTGTACCTCGTTGCGGTAGAGAGGGAGGAGGAAGAGGGGCACCCATAAAGGTGATTTCTTTGCCTTGCCAGTCTCCTGGTATTGACTCAGAAACTTTGGTTGGGGAGGAACGCAGGAATGTCAGGATTTCGTGTCGGTTCTGCCGTACACAAGGAACTCTTGTGTCGCGAATTCATCAAGACTCATATCGCCTATGAGGTTGCTACGCTCCAGTGGCCAGCGCTTGACGATCACAGTATAGCGCGCCTGCGCGCGCTGCCATTTTGGCAGGAAGCAGTATCGACTGAACGAGCCACCGCGGCTAAAGTGCAAGCTCAGGCGCAGTGCGAGACCGACCCCCTGCTCCGTGAGGCCGTTGCCCTACAAGGATACGAAGAGGCGCGCCATTCGGCCTTATTAGCAACTCTGGTCGAGCGGTATGAGCTTGGGGCGACCCTGCGCCCTCAGGAGCCACTACCGGCAGATATTGAGTGGGGGTTCCTCCGTACGGAATATGGCGAATGTTTTGATTCCTTCTTTGCTTTTGGACTGTTTGCCGTCGCACGAGATTCGGGATTTTTTCCTCCTGCTTTAGTCACCTTGTTCGAACCGATCATGCAAGAAGAAGCACGTCATATTCTCTTCTTTGTCAACTGGGTAGCCTATCGCCGGATGCAGTTACCAGTGTGGCGGCAGCCGGCGCACTTCGGACGTTGCCTTCTGAGCATGGCTGTGCAAGCCTGGAGCCGGGTACAAACCGCTAGAGGCGTAGGGGATGGAGACTTTACCATGAAGGGACATGAGGCGATCGATGTGGACATTTCACCGCGCGATTTCCTTCGGCTGTGCTTGCGTGAAAATGCCCAACGCCTTGGTTGCTATGACGCGCGACTCTTACGCCCGCGCCTGGTGCCGACGCTCGCTCGCACAGTATGCCAGGTCCTGAGTGTGTGGGAAAAAGCAACCGTCAGAGGGGGAAAACGCAGCACACACGGCGAGTGACCGGGTCATAAGCCTCCTTGGGGCCGTATCCCATTCGATAACAGTAGCACCTGTATTCGTTTCATGCTACCAATGCCACGGCCCACAAGAGGGGGAAAAGCATGACTCTACTGGCGACGTTAGCGTTGGGGCTGGTGTTGGGGCTCCAGCACGCCTTCGATTCGGACCACCTGATTGCCGTTTCCACCATTGTCACCCGTGAACGATCGCTGTGGCGCTCGTTATGGGTCGGTCTTTCGTGGGGAGTGGGACACACATTAACGTTGCTGATGGTCGGACTCGTAGTCTTGGGGCTCAAGACCCAGATCCCTACCCCTGTAGAACTATCGCTTGAATGCCTTGTTGGTGTGGTCCTTCTAGGGCTAGGATTGACAACCCTCTATGACTGCTGGCGAAAAAAAGTCCATGCCCACAGCCACCTTCACGCTGAAACTCGCCATACCCATTTTCACGTCCACGCTGACACGCCTACGCATCAACACCCCCATACGCTTCGGCTTGGCATGAAGCCTCTGCTTATCGGCATGGTCCATGGTTTAGCCGGCAGTGCGGCCCTTATGCTGTTGGTCCTAGCTGCCATTCCCTCGACTGGGCTTGGTCTCGTCTATATCGTCATCTTTGGATGCGGGTCAGTTATTGGTATGGGGGTAGTCAGCCTGTTGGTGGGGATGTTTTTCTCGCTGGCAGCCGATCGTCTGCACTCCGTGAATCAGGGGCTCCGTTTCACAATCGGTGCTATCAGCACGGCCTTTGGTGCCTGGATTGTGATAGAGATCGGCTTTATCCAGGGGCTCTTTCTGAGTTAGCCGCGCTCAATTTTTCTGGGTATGTAGGGGGTGTGAGGGAAGGGCTTTCTCTTGCGGCTCTCCCTCGATAAGAGGTGCGCTATGAAAATCGCCTACCTTGATGTGTCCTCAGGGGTGAGTGGTGAGCTGATACTTGGTGCACTGCTGCATCTTGGGGTTTCCTATGACACGCTGCACAGGGAGCTGACCAAGCTCCCTCTTGCTGATTATCGTGTGAGTCTTGCAGAACACCAACTCCATGGGCTCCGTGCGATGCGATGCAAAGTCGAAACCGAAGGGGCACAGAGCGAACAGACCATCCGTACGATGGCACGCATGGTGCAAGAGAGTGATCTCCTCCTCCCGGTGAAAGCTACCATCATGCGCGTTCTGACCGTATTGACTGAGGCGGTAGGCCGAGTGTCCGGCCTCGCTCCAACGGAGGTGGGGTCTGCCCAAATAGGTGGAGTGCAGGCAGTCGTGGCGATTGTTGGTGCTGCGATTAGTTTACAGCAGTTAGGGATCGACACAGTGTATGCATCAACACTCCCATTGGGAACGGGCAGGGAAGCCCATCGCGCTGACCCCTTCTCTCGGCTAGAGCCTGTGACAGTGGAACTGCTCAGAGGGCTGCGGATATGCCTCGATGAGAGCAAGGCTGGCATCCTGACACCTTCAGGTGTAGCGATGGTCGCCGCATTAGCGCAGCAAGGCCTCGTCCCACCCCTGCACCTGACGTCGGTCGGTTACGGGACCGGAGAGGGGAACACCCCTGACCAGCCTCACTTCCTCCGCATCCTCGTTGGCAACACCAGCGAAACGCTCCGAGGAGAGGAACTGCTTGTGCTGGAAACCAATATTGATGATTGCAACCCAGAACTTTACGAACATGTGATGGAGCGCTTGTTTATTGCCGGCGCCCGCGATGTTTTTCTGTTACCCATCCAGATGAAGAAGAATCGGCCAGGGATCTTGCTCTGGGTACTGTGCGATCTGGCTGATCGTGAGACGCTTACGACCGTGATCTTCACTGAAACCTCGACGCTGGGGATTCGCTCATATCCTGTCGCACGTGTTGCCCTCCAACGCGTCCATAAAGAGGTCGACACGCCTTACGGGCGCGTGCGAGTGAAGCTCGCATATAGCCCAGATGGTCGTGTGCATGTAGCCCCGGAGTATGAGGACTGCAGACGCCTCGCTCGGGAAAAACATATTCCTCTCAAGGCCGTCTACGAAGAAGCGGCTTCTAGCGCCCGCAGATCCTAACCCTCTGTCAAAACGCGACAGCGGAGAGGGCGAAAGTAGGTGCGCCCTCCGGGTTCGGGACTTTATGCAATCAGGTCGGCGAGCACCTCGGCTGGATGACTCCGCGGGCTGACTGCGTCATAGGCTTTAAGAATCTTGCCGTGCTCATCAATGAGATAGCTGATGCGTTTCGCATAGCTCGCCTTGACGTCGTCGCAGGCACCGTAGACCAGCCCTACGGCGCGGCTCGTATCGCACAGGAGCAGGAAAGGAAAGTTGAACTTCTGTGCAAACGCGGCATTCTCTGCAACGGTATCGAAACTTGCTCCTAAGATTTCTACATTCTGCGCGCGAAAATCGGCAATCTGGTCGCGGAACCCACGACCTTCGGTCGTTCAGCCTGGGGTGTCAGCTTTCGGATAGAACCACAACACCACTTTTTTTCCTCTCAAGCTCGACAGGGTAAGTGCTGTTCCTTCGTGAGTGAACACAGTAAAATCAGGGGCTACGTCACCAGCTTTCAGCATCGTGATTTCCTCCTCTCCTACGATTCTGTACCGACCTACGGGGGCTACCCTCTGATGCGAGTCTCTGCCCTATTCTACTATTCTTAGTAGGGTCTCTTGATTGTAGGCGATGGTGGCACGTTTCTTCAAATAACGAACCAACTCCTGCATTGCCATTGCTTGTTTCCGTCTCAGCAGGTCTTCGCGCAAGGTTTCTTTCTGCTTTGCTAGATCCAAGGGATTCGGCGGAATCTGTTCTTTCAGCATGGCAACGAAGGCATTGCCTCCCCACACGTACACTTCGGGGGCAATGGGGCTCTCGGGGGTCAGACGAAACGCTACCTTTTTCAACTCGGGTAAGCTCCCTATTTTGGGAATGTAACTTCCTTGTCGGTTAAAAGGACCGGTCTCCTCTGCGGTCAGCCCTTCCTGGGCAGCCACCGCAACCACATCTTTCGTCTCTTTGATGTGGGTCAGAAAGGCCTCGGCTTTTTCCTTTGCGAGGTGTTCGGCTTTTTCACTGATATAGCGTTTCTCTGCTTCTTCAGTAACAGCAATGAAATCTGGAATGGTGGAGGGGGCCTTCTCGCGTGGAGAGAGGAGATACCAGGTATCCTGGATTGCCAGCGGCTCACTCACGGCTTGTGGGGAGAGGGCGAGTGCCGCTTCAATGAACGCTGGTTGATGTCCCAGCTCTGGTATGGTTTCCTCACGGGCGACAAGGGGAGCCTCTACTACGGTACGGCCACCCGCTTGTGCCACTTCGGTGAGCGGAGTGCTCTTTTGCACTTTGATCCGATCCTCTTCTGCCTGCTCCCGGGCTCGTGTGCGGGCACGGGTGCGGATGAGTTCCTGGCGAATCTCGTCTTGCACTTCCGCCAGCGTCCGCACCCGTTCTTCCTCTACGGCTTCCACCTTGATGATGTGGATCCCGAAGGGCGTCTCCACTAATTCACTGACCTCGCCAATCGGGAGACTAAAGGCTGCCTCTTCAAAGGGTTTGACCATGCGGCCACGGCTGAAAAACCCTAAATCCCCGCCTTGTTCCGCGGTGCCGGTATCCTGAGAGTACGTCTTTGCCAGCATGACGAAGTCCTCTCCTGCTTTGGCGCGGGCCAGGATTGCTGACGCTGTCGCACGCGTCTTTTCTTGTTCGTCGCTGGAAGCGTCTGCGGGTAAAGAAAACAAAATATGACGGGCGCGCACCCGTGCGGGGGTGGTAAATCGATCCGCAACATGCTGGGTGTAGAATTCCTCTATCTCCTCGGGCGCAAGCGATACGTGGGCTTCGAAGTCGATTGCTGGATATGCGACGTACGTGAAAGAAACCCGTTCCGGTTGGCGAAAAGACTCACGGTGAGTGTTATAATAATTCTCTGTCTCGGCGGGAGTGACAACGACCTGCGCAATCAAGTCAGCTGACGCGACTTTCACAAAGGCCAGATTGACCTGTTCTTGCTGGAGGCGAAAAAGATCCTCAATCTCCGCGTCAGTGACTTGTATCGTATCGGTGATGAGGCGTTCCAGTTTTTTATTGAAAATTTGGGTGCGCTGGCCTGCTTCGAATTCGCTGGGGGGAATGCGGAGATAGCGGAGGACGAGGAGGTATTGCTCCTGCTGGAAGTGGCCATCGACCTGAAACGCCGGCATTGCTGCGATTGCCTGTCGTACCTCCTCATCATCGACGAGAAAACCCAGTCGTTGCGCTTCTTTCTCGAGCAAGGTCGCATCGATCAGTTGCTCAAGGGTCTGTTCTTTTAAATTCAGCATCTGCAAAAGTTCCGGAGTAAAACGGTCTTTGTACGCTTCCCGATAGGCGGATTTGACATTTTCGTACGCACGACGAAATTCTTTTTCTGAAATGATCTGCCCATTCACATTCGCCACGATATCCGGGCGGTTTCCTTCCGGGGACCCACCAAACCCCCAGAAGATGAAGACCAGAATAATAATGAGAAAAATGACCTTGATGATGCCAGATCGTGCCCGTTTACGCATAAATTCAAGCATTAGTTTAATCCTCCGCTCTTAAATCTTTGTCCTGAAAATAAGGAAACCCCTTCTCTAGCTCCGTCTTGCCCTGTTTTTGTGTTTCTGCTAAAAACTTCGTTTTGTTAGCTACTATATAATTCGTTTTGTTGGTCTTTTGCAGAGGCTAAGGCTAAGGAAATAAAAACATGGCGTTCAGTTCGTTGTGGGGGTTACTGTCTGATGACTTGGCGATTGATCTTGGCACTGCAAATACCCTGATTTATGTGAAGGGTCAGGGGATTGTCTGTAATGAATCCTCTGTCGTCGCCGTGCAAAAGGACCCCCGAGGGGCCAGGCGTGTGCTGGCCGTGGGACTTGAGGCGAAGCGGATGTTAGGCCGCACTCCTGGAAACATTGTTGCAATTCGGCCCCTCAAGGACGGGGTTATTGCTGACTTTGAGACGACAGAGGCCATGCTTCGCTATTTTATTCAAAAAGTTCACAACCGTCGAGCCTTGGTGCGTCCGCGTATTGTTATTTGCGTTCCGAACGGTATTACAGAAGTAGAAAAGCGTGCGGTTAAAGAGTCGGCAGAGTCTGCTGGTGCCCGTGAGGTATACTTGATGGAGGAACCGATGGCGGCTGCCATTGGTGCTGGTCTACCAGTAACCGAGCCGGTTGGCAATATGATCGTCGATATTGGTGGCGGCACGACTGAAGTGGCGGTCATTTCGCTTGCTGGGGTGGTCTTTTCGCGTTCAATACGGGTGGGGGGAGACAAGATGGACGAGGCGATCATTCAGTACATCAAACGCAAATATAATCTCTTGATAGGAGAGCGCACGGCTGAGCTTATCAAGATTACCATAGGCTCGGCATACCCTACAGAAGAGATTCAGACTATGGAGATCAAAGGACGGGATCTGCTCGCCGGGGTGCCAAAGACCGTCGAATTGACGGATGAAGAAATCCGCGATTCGCTCTTAGAGTCGATTAACCAGATTGTCGAGGCTGTCCGCGTGGCCTTAGAGCGCACTCCTCCAGAGTTAGCCTCGGACATTGTCGATAAGGGGATCGTGCTCGCTGGGGGCGGTGCACTCTTGCGGAACTTAGATGTCCTCTTACGAGAGGAGACCGGCCTGCCTGTGGTGGTAGCGGACGACCCATTGACCGCGGTTGTGATGGGGGCGGGAAAAGCACTCGATGAGCTTTCCCTTCTCAGAGAAGTGGCGATACAGTAATATAACCACTATCTGAGTGAGGACTCATGCACGGCTTTCTCCACAGATACCGAGTTGTGCTCTCCTGTGGATTTTTCCTGACGGCCTCTTTGCTTCTTGCCACAGTTAATCTGCGGGTGCCGTATAGTGTTGACCCGGTGGGAGTGCTGTTGTTAGAGGTCATGCATCCCCTCCAACTTGGGGTGACAGTCTTGAGTCAAGGAGTGGGTCGGTTGTGGGACCGGTATCTTACGCTGTGGACCCTTGAAGAGGAAAATCAGGAACTGCGTAGGAAGCTGGACGAGTTAGAAAGGATTTCGCAGCGTGTCGCCGAGCTTGACCTGACAAACCGCAGGCTTGAGAAGTTGCTGGCGTTGCGCGATGAAGTTGGTCAGGAGGTAATCGCTGCTCGCGTGGTTGGCCGCAACCCGACTGCCTGGGTGCATACCGTTGTGTTAGACAAAGGAGAGCGTCATGGCGTTGCCAAAGGCATGGCGGTGCTCGCGCCTGAAGGGGTTGTTGGCCAGGTCGTGTCTGTGAGCGCCCATGCTGCACGGGTTCTGCTCATTTCAGATCCGAACAGTGGAGTTGATGCCCTGGTTCAGCGGACACGAGTACGGGGCATTGCGGCTGGAACTATTGACGGTGATTGTGTGCTGAAGTACATCCAACGTGGAGACGAGGTTGCTGTGGGGGATACGGTCATTACCTCTGGCCTCGACGGTACATTCCCTAAGGGGCAACCTATTGGGACAGTAACGTGGGTAGGGACAAAAGATAGCCGGATGTTCCAAGACGTGGAGGTCAAGCTCAGTGCCGAACTCGCCAAAGTGGAAGAAGTGTTGGTGGTCGCACCCACCCTGGTCCGTGCAGGAGGGTGACGTCGCCGGCGAAAAAAGTAAATATGCGGTGGGGCTGTTAGTGCTCTGTGGTATCGGCGCCGTGTTGTTGCAGACCACTATTTTGCATCGTCTCCCCTGGATTCCTGATTTTCTTTTGATCTTTTGCGTCTATTTAGGTATCTATCACCGCTCGATGGGAGGTGCGGCTGGGGCCTTTTTCCTGGGCTATGGATTGGATGCGTGTTCAGGGGCGCCAGTCGGAATGAACGCCTTCGCCATGAGTCTTGTCTTTGCGGTGGTTGCGGCCACTGCCCGGTGCTTGTGGTTGAATAATCCCTTTTCGGTTGTGTTTATGGTGCTCGTTGCGGTAGTGATTAAAACCGGTACATTTGTCTGTCTTGGCGAATTTGGCGAACTTGCGATGCTGTTGCGGCCTATCGTTGCCCAGTATGTCATGTGGGATGCAACAGTGGCGATACTACTCACACCGGTAGTGTTTACTGCACTCTACCGTGGAGAACAATTGAGCTACAGGACGTAAATGCGAGAATCACCGCGCCTCGTTCTTGACCCGCACGACGCGCAGCCTCCTCATCATGCTCGGCTTGGTCTCGTCGGCTGTTTGATCCTTCTGACCTTGTGCTTTCTGTCTTTGCGCCTGTGGCAACTGCAAATTGTCGAAGGCGAAAATTTTCGTTCACTATCGGAGAATAACCGACTTCGCCTCAAACGGACCCCGCCCCTGCGGGGAGTGATCTACGATCGGCAAGGGCGCGTATTGGTTGATAATCGCCCCTCATTTAATGTCGTGCTCGTTCCCGAGGACACACCCGATGTCAATGTCACCCTTGCCGCGCTGTCCCGCTACGTAGTTGAGAATGTGGCTTTTACCACTGGAGTACTGCCACGCGACCCTCGGAGGCCGCCATACGAGGGCGTGGTGATTGCCAGAGATGTGACCTGGGCGACGTTAGCAGCGGTAGAGTCGCACCAATTCGATATTCCTGGCGTGAACGTCGAAGTGAGTACCAAACGCTACTATCCGGCTGAGGAATTAGCGGCTCACCTGTTGGGGTATGTTGGCGAGGTCAGTCCGCGTGAGCTGGCCAGTCTCTCCGGGTATCGCATGGGTGATCTCATCGGTAAATTTGGCATAGAGAAACGATTGGAAGCTGATTTGCGGGGCAAAGGGGGAGGACAGCAAATTGAGGTCGATGCGCTCGGCAAGCGGCTGCGAGTGCTCGGAGAGGTGGAAGCACGGGCTGGCAAGAGCTTAGTCCTCTCCATCGATCTCGACCTCCAGCAAAAAACCGAAGAGATCTTAGACGGGAAAGAAGGAGCCATTGTTGTCCTTGATGTCCGAACAGGGGAGGTCCTGGCGATGGTTAGCCGTCCCGGATTTAATCCAAACCTGTTCGCGCGGGGGATCAAGGCTGGAGAATGGCGCAGTCTTATTGAAGATCCCCTGCGCCCGCTGAACAACAGAGCCGTACAGGGGCAGTACCCACCCGGGTCCACTTTTAAGATCATTATGGCTACGGCAGCTTTAGAAAAAGGGGTGGTTGCCCCTGCTACACGCTTCTTTTGTGGCGGTGGATTACCATTTGGTGGTCGGGTGTTTCGTTGTTGGAAGAGAGGGGGACATGGCAGTGTGGATTTACGGCAAGCGATTGCGCAGTCCTGCGACGTTTATTTCTATCAAGTTGGGCAAAGACTGGGGATTCACGCAATCGCCGAATATGCCAGACAGTTCGGACTTGGACGTCTTTCTGGCATAGATCTCGACCACGAAGCCCCTGGGATCATTCCTGATCCAGCCTGGAAGAAACAACTGTTGGGGGCTCCCTGGTATGCTGGCGAAACCCTCTCTGTCGTCATTGGCCAAGGATACGTTACGGCAACTCCCTTGCAGATGGCTATGGCAACGGCAGCCGTTGCCAATGGGGGGACGGTGTATCGTCCCCATGTCGTCAAACGGGTTCTCAACGAGGTTGGGGAGACAATTCGTGAATACCTGCCAGAAGTCTTGAACACGACTGGAGTAAAGCCCCAGACGTTACAGTTAGTCCGAGACGGTATGTTCGACGTGGTCAATGGTGCCCGGGGAACCGGTAAGAAGGCCCAGTTACCCGACATCCTGGTGGCAGGAAAAACGGGGACGTCACAAGTGATTGCGGGAACGCGGGGGAAAGGGACCGTGATGCCACGGCAATACCGAGACCATGCGTGGTTTGTTGCTTTCGCCCCCACCGATGCTCCAGAAGTCGCGGTTGCCTGTCTCCTCGAACACGCTGGGCAAGGCGGCGGAGCTGCGGCAGCACCAGTGGTACGCGAAGTGCTTGACGCCTATTTTCATATTACTCTTGGTGAGAAACGAGGGAGCCATGCGGTTCGACAGGAGGCTCATCTCGCATTTTGATTGGATACTGTTGCTGTTAACGTTGGCCTTATTGAGCGTCGGCGTTTTGGCAGTGTACAGTGCGACCTATCAAGTCGAGAAACGCATCAGTCCCTGGGCAATACGGCAGTTGAGTTGGTCTGCGTTAGGGGTGATAGGAATGTTTGCGACTTTTGCTATTGATTACCGGCGACTTGAGCGTTGGGTGTATCCAGTCTATGGCATTTCTTTGAGTTTGCTTCTGCTGGTGCCAATTCTTGGTTCGTTTGGTGGTGGAGCACGTCGCTGGATCGATCTTGGGTTCTTTTCCTTACAACCCTCGGAGTTAGCCAAAGTCGCCCTCTTGTTGGTGCTCGCGCGATTTTTTCACTATTATGCACCACCGCAAGGCTATGGCGTACGCGAATTACTGTATCCGGCCCTGCTCGTGGGGCTTCCTGCCGGGTTAGTGTTGGCTGAGCCCAATCTCGGGACTGCCACGATCCTTGGGCTGATTTTTCTAAGCCTGGTGTTTGCTGCGGGGATCCGGTTGCGCACCCTTGGATTGGCAGCAATGGCCGTGGCCAGTATCTTACCGATCCTCTGGCAACATATGAAACCCTATCAGCGAGATCGGATCTCGTCATTCTTGCACCCTGATCTTGATCCACTGGGGTCTGGATATCATATGCTCCAGTCAAAGATCACGGTGGGGTCTGGTATGTTATGGGGCAAGGGGTTTTTACAAGGGACGCAGAATCGCCTCGACTTTCTGCCCGAGAAACACACCGACTTTGTCTTTGCGGTCTTGGCAGAAGAATGGGGATTCGTCGGTGCAGTGATCGTCCTGGCACTCTACGGCGCACTGTTAGCCCGCTTGCTGCTTATTGCGTGGAGGGCGCGTGATCGGTTCGGTTCGCTGTTGGCAGTTGGTGCGGCCAGTATCATCTTTTGGCAGTTGTTGATCAATATTGGCATGAACATTGGCATACTACCGGTCGTTGGGGTGCCTCTGCCACTCTTGAGTTACGGGGGGTCATCACTGCTCACCGTCATGATGACCTTAGGCCTGGCGCTAAATGTCAGCACCAGGCGGTTTTTGTTCTAATTACACTACAGTCGCAATCGCCTTCACGAGGTGCGCTTTTGGTACAGCGCCGACGACTTGCTGCTGCACCTCCCCATTCTTAAAAACGATGAGATTCGGGATGCCGCGTACCCCGTATTGTGCAGGGGTACGTGGGTTATCGTCCACATTCATCTTCATGACCTTCAGCTTGCCCGCGTATTCATTCGCCAACTCTTCCACGAGAGGTGCGATTGCCCGACACGGGCCACACCAAGGGGCCCAAAAGTCAATCAATACCGGAGTTGATGCCCGCAAGACTTCGTTTTCAAAGGTAGCATCAGAGACATCCTGAATATTTCCTGCCATGAGTTTTCCTCCTTACTCAATAACAAGTGGTCTCTTTTAGATAACAAAAAGCCCAACGACAACCTAGAGGGGAAAGGAAGAGCAATGAAAGGTGATGAGTCATGGGTGAAAAAGGAATAATAGGCAATTTGTGACTGTTCAGTCTTCACGCGTCGCCGCTTCACTCTCCACTGAGCTCTTGAGCGATGTATGGAGCAGATTCCATGACGACTTCTCGCAGTACCTCGCGCAACGGTTTGTAAGGGTCCTCAAGCTTTGTCACCAGGGCGGAAAGCACAGCGAAGTACCGTTCCTTGCTTTCGAGGTTCATATACCCAAGTCGCGCTTTCATCGCTTTTTGAAAGCGTTTCTGGGTAGCAAGGATGTGTTGCTCGAGGTCTGCAGAGACGAGCTCTGGGTCTGTCATACGATGCTCCTCTGTTTTCTTTGCACCTTAAAGAGCGAACTGACCAGAGTCAAAGGGGAGAAAGGTGGTGAAGAGAGTACGTGCTTTGCCCCCTTGACACGTGAGAGTGCGGTCTTTAGGGGGAGAGGCTTATGCAGGTGTTGGTGACCGGAGCGACGGGATTTGTCGGTGGCATCGTCACGCGCGAACTCCTCCGCGCGGGACACGACGTGCGAGTGATTGTGCGGCCTGAGGCTGACCTCCGTCAGATCCAAGGCCTCCCGGTTGAAGTGTGCCACGGTGATGTGCGTGATTTGGATTCTGTCCGACGAGCGACCGGTGGGTGTACCCACGTGTACCATGTTGCCGCGTTGTATAAACTCTGGGTACGTCAGAGTCGAGAAATCTATGACAGTAATGTTATCGGTACCGAAAACGTTCTTAAAGCAGCACAGGAGTGTGACGTTGAGAAGATTGTCTATACGAGTTCAGTAGCGACTCTGGGTGTGCCGGGTGACGGGAGGCCCGGCAACGAAGACACGCCGGTCTCTCTTGCCGACATGGTTGGTGACTATAAGCGCAGTAAATTCCTTGCCGAGCAGGTGGCAGTACGCTATGCGCGCACAGGGCTGCCAGTGATCATTGTCAACCCCAGTACCCCAGTCGGTGTGGGTGACCTCAAACCCACCCCGACTGGGAAGATGATCGTTGATTTTCTCAACGGGAACATGCCTGCGTATGTCGACACTGGTCTCAACCTGGTCGATGTTGAAGACGTTGCGCGTGGTCACCTCCTGGCCGCTGCGAGTGGACAAGTAGGGGAGAAATATATTCTCGGTCACGAAAATTTGACCTTGCAAGAGATTCTGACGCTGCTCGCGGAATTGACCGGCCGCCCGGCTCCACAGTGGAAGATTCCCTACGCGTTAGCTTTGGGCGTCGCGTATGCAGATGCCGCCTTGGCCCGGTTGATTCCTGGCCGGGAACCGTTCATCCCGCCAGTTGGTGTGAAACTGAGCCGAAAGAAGATGTTCTTTGACTCCAGCAAAGCTGTTCGGGTGCTGCGTTTGCCGCAAACGCCTGCTCGTGAGGCGCTCCGTAAGGCAGTTCACTGGTTTCACGAAAACGGGTACGTCAGAAAAGCAAGGAGGAGTTAGGGATCGAGAGGTGGATAGTGGTGGCTCTTATTATTCTTGGGAGTGTTGCTCTCTTGATTTGGTTGGGTATTCTTTTGCATCCCGCCCGTCCGTGGGATTTCCGCCCGGTTGGTGAAGATGACCCTTCCCCTCTCGAGCCTGCGGTCTGGCCTGCGGTCTGTGCCTTAGTCCCTGCGCGGAATGAGAGTGAGACGCTGCCGCAAACACTGCCTGCTCTCCTCACTCAGGATTACCCTGGTGAACTGACTGTGATCGTGATTGATGACCGCTCGCAAGACGGCACAGCCGCCACCGCACACAATGTGGCCGCGCAGGCTGGTGCTGCGGATCGACTTCAGGTGCTTGCTGGCGCGGATCTACCAGAAGGCTGGGTCGGGAAAGTATGGGCATTAGAGCAGGGAACAGCGTGGTGTAGCCTTGCTTCTTCCAACAATAGCAGGCTGCCGCAGTCATATCATTCGCCCGCCGCCTTCCGCCCTCCGCCATACCTGTTGTTGACCGATGCTGACATCCATCATGCCCCGAGATCGCTGAGACGATTGGTTGCCGAGAGCGAAGCTGGCCGCTTTGCTTTGAATAGCCGTATGGCCCGGCTGCGTTGTGTCTCTGGTCCAGAGCGACTGCTGATCCCGCCGTTCGTCTTTTTCTTCAATTTGCTGTATCCCATGCGTTGGGTAAACGATCGCACGAATCCTGTGGCGGCTGCAGCCGGTGGATGCGTGTTACTGGCTGCTCCTGCACTTGAGCGTATTGGCGGCTTCGCCTGCATCAGCGACAAGATCATTGATGACGTCAACCTTGCCCGGCAGGTGAAAAGTCTGGGCGAGTCAATCCAACTCGCGCTGAGTCGCAGTGAGGTCCAGAGCCTGCGCAGGTATGAATCCCTTACGGCAATCTGGACCATGGTCCGTCGCACAGCGTTCACCGAGTTGCAATATTCGTGGATCCGGTTGGTTGGTGCTGTTCTCGGACTAGTCCTCATGTTTCTGGTACCTCCACTATTGTTTGTGGGAGGGATCGGTTTAGTCCTGGGGAGTGTAGCTGGATGGAGTATGACTCCTCCTGTTTGGGCTCTGGTGTTGGCAGGCCAAGGTCTGTGCACCTGGGGACTGATGGCTGTCGTGTACCGGCCAGCCGTTCTGTTCTTTGGCCTGTCAAGGTTATGGTCAGTGACGCTTCCACTGGCAGGATTGCTCTATGGGGCAATGACTGTTGACTCTGCTCTGCGGTACCTCGTGGGTAAGCGAACCACATGGAGAGACTGACGAAGTATGAGTACTCTCTCGATTGCCCCGGTTGCTGCGAGCTGTAACTCTGCACCGATAGCGGTATTCACTGCCATGGCGTGGGAGAATGCCGCGGTACGCGCACAACTCCGTCACGTCAGGCGCGAGGCCAAAGGCGTATGGCAAGCTCTGGCGGGTCAAAGACCTGTCTGCGTGATTACCGGCGGTATCGGACCACGGCGCACGCAAGAAACCCTGAAACAGTTTACCGACGTCCCATTTTCCCTCGTGGTTTCTGCCGGCTGTGCTGGTGCGCTTATTGCGGGACTGACCCCAGGGCAACTGATTTTAGCACCTGAGGTGCGGATGCAGTCGGGAGTGCAGAAAGATAAGTACGACTGTTTTTCAGTCGATGCCTGCTTGCTTGCTCAAGCACGCGTTGCTGCTGTCCAGACTGCTATTCCAATTGCTGAGGGACCACTGTTCACTCACAACTCAGTACTCTTCACGTCTGAAGAAAAGCTCCAGCACGCGCAGAAGAGCGGCGCGCTCGCAGTAGAAATGGAGAGCGGTATACATGCTGCTTTTGCTCAGGCTCGACAGCTGCCTTTTCTGGCTCTGCGTGTGATTCTTGACCCAGTCGATATGAGGCTTCCTGCTGTAGCCAACTTCACAACTCTCGATGGGAAAGTCCGATCGCTACGGGCTGCAGCCTACGTAGCGACTCATCCCCATCAACTACCTGTGTTGCTGGCGCTGAAGCGTTCACAAACCATTGTCGCTCAGACCATCAGTCGGTTATGTACCGCCTTGTTTCCCTTGCTGTGACAAGGCACGGAGTTGAGGAATGATTCGCTGTATCGTTGCGGAGTGACAATGCCTCTTAAGTTTTTCTGCAACGCGCCGATCAGGTTAACGAGGGCGCGACAGTGGGCAGTGCCACGGAGAGTACAAGGCACTGCGAATCCGATCCCTTCTTCCTGACTCTTGCTCTCCTCCGGGCCTCTCCCTGAACCGATCCGTCTGTCGCGCCCTCGTTTTCCCTTTCACTTTTTCTTTCCACTCGTTAAGGCTGCTTTCTCAGCGAGGAGCTTCTTCTGCAGATCGTATGCAGGCTGCGCCTTATCGCGCTGGCCGGCTATGAGGTAAAACCGGATCGCTTGTTGTAGCGAAGCGATCGCTTCGTCACGTTGGCCAAGGTCGCTGTACGCCACCCCTAAACCGTGATGGGCGACCGGGTCTTGAGGATTGAGACGCAGCACTTCTTGAAATTCTCGTGCCGCTTGTTGGGACTGTCCACGTTTCGCGTAAACCGCAGCTAAACGGGCATGCGCTGCACTCTTGTCTGGGTCAAGTGTGATCGCTTGCTGGTAAGCCGTGATCGATGCGTCAGGTTGACCAAGCTGATCATACTCTTCCCCCATCTCAAAATAGGCGGTCGCAGAAGAAGAGTTATAGGTGAGGGCCTGCTGAAATGCCTGGATCGCTTCGGCAGACTGGTGAGCGCGACGAAAAGTAATCCCCTGGTTGATATAGTAGCCTTCAAGGGCTTGGCGGGCTTCGTTCATTCCTGGATGCAAACGGAGCGCTTCTTGATACGACCTGAGCGCCTCGTCCGTGGCGCCGAGCTTCGCTTGCACCACGCCTAAGCGGTATTGAGCCTGTGCGTTCGTCGGGTCTTTTTTGAGGATTTCGACGTATGCGGACAAGGCTTCGCTCCAGCGCATCTCATTTTCATACCCCTGCGCTTTGCTAAAGCGGTCCTGCGCCTCAGCGCCTGTGAGCACAACGGTGCTGAGCCCCAACAAAAAGAAGACTATTGTTCTGAGTTGCCGGTTCACATTTTCCTCCGCTCCCTGCGTCTCGTTACCTACTGTATGAGGACTCGGCGCAGGCTTCATTGTGATCTCTCTTGCGATATTACTCCTTGCATATGAGATGTGCAGCATGGGATCAAGACAGCCATTGGGCAAGCAGTATTGGATCAAGAGTAGCCGCTTCAAGGACACGGGGGTATCGCTCAGCCCGACGCCTTGTCCCCTAGGCGGCTCCAAAATTGTCGGCTACAATGCCACACATTACACAGCCGTGCACGGCTAGGACGGAGGGTTCCATGGCCTCGTGTGATCACCTGTGCAACGCTGAAGAGCAACTGCGTGACCTGTTGAGCATGATCAACGACCATTTGAAACTGCACGAAGTTGAAGAAGAGGCATATGGTTCCTTGCTGACAGTGGCCTACCATATGAATGAAGCCTTGCGTGAATTAAGTTATCTGCTTGATCAAGCTGAAGAAGCTGACAGCGAAGTCCCGCAAAAGGAAATTGGCCATTAGTATAGAGGACAGCCATTTCGATCCGAAAAAGAACGCGACAAATCTTCGCAAACACGGCGTGCCGCTCGCTGCATGAAACAGGTCATTGTAGTGAACACGGCCCTCAAATTGCCCAGGGGGAAGCTGGCTGCACAGGTGGCGCATGCATCGATAGCCACATTTCTTGAAGCGAGCACCCAGGCAAAACAGACCTGGTTGGCGCAGGGAATGCCCAAGATTGTCCTCAAAGGAGACAGTGCTGCTGAGCTCATGAGATTGCAAGCCTTAGCCGAGCAGCGCAATATTCCAGCATGTCTCGTGACAGATGCTGGCAGAACTGTGGTGTCGCCAGGAACGGTAACCTGCTTAGGTCTCGGTCCTGCCGGTGAGTCCGAGCTTGATGAGTTGACGGGAGAGCTCAAGCTGTTGAATTGAGCCGACATCTGTTGCGCTGGAGGATCTTGCTCTGTACGTTCCTGAATCGCCTGAGGCTTGCAAGATAAATCGCGAGTCAAGAGTCCCTCAGTCTCGAGTCGAAGAAATCGTGGTGGAAGGCCTTTTTTCCTTCTGGCTCTCAACCTTCGACCCAAGACTCTAGCTCATCTCAGAGACGCTAGACGCTAGACGCTTGGTCTTATAGTGTTCGAGGCAAATCCACTGGAGGCTACTCATTGTCATGCAAACCGCTCACGCTCGTTTTTTTACGGAAGAACACGAAATGTTCCGCGAACAGGTGCGGAATTTCGTGCACAAAGAAATTGCTCCTTACATCGATCAGTGGGAACAGGAAGAGTTATTCCCCAAATCCCTCTATCGGCGGATGGGCGAACTGGGATTTCTTGGTATCCGTTACCCAGAAAAGTATGGCGGGAGTAATGGTGACGTCTGGATGACCATCGCCTTTTGTGAAGAGCTGTGTCGCTGCCGGGCGTTGGGCCTGCCCATGAGTGTACTCGTCCACACCGATATGTCTTCGACGCACATCGCCCGCTATGGCACTGAAGAGCAGCGGCAGCAATACCTGGTCCCGATGATTACTGGAGAGAAGGTCTGTGCGATTGCTGTGTCTGAACCAGCCGCCGGTTCGGACGTTGCGGGTATGCAAACCATCGCGGTCAAAGACGGTGATGCGTATGTCATCAACGGAGCGAAAATCTTTATCACCAACTCGGTGCATGCCGACGTATTTTGTGTCGCTGCCAAGACTGAAAAAGACAAAGGACATCGAGGCATCTCAATGTTCATCGTCGAACGCGATACGCCTGGCTTCCGGCTTGCCAAGAAACTCAAAAAGCTCGGGAACAATTCTTCAGATACCGGCGAGTTAGTGTTTGAAGATGTCCGGATTCCACGTCACAATCTGATCGGTGAGGAAGGCAAGGGTTTCTACTACATCATGGGGAATTTCCAAGATGAGCGGCTCATTGCCGCGAGCATGGCAGTTGGGGCGGCTCAGCAGGCACTGGAAGACACCCTGCGTTATACTCGGGAGCGCCACACTTTTGGCAAGCGCCTCTTTGATCATCAGACGGTGGCGCACCGACTTGCTGACATGGCAACTGAGTTGGAAGCCGCCCGCCAGTTGACATACTATGCGGCTGATGTGCTGCAACGCACCGGGGACTGTGGCACCGAGGTTTCCATGGCCAAGCTTTTCGCTTCAGAAGTTGCAAACCGTATCGCCTATCATTGCCTGCAGCTCCATGGTGGCTACGGCTACATTCAGGAGTTTCCTATTGAGCGATTTTTCCGTGACATTCGTCTCAGCCCCATTGGCGGTGGCACGTCAGAGATCATGCGAGAGATCATCGCGAAACGGGGATTGGATCACGATTAACTCGGCGGCCACAGGGCAGATGTTGCCGATGGCGCTATGCGGCTTCTGCGAATTGGAACTGATCTCGTCGGACCGTTTTCTTTTTGGATGGTGCAGTGCGAGCATGGGCAGGCCGAAGAGAACGCCCAGAGTACTGGATGGACTGACGAGGACGTCGAATTGGAACCGTTGGAGTACTGGCCGGGGTGGGAGCCAGGGCCCCCAAACGTGCTTGTAGACTCTGTATTGCTCTGTTGCGAATTTGACAGACGCGGGCTTCAGTGACACCCCAAAGATCCCCAATCTCTTGCAGCGTTTGGTCTTCGACGAACGTGCGTACCATCAC
>CAZCWX010000437.1:0-2656 GCA_964502465.1 uncultured Enterobacteriaceae bacterium | reverse complement strand
CACAGCAGGTAACGAGAGTATTTCGCGTTATTGGCAACGATGTCTCCTAGCAAATCTCAGAGTCTCCGTTCACACATGCGTGCGGCCTGAGCGGCACCAAGCCGCTGTGGTGGTCTATAACTCCCAAGGGCGGGTTCGCCCCCGGCAGCTAGCACCTTAACTCGTATGACATTCAGGCGAACAGTTCGCGCATCCGTTGGCGGTCGAATAGATTTTCTTCGCTTCTCTTACCGCATCGGCACAATTGGTGAATTCGCCCAGATAGCGCCGATTCTCCGGTTCGGCTGGCGTTGGGCATCCAGTCTCTTTGTGCACTTCGTGATCTCCGTTCGGTTGTCGATTTGAGTTGACGTAGTACCGCATCTCAACTACCTCCCTCCCGCGAAAATTGATTTCTTAACCTTTCACTGCGGGAGCCCATGCCGTACGACAGGGAGTCCGACAGTGGCGCGGCTCTTTGGGCCTCAACCGCGCGCGTGTCGAAGGCCCGATCTAGGCCGCGTCCCACTTCCCGAAACGCTGACAATGTGTCCCCCGAACCGTCTCCTTTTGCGCGTGTACCAGTGATGGCGGACTGGAGTTCTCTTATCTGAACGCGTATTCCTTGCCGCAACGGGGCCATCGATTCCTGTGAAAAGCCGCGCGAGCCCCAGGGTGAGGAGGACGAAGGGATGTCGTCATTGGGAGATGCGCCCCGGGGCCTGCGCTCACTAGTGCACGCGTAAAGCGACAGGGATCGGGGCCAAAATTTTTGGGGGCCTCTCCCCAAGCTAAGACGCCGCCCGGATCAGCTCCTCGATACACGCAACCACTTTCCTGGGAGGTTCGCTCTTGGACAGGAAGGCGTTAGCACCCTTCTTAAGCACGCTCGGGGCCTGCACCGCCCCACCTGAGACGGCCACTATCTTTACGCCGGGATATGTGGTCCGCAACTCCTCGATTGCCTCCCAGCCATCCTTAACCGGCATCTCCAGATCAACGATCGCGCCCTCAGCCGGTTTCTCTCGGAAGACATCCAAAAGTTCTTGACCATTCGCCGCGACCGTCACCTCGTACCCCCGACGAAGAAGCAAGCGCCGGAACACTTCGGCAACCTCTTGATTGTCGTCAGCTACGATGATTCTTGTCACCGGTGAATGCACTCCTTAAACGGCTACTCCTGCTCCATGTCGGCCGTAACGGTGAGCGTCTCCCCTGCCAGGACCGATACTTTCCTCTCCCAGTCTTTGTAGCCTTTCTTTTTGAGTATCACGGTATGTTCGCCTGGGGACAGGCTTCGCGATCGCGGGGCATTCCCGATAAAGGCGCCATCAAGGTCGATCTCAGCGCCCTCAGGTGCAGACTTAATTTCGAGCGTTCCTTGCCCGTTACTTGCTGTGGCTGGGGTTCCTTGCTCGGTACTCCTCGTCGCTACGCTCTGTTCGGATTCCTTTACGCCTTCTTGGTCGTACACCATCGTCTTGCCCGTCACCTGTTCGACCGTCCGCAGCACGCCGCGATAGTTATCTTTGTGGAGCTTGAACTCCGCTGCTCCCACGAGGTCCGCGCCGTCGTTGAACGTCACCGTCATGTAGTGCTTGCGTCCTTTGCTGAACAGGAGGAACGGCGTCACGAGGATTGCTGCGCCGATCCGACGCCCCGAGACGCGAGAGTAGAACAGATCCGACACAGCCCTGGTCGGAATCGAAAAGTACTCGGCACCCTTGTTCTTTGTGAAGCGGATGGCCTGTGCGTCGATGATCAGCTTGCCGCCGTTGCCCTCTTTGGCCGTGCCGTAAGCCGTCCGTGTCTCTACTTTGTCGAACGTGAATTGACCGGCAAGAGGCGAAGAAAAGACAAGGCTCAATACAACAACAGCCACAAGAGTGAGCGTTTTCATCGGGGGCCCCCTGGGGTCAGCGACCCCTCTCGCGAGAATTATACCCGTTTGAACACGAAAGAACAACGACAGTTCGATCCAAAAGTAGATTGCTATTGCCTTCTTCTGGAGACCGCGGTAAGCTCATTCCGGACGCTAAAGGAGTCGGTTCGCCGATGACGCTTTAGGGGGTGTCCGTGAGAGCCATCCGTAATGCAGCTGTTTTTCTGTTAGTCGTTTTCCTGCTTTCGCCCGTCGCAGCCCAAGACAAATCAGCAATCACTGTTTTTGTTACGAAGACCGGCGAAAAGTATCACCGTGACGGCTGCCAACACCTTAGGCAAAGCAAGATAGCAAAGGACCTCGATGAGGCCGTTGCAGCCGGATACACCGCTTGCAGCCGATGTAAGCCTCCGGGAAGTTCTGCGACGAAGGAAGAGAAGGACCGCCCCTCCGCCCGTGTGTCTTCCCAGTGTGCCGCAACCACCAAAAAGGGAACTCGATGCTCGCGAAAGGCGTCCGCCGGGAGTGCGTATTGCTGGCAGCATCAGAAGTAGAACCACGATGCGAACCCCGCCTCTTTTCTGGCCAGGCTAAACCACGGCCGACGTGGGCTCCCGCCTTTGCGCCGGCGCATTCTTATTCTTGTCCAGCAACTCTGCGCCTTGCGGGGCGATAGCTAGACCCGGGGCGACCCCTCCCAGGCAGACCGGGAGGGCAGCACGGCGGTGGCCTGGCCCGCTTTTCGTCCGAATTGCGCATTCATATGGTAGGGATGCTGAAACCGCCCCAAACCTT
>CAZCWX010000436.1:0-5880 GCA_964502465.1 uncultured Enterobacteriaceae bacterium | reverse complement strand
GAAACGCCTGGAAGAAGATGAGCCGGGCGTGGTGGATATGGAAACCCTGCTCAAGGGTGTCTGCACCAAGCACAATTTTCTCGACCTGTTTGAGAACTTCATCCTATTCGATGACAGCTCCGGCCAGTTGGTGAAGATCATCGCCCGCAACCACCAACTCCTCGGCGTCAATCGCGCGGTCCAGGCGGTGCGGGAACGCAATGACCGCCTCGGCAAATTGGGCGTGTTTTGGCACACCCAAGGGTCTGGCAAGTCCTACTCCATGGTGTTCTTTACTCGCAAAATCCACCGCACACTGGGCGGACAGTTTACCTTTCTGATCTGCACCGATCGCGACGATCTGGACAGGCAAATCTACAAGACCTTTGCTGGCTGTGGCCTGGTAGACAACGACCGCGACCCCTGCCGGGCCGGTTCAGGCGAGCATCTACAGACCCTGCTCGGGCTGCACAAATCCTACGTGTTCACCCTCATCCCCAAGTTCAACAAAGACGTTGATCCGTCTCAGCCGTACTCGGACCGGGACGATATCATCGTCATCACCGACGAGGCGCACCGCACGCAGTATGGACGGCTGGCGCTCAACCTGCGCAACGCCTTGCCCAACGCCAGCTTTATCGGGTTCACTGGCACGCCGCTATTCAAGGATGATGAGATCACCCGTCGGGTGTTCGGCAGCTACATCTCCACGTATGACTTTCAACGCGCCGTAGACGACAAGGCGACCGTTCCGCTGTACTACGACGCCCGCGGCGAGAAGCTTGGTGTCGCTACGACTGACCTGAATGAGAAAATCGCCGAGAAGCTGGAACAACTGGAGATTGACGACATCGACGTTGCCCAACGCCTCGAACGCGAACTCAAGCGCGATTACCACATTATGACTGCCAAGAAGCGGCTCGATCGGCTTGCCCGTGATTTCGTTCAGCACTACGCAACCTCGTGGGAAACTGGCAAAGCCATGCTGGTGTGCATCGACAAGATTACCTGTGTGCGCATGTACGATCTGATCACCACATACTGGGCAGCGCATCTTCAGAAACTGGAGGCACAACTCTCGTCTGCGGCGGACGAGCAAGACGAGGTGTACCGCCGCCGCCAGATCGAATGGATGAAAAAGACGCGCATGGCGGTGGTCGTGAGCGAAGAACAGGGCGAGGTGGACAAGTTCCGCCAGCGGGGGCTCGACATCACCCTACACCGCCGTCTGATAAAGGAGGGCTTTGAAACTCCAGACGGGAAACGGGTTGACGTGGAAGATGCCTTCAAGAATCCGGACCATCCCTTCCGCATCGTCATCGTCTGCGCCATGTGGATGACTGGCTTCGACGTCCCTAGCCTGTCCACCCTGTACCTCGATAAGCCGCTCAAGGCGCATACCTTGATGCAGGCGATTGCCCGTGCCAACCGGGTGCACGAAGGCAAGAACAACGGCCTCATTATCGATTACTGCGGCATTCTGAAAAACCTGCGCAAAGCGCTGGCAACCTTCGCTGGCCACCAGGGCGGGAGTCTGATCGACGGCGATACCCCACAGCCTGAGGTCGATCCGGTCAAACCCGAAGAAGAACTCCTGGCGGACCTCGTCGAGGCCATCGCTCTGGTACGCAGCTTCTTGGAGGAACGGGGATGCCGTCTGGAAGACATTACCGAGCGGACAAGCTTCGCCCGCAACAGGGCCATTATTGACGCGAAAGAGGCGGTGAACGAAAACGACGAGAGCCGCAAGCGCTTCGAGATCCTCGCCCGGGAGGTGTTCAAGAAGTTTCGCGCCTGTCTGACCATCAAAGGCGTCAACGACTACCGGCGGCAGTACGATGCCATCAACATCATCTATACCAGTTTGCAAGCGGACCGAGAGAAGGCGGACATCACTGCCATCATCCGTGAGCTGCATGCCGTCGTCGACGCGGTGGTCGAGCCGAAGACAGCAGAGGTAGGGCCAGAGTCAAGTGCGACGTACGATATCAGCCGCATCGATTTTGACCGGCTTCGGAAAGAATTCGAGCGCAGCCGCGCCAAAAACACGACCGTGCAAAACCTCAAAGAGGCGGTTGAGAAGAGACTGCACAGGATGATCCAGCAGAATCCATTGCGCACAAACTTCCAGCAACATTACGAAGAAATCATCGCGGCGTACAACTGGGAAAAGGACCGCGTGACGATTGAGCGGACCTTCGAGGAACTGGTGCAGTTCGTGAACGCGCTGGACAAGGAATCGACACGCGCCTTGAGAGAGGGGCTGGACGAAGAAACCCTGGCGTTGTTCGATCTCCTGCTGAAGCCGGACTTATCCAAGGAGGACATCGAGCGGTTGAAGCAGGTCGCCGCCGAGTTGCTGGCGAAGCTCAAGGCAGAAAGGCTGCGGGCTGATAACTGGTGGGAAAAGCAAACAACGCGAGATGCCGTCAAGGTCGAGATCCGCGATTTTTTGTGGAACGAAGCGACCGGCCTGCCGGTGGAATGTTATTCTGATCAGGAAGTGGACGCAAAGGCCGAACAGGTGTACCTCCACATCTTCAATGTCTACACCAGCCCGTCCGCCTCTGCTTTGATCCAGTAGGATTTTCTGCGCTGGGGACCTGAAGGGCTAGGAAGCGGGTTTATTGGGGGAATCAGTAGTTCCTGTGGCGTGCGCTGTGCGCACGCGAAAGCAAAGGCAGTTCCAAAAGCTGACTCACTCCATATTGCCCACAGAGGAAGTTCACGGAAGTCCAAACTTTACGCGCACAACGGTTCGCACCTCTTCCGCTGTTGTTATCGCTTCCTCAGCAGCTTGTCGGTCTGCCCTTACCCCCGGGTAGCGAGAGGCGATACCGAAAACGCTCAAGTGCGCAAGACGTGGCTTCAACGGGTCTAGTTCTGGGATCAGCCCGCCGCCGAGATCCAGCAGCACGACCAGATCATGAATCCGGGGAAAAGTGACAACGTGTTCCTCTAATAACGCTTTCAAGTATTTTTCTGCACATTGCTGAGCATGAAAACAGACAGCGCCATAGACTGGGTCGGTGGTCTGTGCTTCCCGCTGGGCGACTTTCAGATCCCCTTCAGCTTTTTCAATCCACTCCTGCGTCTCCGGCTTCATACAGTGTGATCCCATTTGTCACTACTTCTGTGGCAAACACTCCCTTCCGCTGGATGGCGGCTTCGAATTCTGTTGGCGTGCGCACCACAATATCTAAAGGAAACGGATGCGCAATCGCCGCGGCGATCTTGGCTGCAACATGGAGAGGCGGCTCGTCCATGTCCATCAACACCAGAAAATCAACATCACTATCTTCCGTCGGCTGTCCAGAGGCGTGGGAGCCGAAGAGGATCACTTTTTGTGGGTGAAACTGGTGAACAATTTGCCGGGTAACACTCCGGATCCCTTCAAGAATTGCAGGGGCGATCTTCGTGTTCTGCTTGCCTTTGCCGACATCAGGTTTCGCCTGCATATGATTGTCTTTCTTTTCTTGTCAGGTCCGTCTCGACGTTTCGTGCGCACAGCGCACGCTACACGGGCTGGAGGGTTGGGCAGTGGGTTTAATGAAAAGCGTCAGCGGCTGTACGTGGATGAGGCCGCACCGCCGTTAGAGGGACCAGCCGAGCCACTCGCAGACGCCACGTCCCATGACCCACGCGAGGTCTTCCCCCTGCAACCACGGGAGGTGTTCGGTAAAGAGGGTGATGCACTCGTAGCTAATCGGATATGGTTTCTGGGCTTCAACCGCACGGCCAGGCGACCAGGGGCGATCTGGCCCCTCGGCCTGCCACAGGTGGAGCTGTGCATCGACAATATCCATGGTTTTCCTCGGGCAAGAGGGAGCATGAGCAATTCCTCTCTTCTTCTCTGCCGATTCGGGTCTTTCTTTTACGCCCTTCTACCCCCATCTCTTTTCGGCATGGAGGCGTGGGCGAGCTACAAAGCCGCTGCGGACTGCTCGCGCAGCGCATGCAATGGTTCGAGAGAGCCCACTGACTCTGGCCTCTTGCCCTTCGGCAGCGGACGCGAGCCTGGCGTCACCTCAAACGGCGAGGTCAGACCCAGCTCTTTACCAATCTCACGCACCGCCGGCATCACCTCGGTTGCAATCAGGCGCATATTATTCAGGCGGTCTTCTTTTGAGATCGGCCCGTCGTTCTGCCAAAAGGCGAAGATGCCCGGACGCAACACTTCTAGCACCGTGCGTAGCTTTGTAATCACGGTCTTGGGCGTGCCGCAAATCACCTGCATTGCGCGCTCGACGGCGGGGAATGCCTCCAGAATCTGACGGCGTGTCTGCTCGACGTCGACTGGCTTGTCCTGCCAGATGGCGGACCGTGTCTTGATCTGCGCGTCGGAGATGCTCTCGTTTTTGGAGATGGTCGAACCATCCGCGAGACCGGCCCACGGACTGCCCTTGGTCGATTCGGGATCGGTGAACTGGCGCGCCATACGCCGGGTCGCTTCCTTCGAGTTGTAGCCCGGCGGGAACATCCATTGTGGCTGGCCGAAGAGACTGTACCCGATGCCAGCGCCGCCGAACATGTCCCACTTGGCGATCTCACGCGCCTTTTCGTCCGTCTCGGCGACGTAGACCTTCTGCAGGTAGCCGAAATTCTCCGGCCCGACTTGATAGCCCTCCTCGGCCGCCGCGTCCCGGTACATATCCCACAATTCGACGGTCGGTTCGAGGAAGGTCGCGAGCGCGACATAGGGGTATCGATGCTTGGCACACCAAACAACCGTCTCAGGGCTGAGCAACCCGGGGATCCAAATGGGCGGATGGGGCTTCTGGATCGGCAGGCACCACGGGTCGATGAAACGATAGTGGAAATGCTTGCCCTCGTAGCGAAACGGGCCGGGCTTGGTCCACGCCTGGATCACGACTTCATGTGCCTCGTTGAAGTACTCGCGGTTGAAGGCGGGGTTGGCGTTGGAGGCGAACTGTTCGCTGCCGCCACCGCGCACCCACCCGGCAACCAGCCGACCGCCGGAGATCATGTCGATCATGCCGAGTTCTTCGGCGAGGCGCAACGGATTACCCACTACCGGCAGCGGGTTGCCCAAGAGGACGATTTTGACCTTCTTGGTGATGCGCGCAAGGATCGAAGCTTCGACGTCCATCACCGAGCCCATGCAAAAGGCGGTGTCGTGATGCTCGTTGAGCATCACGCCGTCGAACCCGAGTTCTTCGGCGAGGATCTTCTCGTCGAGATACTCATTGAGCAGTTGTCCGCCCTTAACCGAATCGAAATGCTTGTTTTCGATACCGAAGAAACCGGTCTTGATGACTTCGTCATTGGAAACGTACCGGTATGGACGTTCAGTGAAGTACATCAGATGCATCGTGATCCCTCCTTAAACTAGGCAGTCAGTTTAGAAATCCTTCCACTTCGCGTAGAAAATCGACCGGCTTCTCGACTTCCGGCCGATGGCCACAGCTGTCGAATACGCTCAGCCGTGCGGACTTCATCACCCGCTGGTACTCTTCGGCGGCGCTGAGCGGCACCACCTGATCCTCGCGTCCCCAGATCAACAGTGTCGGAAGACTCGGCGCGACGCCCAACAAATGCGGCAGACTGGGGTTGTGCATGAACGGCGTCCAGGCCAGACGCGCCGACTGCGCACGCGCCTCTTCCAAACGCTCGAATTGCTCCGGCCCCTGGCCACCATAGAGATCATCGAATTCCGGTGTCGCATCAGGGTCATGGACCGTCACGAACAGATTCTTCAGCGCCATGAGTTGGAAGAAATCGAGAATGACGCCGTCTCGCGGGCGGATGCCCATCGGCGCCACCAGCACCAGTTTACGAAACTGCGCCGGGTTGCACGCCGCCATCTCCGCCGCCACCCATCCGCCAAGCGAAAAGCCGACCGCATCGAGTGGGGCGAGGTTCTGCTCGAGCAGGTACCGC
>CAZCWX010000435.1:0-4250 GCA_964502465.1 uncultured Enterobacteriaceae bacterium | reverse complement strand
GTCGAAGCGCCCCTCAAAGCCGATCTTGCCGAGCGTCGCATAGCCCAGCGAGATCCCGACGCCGAAGTCGAGTCGGTGGCCGCGCCTTCGCCACTTTTCCTGCAGCTCGCCAACTCGGGCACGCATTTCGACCGCCATGCGAGCGGCACGCTCGGCGGGGTCGGGGCAAGGGATGGGATCGTTGAAGAAGATCATCATGCCATCGCCAGCAAAGCGCTCGAGCGTCCCCTCGTAGTGAAAGATCCGCTCTCCCATCGCGGTATGGAACTCTCGCAGAACTTTTATCACCTCCTCAGGTTCGGTAGTCTCGGCAAATGCCGTGAAGCCGCGCAGGTCACAGAAAACAACCGTGATCTCCCGCCGGTGGCTCTCCAGCAGTTGCTCCTGCTGGCCTGAGATAATCATCTCCGCCAGCTGGGGAGCGAGGAAGCGCCGGAGGCGGCCGGTCCGCTCAAGCTCTTCCACCTGGCGATGTACCCGCTCTTCGAGGGTTTTGTTCCACTCGGCGAGCTGCGCCGCCTGGGATTGGATCGTGTCGTGATATTCTTTGATCCGCAGGAGGGACTTGACCCGGGCCAACAGCTCGAGCTGGTTCACCGGTTTGGTCAGGAAATCGTCAGCGCCTGCCTCAGTCGCCTTGATCTTTTCCTCCTGCGTTCCGAGGGCAGTGACCATGACGATTGGCAAGAAGTGAGTCGCCGGATCGGCGCGGAGCCGCTGAGCGACTTCATATCCAGACATCCCCGGCATGACGACGTCAAGCAGGACCAGGTCGGGAGCCTCGGCCCGTACCTTCTGTAAGGCTTCAGCTCCTGAGCGGGCGGCTATCACTGTGTAGCCTCGGGGACTGAGGATGGCGTGCAAAACTTCAATGTTGAGCGGCGTGTCATCCACTACCAGAACCTTCCAGGTCTGTTTCATCATAGGTTCTCGCTCTCCTTCTGAGAGAGTGCTGGGGTATGAACCCTGTCGCTCTGAGAGAGGGCGAGAATGAGAGCCTTGCCGCTCGCAGAATTCCTGGACTACCTTTGGAAGTTCCCGGGTGTTGATCGGCTTCACCAGGTAGCCATCGAAGCCAGCCGCAAGGAAGCGCTGCCGGTCATCTTTCATGGCGAAGGCAGTGAGCGCAATCACCGGGATCTGCGCCGTGGTAGGGTCGGCTTTGAGCTGGCCGAGGGCTGCCATGCCGTCCATCCCAGGGAGCTGGATGTCCATCAGGATCAGATGAGGCGTGTGGCGGCGGGCTAGCTCGATCCCCAACTCCGCCGTTTCAGTTTCGAGGGTTCTATAGCCTTTGACTTGGAGGAGATCGCGGACTAGTTGCAGATTCTTTTCATTGTCCTCGACGATCAAGATGAGTTCACCTGCCATAGGACCTTTCCTTCCAACTGTGCTTCGCTTGCTCTTGGCTCGCCAGTTTGAAGACCTCCTCGGGTAAGAGTCTTCGGACCAGCTCGACGAACGCGGTCCGCGAGAACTCACTCTTGTGCGCGAGGTAGGCGATCTCACCGTTCAGGCGTTCCTTCTCGTCCGGCGTCAAGCTCTTGCTCGTCAGAATAACAATCGGTATGGCGGCAGTAGCAGGGTCGGCGTGGAGCCGCTCGACCACTGCAAAGCCGTCCACCTCGGGCATCAGGAGGTCCAGGATGATCAACGCCGGCGCCTCCCGGTGTGCTACGGCGAGCCCCTCCTCACCGCCGTGTGCCTTGAGAACCCGGAATCCCTCCCCGGTCAGAATCGTCTCAACCAATTCTACCGCCATCGGATCGTCATCGATGGTGAGGATAGTGATCCCCTCCCGCTGCCGCCGCCTTGTCAGGTTGACGCGCTGGAGTACGTTCATCAGCCCCTCACGGCTCACGGGTTTGATCAGGTAGTCAGCCGCTCCGAGGGCAAAGCCCTTTCCTCGTTGATCGACAATAGAGACAATGACAACCGGAATCTCACGGGTTGCGGACTCCTCTTTCAGGCGAACGAGGAGGTCCCAACCATCTATCTTAGGTAGGAGTAAGTCAAGGGTAACAAGGGAGGGATGGAGCTGCCGGGCCTTGTTGAACCCCTCCTCGCCGTCCCGAGCCAGCTCAACACTGCACCCGGCTCCTTCGAGATAGAGCTTGAGAAGTTCGGCCGCCTGTGGATCGTCTTCCACCACGAGGATGACTGGGCCTTTGCGCTCTGGCCCGACGACAAGGTATTCCGTTCGCGCTGGAGTTGCCTCAGGTTGGGGAGCTATGTGAACCGGGAGAGTGAAGGTAAAATGGCTCCCGCGACCGATCTTACTCTCCACCCAGATCCGCCCTCCGTGCAACTCCACGAACTTCCTGGCCAACGCTAAGCCCAAGCCTGTCCCTTCCCGCCTTTGCCCGTCTATACTCCCTACCTGTCGGAACTCCTCGAAGATCCGCTCTTGATCCTCAGGAGCAATCCCGATCCCCGTGTCCCACACTGTGATCCGTACCCCCCCGTCTTCCCTTCCTGCCTTGATTCCCACCTGGCCCCTGTCCGGGGTGAACTTGACAGCGTTGGAAAGGAGGTTAAAGACGACCTGCTTGACCTTGCGCTCGTCGGCCTCAATGACGTCGATTGTCGGGTCCATGTCCAAACTCAGAGTGATTCCGTGGCGACTTGCCCGTTCCCGGACCATGGTCAGGCCGTTTTCCAGGGCCTCAGGAAGCGAAAAGCTCCCGAGCTCCAACTCCATCCGCCCAGCCTCTACTTTTGACAGATCCAGGATATCGTTGATAAGCGAGAGGAGGTGCCGCCCGCTGTCGAGGATGTTGTTGAGATATTCCTCCTGCTTCGCGCCGAGGTCACCGAAGAGGCGATCGACGAGCACCTCGGAGAAGCCGATGATCGCGTTGAGCGGCGTGCGCAGCTCATGGGACATGCTGGCGAGGAACTCGGATTTGTGGCGATTCGCGGCATCGAGCTGCTGATAGAGCCGCCCCAATTCCTCGTTCATGCGGTTCAGGTTATTTGCGAGGGCTCCTAGCTCGTCCCGGTTTGGGACTTCAACTCGCTGGGAAAAATCACCAGTAGCAATCTGCTGAAGCCGCACGTCCATCCGCCTGACCGGGCCGATAAGTGACCACGAGATTGCGTAGCCGAGGACCAGAGCCAGCCCGATGCTCCCGACTGCGAATCCGATGATTACCCAGCGGGCGGTTCCGTATGCGTCCTGGCTCACCTCGATGCGCGCCACCATATCAGCTTCGGCCTTGTTCACCAGCTCATTCGTGAGACGCTCGAGGCGCTCGGCCAGGGGGCCGGCCTGTGTGAATTGCAGCTCCCGGCCCTCAGCGACTTTCCCGCCACGGATGAGCTCGACCACTTGAGTCACCACCTGGATGAACTGGTCATATTCTTCCCGCACCCGGCCGAACAGCTCGACTTCGTCTTGCGCCACAAACTGGAGCCGGTCGGGGTCGTAGCCGAACTGAGTGGTGGAAATATCCGCATGCCCCAGCCATTTTTGTACCTCAAACTGGAGCCGGTCGAGGTCATAGCCGAACTGGTTGAGCTGACGAAGCGTCGCCTCGAGCGTCTGTTCATCCGGGACCAGGAGAGCCGAGGCAACGCTGTAGAGCTGGCTAGTAGTACTATGCTGGAGCTGACGGTAGGCGGCGATCTTGCGGTGGAGCGCCACCAGCTCCTCGGCGCGGCGGTTGGTATCGCTCAGTACCTGAAGGCTGACGGCACCGACCGTGATGAGTAGCACCACGATGGCGAGGAAGGCTACGAGGAGCTTGGTATGAACAGCGGCCGGTACCCGCGCGACCAGCCGAGGCAGCCAGTTAGAATAATGATGAATGGTGAATGATGAATGATGAATAAGATTCTTCTCCTTTGGTTCTTGTTTTCCATTCCGCCTTCTGCGTTCATCATTCCGCGTTTTGGCTCACCCCTTCATCTCCTTCTTAATCTCATTGAGAAAGCGCCAGTCAGTACCCTCAGCGATGATTTTCTGCGGAGTGCTCTTAATCATCCCAGCTTCGTGCAGGCGCAGAGCATAGAAGCGCACCGTATCTTCAGGGTTATATTCACGCCACTTGCCGTACGGGATCTCTTTGAGCGCTTGGAGAAGGATCTCATAATTGTTTGTGTAGCCCTTCCCCATGAGCAGCCGGGCGGCCCGCTCCGGCTCGCGACCGCAAAGATCCGCCCCCTTCAGAATCGCCCGCACTGCTCGCTTGGTGGCCACCGGATGCTTGCGCACAAACTCCCGGTTTCCAGCTACTATGCAGCAGAAA
>CAZCWX010000434.1:0-11913 GCA_964502465.1 uncultured Enterobacteriaceae bacterium | reverse complement strand
AAGAGAAAAAGCGAGGTGTGCCCTTGTACTGTCTGGTTGTTTCCCATACTCACCTGGCGTGCGTGCAGCTTATGTGAATAGCTGTTTCACCGGACACTGGAACCCCGAGATGATATCTTCTCCGCTCTCCAATTTCCCCGTTCCTCCATTCTCCCCCTCATTGCTTCTCTACCGGCTCTTTGACCTCCTTCGCAAAGGTCTCCATGTTCTGGATCATATCCTCTACGTCAGACTGAAAGAAACGAGGAATGAACATCATGCTCACACCCGCGGCCTCGTACTTTTTGATGTTGTCGATGGTGAGGGGAACCCGGTGATTCACATTGATGGTGATGGCGAAATCGGCGAAATTCTTGCCAGCCTTGGAACAGAGATCGCGTAAGAGCGCTGCTTTTTCTGCTACTTCCTCGGGGGTTTCCCAGACGGCATGCCATCCGTCGCCCAAGGCGACTGCCCGCTTCAGCGCGGGCATGGAGTTCCCACCAAACCAGATGGGCGGGTGCGGTTTCTGCCGTGGCTTGGGAGCGAACTTGATACCGGAGAAGTCGAAAAACTTGCCATGAAACTCGGGGTCGTCTTGGGTCCAGCAGGCTTTCATCGCTAGCAGCGCCTCACGTGTTTGCGGAGCACGATCCCGCAGGTTCTGACGGAGCGCCTGAAACTCTTCCTCAAGCCAGCCGACACCGACCCCGAAAATGAACCGTCCTCCAGACAGGACGTCGAGTGAGGCGACAATCTTGGCGGTGACAAGCGGATCCCGGTACGGGACGATGACCACGCTGGTCCCAAGCTTGACCGTCTTGGTAACGGCTGCGGCATAGCTCAAGACGGTAAATGGTTCGAGCAAGGGGTTATTGGGATCGAGGGGAAGCTTCCCATCAGGAGAATAGGGGTAGGGGGAGCGTAGTTCAGTAGGAAAAATAATATGATCGCTCACCCACAACGAGTCATAGCCGAGTTCTTCAGCCCGGCGAGCGACACGGGCGATTTTTTCACCCTCGATCATCTTTCCAGCGGCGACGAGATGGACACCAAAGCGCATTGTGCTCCCTCCTTACGTAAGAAAAATAGCTCAGAAGGTGTTGTAGCGCGATGTCAGCGGAGGTGCAACGTTGTAGGGACGCGCAGCTGTGCGTCCCTAGGTTTTGGGACGAGAAAACGGGATCCAGCGCGGAGTAGCCGCCTGGTACGCGCGATAATCTTCGCCAAATCGCTTGGCTAAACTTGGTTCCTCAATATAGAGGATGTACACGTTGACGAGCACGGTCAGGAACAACGCGTAGACGACAAGACTGGGTGAAGCCAGCCATAACGCCTCAGCAAAGGCAATGACAAGAAGCCCAAGCGCCATGGGGTGCTGGATGTACGCATACGGACCTGCAACGACCATGCGTTGAGGCGGGTCGAACGGCAGAGGGGTGCCTTCTCCTCGTACGACCAGATAATACGCCCCGGAGAAGAGCAAGAGCGCTCCCACAAGAAACAGGAGCACCCCGCAGTATTGGAGGACGGTGCCGACGTAGTCCCCAATCAGGGCGTCAAGTCGCAACACCTGCCAGGGCAGGTACCCTAACACTAAGCCAAGAACAACGCTGGCGTACAGAGCTGTGCGGACTGCTGGTGACATGCTTCGAGGCCTAACTCAATCAGTGGTTCGGTATTGTTTCTTTGCAGAAATCCCCCCTGAATCCCCCCTTTACAAAAGGGGGGAAGCGCAGAGCACAGGGGGATTTACTGAACTGTGTATCATTTTGTTGCGGGCTCTTACTTTTTGCCCTCATGTGAAGAATGACGTCTCTCTACTCCCCCCGAAACACGGGCTTGCGTTTCTCCAACATCGCCTTTACGCCTTCCTGCGCGTCCACACTTTTCCGTGCACGATTGACCATCTCGCTGAGGTCTTGATGGTTGATCGTCTCGCGCAAAGAGATTGTGCGGAGGATCGTCGCTTTCATCCCCGCGAGCGAGAGCGGCGCGTTGTCGGCAATGGTCTGAGCCAAGGCGTAGGTTGCAGCTTCGAGTTCAGCCGCCGAGACGAGCTGATGAATCATCCCGATCTCATAGGCACGCTTGGCATCAATCGGCTGGCCGGTGAAGAGAATCTGCTTGGTAAAAGCCGGACCGATAATTTCCACTAATTTCTGGCCTAACGGAAAAGGGACGATTAATCCGAGGCGGGCGAGTGGCATGCCAAAGCGTGCGGCATCTGAAGCAACACGTAAATCACAATGCAGCGCCAACTCGCATCCGCCAGCCAGGGCGTCCCCATGGACCATCGCAATAGTCGGGTGGCGTGAACGTTCGATTTGCTGGAACACTTTCACCACCCCGCTTTCCGGGTCTCCATCGCCTTGCTGACGTGAACTCAGTTCACGCAGATCCAACCCAGAACAGAACGCTTTCCCTTCTCCACGGACAATAACGACCCGAACTTCTTTGTTCGTCTCAAGTGCATGAACATGACGAACGAGCCCTTCGATCACCGCAGTGTTGAGAGCGTTCCGCTTCTCCGGGCGGTTCAGAGTGACGGTGGCGATCCCATCTTTAATTGTACAGAGAATTTCTTCAGCCACGATGCGCCTCCTTCTTTTTGCTATGCGGCCCAATAAGCGTTTTTTCAGGCTTTCCGAACAGTCTCAGGTGCTTGGCCTTATTCAGGAAACTTCCAGGTGTTTTCGGCCGTGCCGCTGACCTTCCAGCGGGGAATGACAATATTGGGGTCCTTTGTTTCTTCGAACTCCACTTGCACAGGCAACCCGATAGCCACTTCCTCTTCGTCATTGAGCAGCACGCCCGCCACACGGGTGAGTGAGCCATCGGCCTCATGACAGTCGTCGAGTTCGAGTAATCCCACCACGTAAGGCACGGCCTCAATGAATGCACCCAAGATTGGTTGGGTCACCACTACGTAACTGTGTACTACGCCTGTGCCTGCGGTCTCGAACCAAGTCAGGTCCATCGACGTACACTTGCTACACGCTGGAAATGGTGGAAACCATTTGTGGCCACACGTCTTGCATTGACGCACCAGATATTTGCGTTGTTTGGTGCCTATCCACCATTCGGCGGTGTCAAAGTCTGGCACAATGGTGATTTTGCTGTAATCGATTGGTCCGGGCATGACAGATCCTTTCTATATCGTGAGATCTCCTTACGCGGCAATCCCGCGGAAGATCGCCGAGCTGGATGTGGCTTCAGTTCCCCAGCCCAAACAGGCAGCGATACGGGCATTCTTCACCTGACGACAACCAGCTTTTCGATCGTAGGTATGTTTGCCTTCAGCCCAACGTGGACAGGCGTCGTCCACGCGATGACGCAATTGGCGTACATTCTCAATCACCATGCTGATACCATGGGTATACCCTTCGGACAGATGACCGCCAGAAAGATTGGAAGGCAGTTCGTGATCGATCTGTAAACGCCCTCCCTGGACGAAATCGGCGGCCTCTCCTTTCCCGCAGAAACCATAGGCCTCAAGCTGAATCAACGTGGTGAAGGTGAACGCGTCGTAACACGAAATGAGGTTGACATCCTTCTGGCTAATACCAGCCATGCCAAACAGCCGGTTCCGGCCATAATTGCCTGCGACGTAGTGAATCTCAGGACGCGAGTAATTCCAGGATGGACTTGGTGCCATGGTACGACCAGTGCCTCCCATAATGAACACTGGCGGCTGACGGAGGTCATACGCACGTTCACGAGAAGTGATGATCATGGCTGCTGACACATCAGTTTCCAGGCAACAGTCAAGTAGACGAAACGGCTTCACCACCCAGCGTGAGCGTTGATGGTCTTCGATAGTGATCGGCGCACGCATGATTGCCTTCGGGTTGAGGCTGGCATGGTAGCGATGGGCGACCGCGATTTCGGCAAAGGCTTTGGTCGTGGCGCCGGTATCGCGCAAATAGCGCATAGCGGACATACCGAACCACTGCGCCGGCGAAGTCCAGCCCCAGTGCATATAAAATTGTGCGTCCCCAGCGGCTTGTGCGGGTGGCACCGGACCGCTCGGGGCCTGTCCGCCCATACGGCGGCCAGAGCGACCATTCATGGAACGAAAAATGACAATGGTTTTGCAGTACCCCGCTTCGAGCAGGCCAATCGCATGACCAATCAGCGCCTCGGTACTCGAACCGCCGCCAAAAATATCGAGCGAATAATTGAGGCGGATACCCAAAGAGGTGGCCACATGATTAGAACTGGTCGAGTCTCCGGCTTGATAGCTGGTCATACCGTCGATATCGCGTGGTTCCAGTCCGGCATCGGTCATCGCTTTCTTGACGGCTTCGCACGCCATCGACAGCGTTGTGCGGTTCGACGGTCGCATATGTGGGGTTTCGCCCACACCGACGATGCAATACTTATCGGTCAATGAACCCATTCCTTTTCCCCTCCGGTTGTGAGCTATCAGCTACGAGCTCTCAGCTTTCAGCAGAAAAAATGGGTGAAGCTGATTGCTGAAAGCGGACTGCTGAAAGCTGTTTTACGCTGCCATGTGTTGCCGAATTTCTTCGACGAGTTCGCGCGAGCGGCCAGCATCTTGACGCTCTGGTGAGCCGAGGCCGATAACCACGCGATCGAGGACACCGGCGTATCGCTCTTTCAGTTTCTTTGCGATCTCATCATAGGTGCCAACGATGGCCAGCTCCTCCAGCATGTCATCAGTAATTTCCGCGGGCATTCCTGCCCAGTCTCCTTTCGCGGCTTTGGCGCTCAGTTTGAAACACGTCTCTCCCCAACCATGCGCATCGAGGACGCCTTTATACGTGCGAGTCGAGGCATAAAAAGAAATCTGTTGACGCACTGGACCTTTCGCCTTCTCGACCTCATCGTGGGTGGTACCCATCGCCATGAAGGTGCCAGTCATCAGCGTGATATCCTGTCGATTGCGCCCGGCTTTGGCCAGCCCTTTGTTAAGGTTTGGCAGGACGGTCTCCTGAATGTACTTGGGCGAATGAAACCCATGAATGTAAAACCCCTCACAGAGTTCGCCAGCGAGTTGGGTGATGAGCGGATTCAGGCCAGAAATGTAGATGGGAATCTTGGGATGCTCGATCGGCCCTGGGTTAAAGAAAGGCGTCATGAGGGTGAATTGGTAGAACTCCCCAATAAAGTTGAGCGGAGTGTTGTTCTGCCAGCAATCCCAGATCGCACGCAGCGACAGGATCACTTCACGCAACCGCTTCACTGGTGAAACCCATTTGACACTGAAGCGGCGTTCGTTATGGCCTTTGACTTGCGTG
The DNA here is from genome assembly GCA_964502465.1 of uncultured Enterobacteriaceae bacterium. GTDB lineage: Bacteria > Desulfobacterota > Binatia > Bin18 > Bin18 > CAZCWX01. Next base: position 6,670 of record CAZCWX010000434.1, on the reverse strand, counting down.
CCCAAACCGAGAATGAAGCGGCCCTTCGAGTTGGCTTGTAAGTCCCAACAGATATTGGCTAACACCATTGGACTGCGCGGAAACACAATCGCCACACCGGTGCCGAGTTGCACCCGCTGGGTCTCGCGTGCGGCCACGACTAAAGGGAAAAAAGGATCGTGGCTGGTCTCGGCACTCCACAGACCGTCAAACCCGATCTCTTCGGCCCGGCGCGCGACTTGCGCAGCAGCATCAAACGTCGTCGGGAAAAACGCGGTATCGACTTTCATTCTCCCTCCTTAGCGGTCAGCCATCAGCAATCAGCGGTCAGCTGGGAGAAAGGAAGAGATGGGGCTCTTCGCTTCGCTCTGAATGACTCGTAATACCCTGGGCTGATCCATAATGTTTTTCTCTTTTGCTGAGAGCTAATAGTTGAGAGCTAATAGCTTCTTGGCATTCCCAACACATGTTCAGCGACATAGTTCAGCACCATGTTGTTGGAAATTGGCGCAATAGAGAACAGCCGGCATTCACGGAATTTGCGTTCCACATCATACTCAGCGGCGAAGCCGTAGCCACCGTAGGTATCAATCGTTGCGTTGGCTGCGGCCCACGCTGACTGTGAGGCGAGCAGCTTGGCCATGTTCGCCTCGGGCCCGCAAGGCTCGCCCGCCTCAAAGATCTCGGCGGCACGAAATCGCATGAGGTCTGCAGCTTCTGTTTGCGCGTAGGCTTGAGCGATAGGGAATTGGATCCCTTGATTTTGGGCAATCGGCCGGCCAAAGATGACGCGTTCTTTTCCGTACCTGACTGCTCGGGCGATAAACCAGCGGGCGTCGCCAATTGACTCTGACGCCACCAGGATGCGCTCGGCGTTCAACCCATCAAGGATGTAGTAAAACCCTTTGCCTTCTTCGCCAATGAGATTCTCCGTGGGTACTTTCAAATCGCGGAAGAAGAGTTGGTTGGTCTCATGGTTGATCATGGCATCGATCGGCCGTACTTCAAGCGCATCCCCGGCAGTGCGCAAGTCTACGAGAAAGATGCTCATACCCAGGGTTTTCTTTTCGCACTGTTCGTAAGGTGTGGTGCGGGCAAGAAGGAGCATCATATCAGAATGCTGCACGCGCGAGGTGAAGATTTTGCCGCCGTTGACGACATAGCAGTCACCTTCTTTCCGGGCGAAAGTGCGAATGTGTGTGGTGTCGGAACCAGCGTCGGGTTCAGTGACCCCAAATGCCTGTAGACGGAGCTCACCCTTGGCAATTTGGGGGAGATACCGTTGCTTTTGCTCTTCCTTGCCGTGACGCAGCAGTGCCCCCATAATATACATCTGTGCATGACAGGCGGCTGAGTTGCCGCCTGAACGGTTGATCTCTTCCAGGATGACACTGGCTTCTTTCATCGACAGGCCCGACCCTCCGTATTGTTCTGGAATGAGAGCGGCGAGCCAGCCAGCCTCGGTCAGTTCCTGCACAAATTGTTCAGGATAGGTATGTTCACGATCAAGCTTGCGCCAATACTCGTCGCCATACTTGTGACAGAATTTGCGAATTTCCGCGCGAATCTCCGGGCATTGTTCTTTGCTGGGCATGGGTTGTGCTCCTTTTAGTAGGTGAACAGTCAGTGGTCAGCCATTAATAAGGCATGACGGATTTTTTACCGAAAACTGATCGCTCATTGCTGATAGCTCTTTCATGGCCAAAACACCCGCTTTGCCGCTTTCTCTAACTCCGGTCGAAAAGCTGGGTGAGCGATGGTGATCAGCTCTTCGGCACGGCGCCGTTGGGTCTTGCCAAAGAGTTGGGCGACCCCATACTCGGTGACGACGTAATCGGTAAACTGACGCGGCGAGGTGATAAAACTCCCTTCCTCGATAAGCGGGACTATACGTGAAATCTTACCGTCCGATGTGGTTGAAGGCAGGACAATAATTGAACGGCCGCCTTTTGAGTACACCGAGGCAATGGCATACTCTGGGAGACCTCCGGTCCCGGTAAACATCTGCGGACCAAACGAGTCTGCGACAACCTGACCAGTCAAATCCACCCGCAAGGCGTTATTAATCGCGACCATGTTGTCGTGAGCAGCGATCGTACGCAGGTGGTTGACGTAGGCCACGCCATACAACTCGAAGTGTGGGTTGTGGTGAACAAAGTCTCGCTCCTCTCGGCTGAACGCAACGGCGGTTGCCACGGCTTTGCCGGGATGGAGTGTTTTCCGATTGCCGGTGAAGATCCCTTGCCGTACTAACTCGACACCGCCACGCGGAATACGTTCGGTGTGCCAGCCTAAATCGTTACGACCGGCAAATATCCCAGCCTGCACGATCGCTTCACTGGTGCTGCCAGCACCGACCTCGATGGTGTTACCATCACGGATCAGCGGAGCGACGTGAGCAGCAATTTTCTTGACCTGTTCGCTCAACTCCAGAGCAGGGAAGGGGGGACGGAACTCTTCCGCATTGAGGACTTCGACGAAGGCATCGATCTCACTGAGATGGACGAAATTATCCCCGCCAGTGCGGATGAAGGAAAGATTGACCTCAGCAATCACTGTTCGTGAGTACTTGATCAACTCTTTTTTGTCCCATACGCCAGCACCGAGACTGACAAACCCATTGTGGTCAGGCGGGGAGACATCGAGGAGAGCGACATCCGGGGGAGCGGCGCGTCCTTCGTGCAACGTTTTGTAGAGCAGCGCACTCGGACAGACCCGATGATCGCTCCGTTTCTCGGTCACCATCTGGCGGATCGGTTTTGGCAGATAGGGGCTGGTATACCAGGGCTCAATCATGAAGGCTTGAGCAGCCTCAGGGTGATACCACGGCAAGTCAGTGGCTGCCGCCCCCAGCAGGATGGTGACGCCTGTGAGTGCGTTGAGCCGGTTGGCCAGGGCGCCGGCGATCAAGGAAGGGTTGGAATATACCGGAATTGCCACGCGGTCGCCGGATTTGACAACTTGTACTGCCGTATCCGCATTGGTCAGACGCTTTTGGTATTCTTCTTGCCAGTTCATTAGATGTTCCTATTCAGATCGTAATTCGCAGTTTCTATCAGGCCTTTCGAGTCCGGGTCCCCTCTCCCCTTGTGGGAGAGGCCTGTCCTGAGCCCTTCGACTATGCTCAGGATAAACTCCGTCGAAGGAGACAGGGTGAGGGGGCACACGGCAGAATTGATGCCTCTCATTTGCTCTTTCGCTGTGATCTTCACTCCCTTGTCAACAACAAATCCGGCCTGATGACCGCTTGGCTCAAAGCCAGAGCATTGACCGTGGCTTTGGATACCATGACCGCGTTGGGGTTCTTATTGGCCAGACTCTGCGCCAGCTCGCGAACCGTCGGATACAGGGCTTCTTTTTTGACTACTTGATTGACTAAGCCGAGTGGCAGTAATTCTTCAGCCTTAAAGTGACGGCAGGTGATGATAATCTCTTTGGCGAGCGATGGACCAACATGCGCGGCGAGCAGCGCGGTAGAAGGGGGACTTAAGGGAACGCCTAAGTCCACTTCGGGGAACCAAAACTCCGCTCCTTCCACGGCGATGCGGAAGTCACACCCTAACACCAGGGCCCACCCTCCGCCGATGGCATACCCGTTGATCGCCGCAATGGTCACTTGCTCCAAATGCACCAGGGTATGCAACACGCGTCCGATCAGCCGGGCGCGTCGTTTTCCTAACGGGGCAAAGATCCGCTGACGCTCCTGCGGATCGGTCACTCCTTTCACTTGAGACAAGTCGGCCCCGGCAGAGAAGGTGTTGCCTGTGCCAGTGAAGATGAAGACGCGCACCTCCTTATCGTCTCGCACCTGATGCAGCAGGCTTTCTAACTCCAGAGCGATCTCCTCATTGAGCGGGTTCCGCTTCTCCGGTCGGTTAAATGTCAATGTCGCGATCCGCCCATCTTTTTCCAACACGAAGTGGTCTGGCATGGTTGCCTCCTTTGCCCAGAGCTGCCTAATCTAACCGGAGAGCTATGACTCTGGCAAGGTGTGTAGTTTTTCGCTATTAGCTGTCAGCTATCAGCAAAACGGGAATAGGCTTGAGGCTACAAGCATGAGGCTCAAGGATCTTTCTCTAAAGCCTGTGGCCTTTAGCCTGTAGCCTGCTGGTTTGGCTGACTGCTGAACGCTGAAAGCTGAGCGCTGGTAACGGAGGAAAATATGAACCTCGGACTCAAAGGGAAAGTCGCGATGGTGAGCGGTGCAAGCCGTGGGATCGGACGGGCAATTGCCCTTGGGTTGGCGGACGAAGGGTGCCGTCTCAGTGTGTGTGCGCGTGGTCAGGACACTCTCGCGCGGGTAGGGCAAGAGGTCCAGGAGCGTGGTGCGGAAGCCGTAACGTTCACTATAGACGTGACTCAGGAAAATGACGCACGGCGATGGGTTGAAGAGACACAGAAGCATTTTGGCCGGATCGATATTATGGTCAACAATGTTGGTGGGTCGCGGCCTGGTGGCAATTTATCCGTATCCAGTGAGGACTGGCGTAGTGGATTTGCTCTTAATTTCTTTTCGGCGCTTGATCTCTGTCGGCTCGTCGTCCCGCTGATGCAACAACAGAAAAGTGGCTGTGTGATTAACATCGCTTCGATCTATGGCCGTGAGTGGGGTGGCCCCATGACGTATAATGCAGCGAAAGCGGCGCTCATCAGTCTCTCTAAAGAAATGGCCCGTGAGCTGGCACCGCAGGGGATTCGCGTGAACAGTGTCGCACCGGGATCGATCTTGTTTCCTGGTGGCTCATGGGAGCGGCGGCAGAAAGAGAATCCTGATGCAATCGCTGCGTTCGTCAAGGCGGAACTACCTTTCGGTCGTTTCGGCACACCAGAGGAAGTAGCAGACGTGGTGGTGTTCCTGGCATCGGAGCGAGCACGGTGGGTATCGGGGGCATGTATTAACGTGGATGGTTGTCAATCACGCTCGTTGATTTAAGGAGCTTTCAGCTGTCAGCAGTTAGCGGTCGGCTTTTCTTCTGTTTGTCCAATGCGAGATTTTCTTAGCCAAAAGAAAGGAGGGATCTCTCATGAAACGCAGCACAGAACGCATCCTAACGACTCACACCGGCAGCTTACCGCGGCCAGAAGACTTGGTGGCGATGCTGTACGCCAGAGATAAGGGTGAACTAACGGATCAGGCAGTTTTTGAGCAGCGAGTACGAGAAGCAACGGCTGAGGTCGTCCGCCAGCAGGTCGAATGTGGTATCGATATCGTGAACGATGGTGAGGTGAGTAAGATTGGCTACTCGACCTACGTCAAAGATCGGCTGACCGGGTTCGGGGGGGAAGCTGGTCCACTGCGGGCCGCAGATGTCCTGGAATTCCCCGTGTATGCGCGGAGCGTCTTCCGTGTCGCTGGCATGAAGCGCCCGGCTTGTACTGGTCCGATTACCTATAAAGAGAAGGCAGCGTTACAAACAGATATTGAGAACCTGAAAGCTGCATTGCAGGGAGTGCAACCGGAGGAAGTGTTCATGAGCGCGGCTTCTCCCGGAGTGATTTCGCTATTCCTCAAAAATGATTACTACCCGAATCATGATGCCTATCTGGCGGCTTTGGCCGACGCCATGAAGGTGGAATATGATGCCATTCACCAGGCTGGTTTTCTCTTGCAGGTAGACTGCCCAGACTTGGCGATGGGTCGGCATATTCAGTTTGCTGATGACAGTCTGGAGGAGTTTCGCAAAAAGGCTGAACTGCATGTCGAAGCCCTGAATCACGCCCTGGCTGATATTCCACCAGACCGGCTGCGGCTCCACCTCTGCTGGGGAAACTATGAGGGGCCGCACCACCGGGATGTGCCGTTGCGGGAGATTGTCGATATTGTGTTGAAAGCACGACCATCTGCTATTTCTTTTGAGGCGGCCAATCCCCGCCACGAGCATGAGTGGAAAGTGTTCCAGGAGTTTACGCTGCCACCAGAGAAGATCTTGATTCCAGGCGTGCTCGATTCGACGACCAACTACATTGAGCATCCAGAACTGGTAGCGGAGCGTCTCTGCAAGTTTGCCCAAGTAGTGGGGCGAGAGAACGTGATTGCAGGGACAGACTGCGGGTTTGCGACGTTTGCCGGCTTGGACACGGTTGATCCGAAAATTACCTGGGCAAAGTTACAGGCCATGGCCGCAGGCGCACGCCTGGCCTCGCAACTGTTGTGGTAGAATTGCAAGGGCGTTCTCATATTTTGTGGTGCAGGCCTCTGGCCTGCCCTACACACTGCAGGCGAGGACGTTCGGCACCACAAGTTGTGACCAATGTCCTTGTACTCACCCGGTGGTGGTGAGGAGCAGGGCGCATACCAGATTCGCCCTGCCCAAGATTGCAGATCGCACCCGCGAAAACACCCCTTCCTGCTGTCTGGCGAAGAGGAAGATAGCAGCGGCCGTAACACTCATGCCGTCCTACTACGAAGAGGAGACTGCGACTTCTCCCATGAATTCAAGGCATTCTCCCCTTAGCTCCCTGCCGCTGCTTGCGGAGGGGGCGCAGGAAATGATTCCTGACGAAATGAGCCACTTGCTTGCCCTGGTTCATGCCGTGTCTGCAGGCAGTGCGGAAGTGGGCGCCGAGCCAGACGCGGGAATCGCTGTTCTCGACAGATGCCTGGGAGAAGCTCTGATACGAACGAAACACCCCGCCGGGCGCCGTGCTGGTGGTGATACTGAAAGGGATGTCATCGGTCCCGAAGAACCTG
>CAZCWX010000433.1:0-2923 GCA_964502465.1 uncultured Enterobacteriaceae bacterium | reverse complement strand
CTCAGCAGTCAGCTTTTGGATGAAGAATGTGAGCCTGCATTTCACCTCGGTGACTTCTTTAGCAAGTTGTTCATAGTCTGAACCTTTCAGGAAGCCAAGAGCGTGGGAGAGCAGCCGGTTATATTCAAGCTCAGTTGATGGCCGCTCTGTCCGCCGTCTGAAACTGATCGCTAATAGCTGACGGCTCTTCTTTCTCAACGCATCCTCATTGGTTGATAGGCAGTGACCTCGCCGCGAATCCACTCGACCATGTGGCAGACCTGCAGATCCAGGCACCGCCGGTAATCCGCGACTGTGCCCGTATGGGGGTGGGTGATCTGGGTTGCCATCTTCTGCTCGAAGAAACGCAGGAAGGTCTTGCGGGCTTCATTGCTGAGCAAGCAGGGACCGTTCGGTAAGCGTGAAAAATCTGTTGGCTTCATGATCTTGCTGTTCACTATGTATAAGACCAGTGAATCCACAATAGGCGCACGAAACTCTTCAATAAGATCGGACGCAAGCGCGGGATGACGGTCGCGCATGAGATGTAAATGGCCAACATAGGGGTGCAGCCCACGAGCGGTAATCAGCGCATACAGGTTGTAAAAGAGCAATGTGTAGCCCAGGCTTAACAGGCTGTTAAATGGATCGGTCGGCGGCTGGCGGGTGCGGCGGGAAAATTGAAAGGCTGAGTCAACAAGCTGGCCCAACGCCGCAAAATATTGTGCTGCCCCTGCGCCCTCATAGCCGTTGGCTTCTTCTAGTGTGGTGGCTTGCGGCAGTCTCATACTGATCTCGCCCAAGCGGTCAATCGCCGTCGCCACAGCAGGGAGCTGCTTGCGCCGCTGGTGGCGTTGCAGAAGCAGCCGAGAGTTGTGGAGCTTCGTCTCGATGATTGCTTTCGCCGTAGCCAGACAAAATGCCGGGTCAGCAACGCGAGCGAACTGTTGCCGGTGGAGGCTGACATTATCGCCCAACGGCGAATCAATAATGCCGTAGTAATTCCCACGCGAGGAGAACAGGATGATGGGAATATCTTCTTTCAGGCAATAGGTCATGGCCGGAGTGGTAATCGTACAGTTGCCGAAAACAAAGATCTGGTCGATCTTCGCTGCTGGCACTTCCAGGAGGATCTCTTTTTCCTTCTTGACGACCAGCCGCTCATCCTCGCGTGCCAGCACGCTGCCCTGCTCTTGAATGTATAACGTGCGTCTGAACGGCACTTGTACCCGCCGGGATGTGGGGACAGATTCTGCTTCCGCCTCTCCCTGTCCGAGTCCTTCGGAATCCGTTCGTGTTGAGCCCTGAGTTTGTCGAAGGGTCGAAGCACGGGGCGGCTGTTCTTCAACAGGCTGTGAGGAATCTTTCACCTGGCTTGGGACAGGATCCGTCAGCACTCCGATGGTCTGCGCTTCAACCGTTTGGGCTGGGCTTGTCGCAGTACGCGGGGCTTGCGCTTCCGCCCGCTCGGCGATGACCGGAAAGTCCAATACCGTTTTTTCTGCTTTTTCTAACGCTTTGCTGAGCGGCCCAGCCAGTGGTGTTCCTGTTCCTGTTTTTCGCTCTGTCCCTTTCGCTGTCTTTGCCTTCCTTTCCTGCGTGCGCGGCGAGGGCGGTAGCCAAAGCTGACCTCCTCGAACTCGGCTTCCAAAATAGGGGTGATCGCCAAAGCCACCGCGGTTTGCACGACACGATCGCGGACGGTCGGGATAGCCAGCGCACGTTGTCCGCCGTGTGGTTTATTCATCCAGACCCGCAGCAGCGGTTGTGGTCGATAGGTGTGGTTCCGCAGCGCCTTCTGCAGTCGAGCAAGCTCCTCTCCGAGAGTGAGGCCAAAGACAACGATCGAGATGCCATCGACACCCGGCGCACCGGCATTCTCCTCCACTTTCTCCCAGGCAGCGAGGAGATTTTTGCTGTCGATGACGGCGGCAAAGAGAGTGCCGCTGCGTGCTTGCTGTAGTTGGCTTGTCATACGACTTAATGTCTCGTGATAGCCACCGCGAAAACGAGGACGGCGACCAGCAGAACGACTCCCATACCAGCAGCAAGCCATTCAGTTGGGGTCATGTTGTATCCTCTAACAAAACGATCAGCCGGAGCAGCTCTGTCTCAAATTTAATCCGCTCCGCCGCCTTGTCTGCCACGTTTTTCCTCAGGACTCTTCATGAATGCCTTTAGCGGCAATATCACTAGGTAGTGTTGCCGCCTTTGCCACTTCCACCGCCTGTGTAGACCATCGGAACTGCCTCCCTGCTTTTGGCATTGCGTTGCTCGATACTACCTTTGCTGATCTGGGTGTCTTTCCTCTTTCTGCAGCTGATCGCTGATAGCTGACCGCTAAAGCTGAAGAATTTCCACCGAATCACTGGTCTTGGGCAGTTGCGCCCGGACTTGCCGCGTTTCCCGCAACCACTCTTGCAAGGTCATGATGGATTTCTCATTTGCCTTCTTTGCTGGTCTAGGCATGTTTCCTATTTCCCCTTTTTCTGGCTGACTGCTGAGGGCTGATTGCTGTTTTGCTGACTGCTGATCGCTTTTTTCAAAACGGATCATGGTCAAAGATGACGACATCACCCGTCACCGGCGAGCGGTAGATGAGTTTCTTCGCCTTGCCGTGCAGGGCATGAGTAGTGTTCACGCAACCTTGTCAATGCAACTCAACAAGACAGGCAAGACATCTGGGATTGGCGCACTGTGCCCCCAAAATCCTCTTGTTGGCAATGCTCCTCCATACCAACCGCCTGGGAACTGCTCATCTAATACCAGAACAAGTTTCCCGGAGCCGAAAAAGTTCACCTGATCTGGAGAATATACGAGTAGGTTCTTATACCCTGGTCCGCCGAGTTCGGGCTGCAAGCGATCTGCTACAGTCGCTGTCCGGGAGTGAGGCAGACATACCACGGTTAATAGTCCATTGGCGATGATTTCGGCGTGGGCAGCA
>CAZCWX010000432.1:0-13814 GCA_964502465.1 uncultured Enterobacteriaceae bacterium | reverse complement strand
CTGCCGTTCGTGTTCCTCGCCTCGCAACGCGGTCGCCGGCTTCCTGCAGACCTCGCCTCGCGGCGACGCCCTTGCCTTGGACTCGTCGTTGTCTTCAGGTATCTTGCAATGCATGAAGGTGAACTTCCTACAGGGGACTTGCACCCCACACTCACGCCCATGCCGGGCGTACACCTCAGTAACGAAAATCGACCTGGCAGGTTATCTCAAGATGGCATTGAGCATTCCAAAATAAGATAACCGAGCCAGGTCATTTTTCTCCCTCAATCTTTGTCCAAGCAGTTGAATTCTCTTTCAAATTGCCACCTGCTGCTCCCTCGTGGTTGTGGCACAGGGGTTGCTCTACATATCGGTCAGAGGGGGGAACACATCGCAACGGCTTCGATACACCCGTCCTCTTGTTGGAGGAGAGCAATGAGTGACATCTTTATCAGCTACGCAAGTGTAGATAGGGCGAGAGCACAGCAACTCGCTACAGCACTGGAGCGCCAGGGGTGGTCGGTGTGGTGGGATCGGCAGATTCCTCCCGGAAAAACCTTCGATCAGGTCGTCGAGGAAGAGTTAAATGCGGCACGCTGTGTTGTCGTCTTGTGGTCTCAGGCCGCTGTGTCATCCAGGTGGGTAAAAGCCGAAGCATCGGAGGGAGCACAGCGCGAAGTCCTCGTGCCAGTGCTGATCGACGATGTCCGCATTCCGCTGGAATTTCGACGCATTCAAGCAGCGCGGCTCGTTAATTGGCAAGAAACGGGACCTCATCCCGAATTCGATAAGCTCTTAAGGGCAATCAAAGAGATTCTGGGCCTCCCGTCGATACCGAAACTTACTCCACAGAGCAGTTCGCCAGAAGCAGGGTGGGTGCAGCCCTCAATTCCGCCCAAAGGCCCTCTCGATGCTGGAGCCCTGAGTTTTTTTCTGCCCGGGCTTGGACAAATGTATCTCGGCCAGTGTAAGAAAGGGTTCACCCTTCTAGGGTTGGCCTTTTTCTGCGCCCTGATTACGGCAGGAGGAGCGTGGGTGATTTGTATGGTCGTGGCTGCCATTGATGCCTATCTGATTGGCAGCAAACTCAAGCATGGTCATCCTGTCCGGCGCATGGAGTATTGCTGGGATAAACGCGAACAGTGGGGCTGGCAACGATAAAAGGACAAAAAGGGGGACTTTATGGAAGATGTTACTGGTCTCAGAGTCGTGTTCCAACGGTTAGTGGATGCATTCAACGCAAACGACCTTGATGCCCTGGTTGCCTCAGTGCATGAGGGTATCGTGCAAACAGGGGCCTTCTCGCCCACCGCGGTGGACGGAAAAGTTGCGTTCAAAAAAGTCTATCAGTCGTTCTTTAGTGACTATGACAACGTAACCTTCACACCGATCAATCCCCATTTCCGTGTCAACACTTCTACCGGAGTTTCCTGGGGACACTTCGCGTTGTCGGTTAAACCGAAGGGGGCACCAATGCAGATTCCTGTAGGGTGCTATACTCTCACTTTTACAAAAACAGATCAGGAATGGCTTGTTGTCGCAGCGCATTTCTCCTGGCTCCCCGAAAACACTTGACAACAGTGCCGGTGCGAAATCGCTTTTTCCCTTCACCTTCTGTTGAGTTGAGTTCTCTAACTATTCTGTTCCCCAACCCTTGACTCTATGGCTTCAGGGTGCGTAGAGATCAGGAAACATACCGGGGGATCCTAATGCGTCTCAGTTCCAAAGGGATTGGTGTTTACAACTACCATGTAGCGGTCGAACTCTTTTTTGAACGAAGTTGGACTTGACGGTTCAGCTGTGCCGCCGACCGCAGATCTGGTCGAGGCGATGGTTGTTTGTTCCTCTTCTCGCTACGCCGTGCTCCTGAGTTTCAGGCCAACGTTTCTAGCAGTATATGGGCCTCTTTGAGGTCTGCCGTGTCAAACCCCTCAGTGAACCAACCGTAAATCTCTGCCAATCTCTGGCGAGCCTCTTCCTTCTTGCCTCGTTGCTGCCAGAAGCGAGCCAGGCTCATCACCGCCCGCAGTTCTAATGACTTGGCTCTCTGCTGGCGGGCAATCTCGATGGCCTTCTGAAAACACGTTTCCGCCTTCGCGAGGGTGTCGAGGGTTAGGGGTTGGGGGTTGGAGACGCCGGACACGGGACACGAGATGCACGATTGAAGCGTGAGCTCCCCATATAGCCGATACAACTCCGCCTCGTAGAATCGTTCTCCGCTTTTGTCTACTTCAGCCAACGCCTCATCCAGCAGTGTTAACCCTTCTTCAGTTTGCCCCGCTTTCCCATATGCCTCGGCCAGCAGGGCAAGATAATGTGGCCGTTCCGCCTCTGTCCCTGTACCCCGATAAGCAGCCAATCCCTGGCGCAGATGGGCAATGCCCTCCTCGACCTGTCCTTGCTCGGCAAGTGCCCACCCTCGCAAGATCGTACCCACCACCTCCCACACCACAGCTCCCTGCTGCATCGCGAGCGTCAGAGCGGCTTCTGCGTGTTCTTGCACTGCCTGCCCTTCTCGGCGAAAGCGATACAGCTGAGCGGCAAGGCCTCGAATCGTCGTGAGGACATGTGGATGAGCGAGTTCCTGAGCGAACGCTAACGCCTCGTGGCTCCTCGTCAGTGCTTGGTCTGGATATCCACAGAACCATAAGGCCCAGGCGGCAAAGGATAACGACACGATGCCAGGATCGTCCCCATACACAAAGGCAAAGAAGCGATGTTGCTGAAAGTCATAGAGGGCAATACATTGCTCCATGTGCTCCCGGGCTGAGACCAGCTCCCCGCGCAAGAACAACACATATCCGAGCGTCCCATAGGCCGCCATCAGCAAAGTAGGGTCCTGGACGCTTTGGGCGATATGCAGGAGCTGCTCCGCCAGCTCGTGTCCCGTTTGATACTGCCCCCGCACAACATAAAACCGATACAAACCCGCTAACGCCGGGAAGAGCTGCGGGGTTTCACCTATCTGCTCGCACAGCTCTCGCGCTCGGACGTACGTTTTCTCCACCTCTGGCGCCGCCCAGCCCTTGGTAGCGATAAGCGAATTTCCTAAGGTAATGTTAAATAAAAGTTCTTGCTGGGCACGCTCTGAAGTGTCGGGCAAGGCTGTCAGTGCTTCCAGGCCTTGTGTGAAATGCCCAATCGCTTCTTGGTGGGCATGCCGTTTCGTGGCATTCTCTCCAGCTTGCCACCGATACTGCACGGCGCGCGGGTAATCTCGCCCCCGCTCAAAATGTACCGCGAGTTCTGCTGCTATCTCTGTGGTGCGGCCCCCATACGCGACTTCGAGTCGCTCGCCGATCCGCCGATGGAAGCTGACACACCGGCCCGCCGGCACCCGCTCATATACCACTTGCTGATACAGGGCGTGAATGAACCGGTAACGAGCCGCAGTCGTCCCATCGGGCCATTCGCCGGGGCCACTGGTCTGGAGAAATTGCTGCCGTCTAGCCAATTCTTCACATTTTGTTTCGATCTCCCCCACCTCTGTATCCACTCCTGCTGCCACAGCCGCAGCCGAGAACTCCATTCCTGCTATACTTGCCGCTTCGAGCACCCGCTGCACGTCGGTACTGAGCTGTTCCACCTGTTGCTCGATGAATTGCCGGATCCCAGCCGGGACCACCACTTCTTCCATCTGTCGCGCCATTTCCCACTGTCCATATCGCTCTATGATCACGTCCCGCCTCACTAGCTCATCTGCTACGCTCACCACGAAGAGGGGATTGCCCTGCGTACGGCGATGAATGAGGCGGGCAAGGTCTTGGAGAGGGGCAGCCCACTCGGTGGGGCCAGCAAACCGTACGGCGAAATATTCCTGCACTGCCGTTTCAACCAGCAGTTCCAGGGATAACTCCGCACACTGCCCGTGCAGCTGTAAGTCTTGTTTGACCAGCTTGAGGGGATGCTCCTGGACGATGACATCCACCGGGCGATACGCGCCCAGCATAAGTAAGCGCGCCGGCTGGGAGCGCCGCGCCAGCGCGGCAATCAAGTCCAGCGTCGAGTAGTCGCTCCACTGCAGGTCATCGATCCACAGGATCACGCCTCTGTCGATCGTCAGCGCTTCGATCGCTTCGGCCATCTCCCGTAGCATACGCTCGCGGGTGGCCCCGACCACTCGGCGCTGTAGCGCTTCGAGCTCTGCTGTACTGAGCAGCGCGGGAAGCTGCACTAACCAGGTCGGGGCATAGTGCCCGAGGACTTCTTTCACTCGCTCCCCTTCCGGCTCGCGGCACAGCTGCCCGAAGGCTGTCAGCACGGGCAGGTACGCTTCCCCCGCGCCGTATTGTTCCAAACACTGTCCCCGTGCCACCCACAGGTCGTCTCGCGCCGCCAGTTGTCTGAGAAACGCGTTGACCACGGCTGTTTTGCCGATGCCCGCTTCCCCGGTCACGAACACCATCTGTCGCTCGCCACGCAGAGCCTTCTCCAGCCACCGGAGCAACTGCCTCAGCTCTGTCTCCCGGCCTACCAGCTTGGGGGTTGGGTACTGGGTGTTAGGTGTTGGTTCACATTTCTGACTACTGACTACTGCATGCTGGCTATTGGCTACTGACCTCTGGCTACTGACCTCCGCGATCCATCGATATCCTCGCTTGTGAGCGGTTTCTATGAACTGCGGATTTTTCGCCTGGTCGCCCAGTGCCTCGCGGATCTCTCGGATACACACCTTTACTACTGCTTCACTTACACGGACATCGGACCACAGAGTCTCGAGCAACTCCTCTTTGGTCACCAGCCGATCTGCGTGTTCTATCAGGTGCCGCAGCACTGAGAACGCCTTCGGCTTGAGCGGAACCCTCTGCTGCCCATGCCATAGACATTCGTTCGCCAAGTCTAGCCGAAAAGGACCGAAAGTGACGTGTTTTGGTGACTCCATACGCTTACCGAAAATTTACCAGAAACTTACCGGAAAGGCAGAAACTTTTACATCTTCGATCGCTCCTTCCCCGTACCTTCTAACAAAAACAAAAAGGAGGAACGAACAATGACGCGATCTGACCCAAGAAAGGAGGAAAGAGCAATGACCTAACAGAGCGAGATGGTGGTATCGAGCGGCTACCGAGGGCTCGGGCAAGAACAGCACTGAGAAGTTCTCCGGTTTTGCACGGGTGCCAGGAGGGATAGCCAATAACATCAACTCCGTAAAACAAAAACTTGCTGGATAGTAGAGGTATAACGATGAAGCATATCAGATATGCGACAATGCTCACGGTAGTGGCCCTCTTGATCGGTCTTACTCTGGGTGGTGGGACCGTGGGTGCCCAGACTGCGGATGGCATTCCGTTTGTTCCCGCTTTTCAAGAGCCGGTCTTTTGCTATGGCGCTGATCAATTCGGTAAATGTCGCCTGTTGGCCGGAAATGCCGAAACCTGTCAAAATGTCGAACCGTGCAATTGGGAGAAGTCTGCCCAGTTTGTTCCGCTGCAGGACCCGACATTCTGCTACGGGGCCGACGAGTTCGGCCGGTGTCAACTCTTCTTAGGGACTGCCGAGATGTGTAAGAACGTGGAACCGTGCAACTGGGGCGTGACTGTGCAGTTTCTCCCCCAACGCGATCCCGTGTTTTGCTACGGCGCGGATGAATCTGGCAAATGCCAGTTGTTGTTAGGCGACGCAGAGACGTGCAGGAATGTGGAGCCGTGCAATTGGCGTTAAGAGAGTCCCAAATTTCATCCAGGTTACTCTATAGGAAAATAAACCTGCGAAAGGAGAACACCATGCATTTTCTGTCGATTTTCCGCAGTCATCAACACACTTCCCGCCCTGACAGTCAGCGATGGTTTGGGAAAAAGAGCCTCGGTGTCCTGACGGCGTTTGTCCTGTGTCTTGGAGGAACGTCTGGTGCGGAGGCGCAGGACGCGAAGACGTTTCCGGGATCACTGTGTCAGGCGAGTGGCAGTAGCCAAAATTTGTATTATAGTAGCTCGGTGCTTGCTAACCGCACGGCCTCAACGCAAAGCGCGGTGTGCCCCATTGTCCGAGACAACGTCACTCAGCCGTGGCAACGGCTCGCCGTCCGTGTCAGAGATCGGCATGATACCCAAAACATTACCTGTGTGGCATATAGTCGAGACTTAGACGGAACAACGGTATGGTCACAAAACCAAAGCACAGCAGGTGAGGGGTTTCAGACCTTGACGTTCAACATCCCGACTGAGTCCGACTGGGGTACGTATACGCTGGTCTGCCAGCTGCCTCCGATGCAGGATGTTAACCAACCTTCCTACATCGCTACCTACCTCATCCAGGAGCCATAGGCTACGGGAAGGAGGAAACGGTATGAACAGTCTGTCGAAAAGAACGTGGGTCATCGTGGGAATCGTGGCGGTACTCTGGGCCGGGACTCAGCTCTTTACAGATCCTGAGGAAGGGAACCGCCGAGACCGAGTCGGCTCCAGGATAGAGCAACCTGGAAACGACAAGGTTCTCCGCAGTTTTCACCAGGAGTTAGTAGCATTGCGGAACCGTCTCGCCCGCGTGGAGAATCTCCAGCCCAGCTTGTCGTTGCTGCAAGATCGGCTCTCCCAGCTCGAAGTGACACAACGTGATCTTCGAGCTGAGCTGGGTGCAGAGTTGCTCCGAGACGACCGTTTCGCATACGGAGAGCAAATCGACGGTTCAGCGGTGCCGCCGGACGGCTCGGAGGGGGAGCGAGCGCAGAATCTCCTCGCGCACGTTGAGACACATTTCTGGCAAGAGTCTGACGACCCGACCTGGAGTCGCGACACCGAGACCTCCATCGCTCAAGCTCTCACGAGTGCTGCCTTCGATGCTTCACGTCTCCTTGCGGCAGACTGTCGGACCACGCTGTGCCAGGTGGAGGTGAGTCACGAGAGTGAAGTCGCACAGGAAGGATTCATCAATACCTTTCCCTTCGTTCTCTCTTTCGAGACCGAAGTGTTCTACCAGCACATCGATGATGGAAGTAGCATGCCGCGTACAGTCATGTATATGGCTCGCGCTGGGCAGCAGTTGCCCGTACCAACCCAGTAGGCACCGTATCCCTTGTATAACCGGAGGGTGAGGATGCCTCACCCTCCGAACCAAAGGTGCTCGAAGGCGCGCACGATCATGAGATTCCCTTTCGGCCGATGCCGATGTTGAGCTTCTTATATCTAGTTGCAGACAGGTTAGAAAAGGTTACAGCAGGCAAGAACAAGCAAACTAGGCAAGATCACTTCAGACGAAATACCGGACTTTACTGCGTTTCCTGCCGTCCTCTCTTTTGCTCTAGTCTCCAGGGCAGACCTCTAGCTATACCGTGGCCTCTGACCAGTCCGCTTATAGGCGAAGTAGTCTTGCAATATTTTGGCGTGGTCAAAAGCAAGGGGCGTAGAGAAGGTGTGTTCGTCAAACACTTGGGCTTCCGCAGCATCGCTAGGGGTCGCGGCCGGATCTCTACCAACTGGCCGTCTCGCCACAGCCGCTTAGCCGCCTCGACACAGAACGGCCCGCAGATGAGTGCGGGCTCCTCGGCTGTTGAGATTTCTGCGCTGCTTTCCTGACTCATATGAATGACCTTTCGGTACAATCTGAACCGCTTGCCTCTATTCCTGAACCGGGGTCATCAGTATTGTATCCTTCGGATCGTGGCAACTGCCACGCTGTATTGTAACACCGAAAAGTGGAGTGATGCCCAGAAATCAACCCTCTCTACCAACCAAGCGCGTGTTTGTGGTGCAAGCGTCCTCGCCTGCTTGGCTCGGTGCAGGCCAGAGGCCCACACCACAATGTAAGAACGGTCAATCGGGTAATTCTGAGGTGCATTTTCCTGAGAGTCGGTTCAGGAAGTTCTTGAATGAAAAGAGGGGGTTATGCTTAACATAGCGGAGCATGGAGGAGAGACCAATGTGGACGACGGCGAACCGTGCCCGCTACAATCGCGATAACCTCCGCTATCCGAGCCGGAGCCCTTATCTGCGAAGTAGCCTGGATAAAACGAAGCGAAATCAAGAATATAGGATAGGAATCCCCGGATCTGATCCAGGCTACGACTCACCACCCCGGCGTTTGGCAAGGAGGATGCATGCCGATTACATATCAGATTGATCATACCCATAGACTCGTCGATGCTCGTGCCCACGGAGTGCTGACGGATGAAGACGTCTTCCAGTATCAACAGGAAGTCTGGGGGCGTGCTGACGTGGTGGGGTATAACGAGATCGTAGACATGTCGAACGTCAGCAGCATCGACACTGAATCGGTGAATCGAATACGGCAACTGGCTGAACTGTCCGCACCCATGGATCCCCCGAGCATTCCCTCCAGGTTTGCCATTGTAGCGTTCAAACCCTTGTACTACGAGCTTGGTCGCATGTATAAAGCGTACAGAGAATTGAAAGCCAAGAGCACGAAACAAGTCCGTGTCTTCAGGGTTCGCGAGGATGCGCTGAGATGGTTGGATACCGGAGAAGAAGACGAATTGCCGAACAAGACGGATTCAGGCGACGCTTGACCGCATATCTGATCCGCGGCGTAGGCCCATCTCTCACCAGAAGGAGACAAAGCAATGAGTAAGACAACACTCTACGAACGTCTTGGCGGCTATGACGCCATCGCTGCCGTTGCCAATGACTTGGTGCGACGCTTACAAGCGGATGCGCAACTGGCGCGCTTCTGGCAGCATCGAGGAGAGGATGGCGTCAAGCGGGAAAAGCAGCTCCTGATTGATTTTCTGTGTTCAAGTGCAGGCGGTCCCCTGTACTACACCGGACGAGATATGAAGACCTCCCATAAAGGAATGAAGATCAGTGAAAGCGATTGGTCGGCACTTTTGGGACACCTCCACGCCACGCTTGAGGCGTTTCAAGTCCCGCAGGCTGAACGTGACGAGGTAGTCGCATTTGTCCAAAGCACGAAACCAGACATCGTCGAAGCATAGAGTCGGGCAGAACACTCAAATGCAGCCGACGCTTGACCGCCAGGTACGTACACATGCGCAACAGATTTGTTGCCGTCATCCGCAAAGCAATATCGTGGGCAGTAGGATCGCTTGTGATGGCCGGGGCGATCCCGCTGTCAGCACCGGTGACCACGCAAGCACAACAGGCGCAATCGTCAAAGCCGAACATCCTCATTATCTGGGGCGACGACATCGGCTGGTTCAATCCGAGCGTCTATCACCACGGTATCATGGGCTACCAGACACCCAACATCGATCGACTCGCCAAGGAAGGCGTGATGTTCACTGACTGGTATGGACAGCAGAGCTGCACCGCTGGGCGTGCGGCGTTCACCACTGGCCAGTCGCCTATCAGCACCGGCCTGACCAAAGTGGGGCTGCCGGGCGCGGACCTCGGCTGGTTGTCTGATCATTCACGGTCGAGGAAAAACTTTTCCAACACAGCACAAACCTCCGGCACGTACACGGTGGCGACTTCCCAGACGATCTTCAAATCCACGTTGGCATAGGCATGCGCCACAATGTTGCGCATGCCGCGCATTTTTCGGAAGGGCAGTTCGGGAATGGCCTGACGGGTCGCCTCGGTCAGGTGCGCTGCGGCCTCCCCTATGATTTCGATACGGCGGATGACGGCGTCTTGTTTTTGCGTGTCGGCGCGGAAGCCGGTTTCCGTCGTGTCCTTGACGTAAGAACCGATGAGCCGTGCGGCCTCCAGGATGTCGTGCAACCGGCCGAGTTGATCAGCTTCCATACAAACACACGGCGGTGGCCAGAATGTGCTCGCGGGCAAAACGGTTTGGCGATTTCTCCAGGGCCGGGCGCAGCACAAAATCCACGGGGCGTCCGATCAATTCCTCCGCCTCGCCTGCCATCTCCAGCAACTCGGCAGTCGAGACCGGCGCTGACTCGTCGAACGTCACTAGCAGGTCTACATCACTGTCGGGCATCGCTTGGCCACGCGCTGCCGAGCCGAAGACCTCCAGGCGACGGATGCGGTACTTCTCACAAAACGGACGCAGCCGCCTGCGCAGATCGTCAGAAGTTAGTGACTGCGGATATCTCGACACGATCACAGCGTAGCCGGAGCGACTGCCGGTTGCAAGCCAGCGGCCACCCCGCCGTTGCGCAAGATCCGCTGCCGTCATGGGATGACGGCGCGCCCAAGAAGGCAATCGTCGCATTTGTCGAAAAGGTGACCAAGGAAGACTCGCTGGATTTCGTACCGGCGGCCGAACAGATCGCCACATTCGACTTCGAGCAAAATGAAGCACGTGGAAACCACCAGAGGAGCACCATGACGCAACTGTCGCCGAGGAAGGCCATCGTCATGCTCGCTACAGTATGCACGGTGCTAGCCCGCCTGAAACAATGGTGATCATCTGAACCAGAAACTGAACCGCAATCTGAACCGCTGAGGGGTATACCTGAATCGAGGCGCTACGTACCCTCATAAGCAGCAAAAAAACCCGAGGGAGAATGAAGGATGAAAAAGGTAAGCAGAAGCTGGTGGAACCTGATGGCGACAGGGCTAAATCAAACCATACGACATTGGGACAGTGCCTCACTTGCTGAGCGATACTCTTTCCGTTCGCTCTGAGCGTAGCCGCCCTAGCGGCGAAGTCGAAGAGCGCGATGCTAGCGGGGGTACCTCCTTTCGATTGATGAGGGCAGTGCCGCCAAGCGCGTCGCCATCGGCTTCGGCTCTGGAGCATCTGAGTTGAGGACCATGGTTGAAGGCTACCAAGTGACGGAACAGGGGCTGCGGAAACTCGGCTCTGGCTCCGTAGACGCCGGTGGCAGTAAGGGTCCTGGAACGGCAGTGCCGCTGGCCGTCGCCCTTGCCAGTGGGAACCCAGTGGGGCTCATCGTCAGCAGCGGGGTGAAGGTGTACGGGGAGGCGAGCGGCCGCAGTACGGTTGAGGGGAGAGCGGAGCAGACGGCCAAGGAGATCGCGGCTCAACTCAAAACCCGATTCGCGGAAGAGGGGTGGATCCAGTGACCCTGTCAGGAGAACAACAACCGTGAAACGAACCATACTCACGACCTTCAATCTCAAGTAGAAAAATGCAAATGCAACGCATGGTGGACCTGCAAGTGACGGCGGAACGACCGCTGGTCACATGATTTCCTGAGAGCGCTGCTCACATGGGAGTCACCTTTCTCACTGGAGCCTCTTCTGGTATTGGACGGAGTCTGGCGCTACGGCTAGCTTTGCAAGGAGAAACTATCGCGGCGGTCGCGCGACGAAAACCACTCCTCGATACGTTGGTTGAGGAAATTGCGCAGGCCGGGGGGCGAGCCTTGGCAGTGCCGTGCGACGTGACTGATCACACCCGCGTCTTCGCCGCGGTAGAGGAGATACAAGCAGTGTTCGGGCCTATCGACCGACTGATTGCCAATGCCGGGGGCGGAGAGCCGACATTTGTAGAAACATTTAACGCCGCCCATATGCAGCGCGTCTTCGCCTTGAATGTCGGAGGAACCGCGAATTGCATTGAGGCGGTGTTGCCAACTATGTTGCAGCGAGGCGCGGGGCATATTGTGGCGGTCAGCAGTCTTGCCGCCTATCGCGGTTTGCCGAGCGCGGCGGCCTACTCAGCAGCCAAGGCGGCGTTATCAAACATGATTGAAAGTTTGCGCATCGACTTGAAACCACACGGGATCGCGGTCACGCTCATCTGTCCCGGTTTTGTTCGCACTCGTTCGTCAACCAAGCAAAAGCGGAAACCGTTCCAACTCGAGGTTGAAGAAGCAGCGCGCCGCATGGCTCGCGCGATTGCCGTGAAGAAATCCTACTATGCCTTCCCATTTCCTCTCGTCCTTGTTGCCGCATTTGGGCGCATATTGCCTCCCTCTCTCTATGATTGGCTCCTGACTGGCCGAGGGCGTCGGCCCAAGCCGACAAAATAACGCTCACAGAAGGGAAGATTTCACCGTGCACTGGACAGAGACGAAAGCCGTATGGCGAAAGCGCCGCAAGAAATATGTCAGACGTTATGGGAAACGTGCCCTGCGGGCACTGGATCGCTATTTTGTGCGCCACTCGCTGGTCCCGACGACGCCGGTGTTGGATTCACAATTCTTTCCCTGGGCGGCAGAGTTCGAGACCCAGTGGCAGGCGGTGCGAACGGAGCTTGACACGCTTTTACAACACCGTGAGGCGTTACCGCGATTCCAGGATATTGCCTCAGATCAATACCGTATTTCCCCTGATGATAAATGGCGCGCGTTCGTGTTTTACGGCTTCGGCTACCGCTCCGCGCAGAACGCTCGGCTCTGTCCGCAGACCGCGCGATTGCTCGATCGCGTCCCGGGCATTGAGAATGCTTTTTTTTCCATTCTCGCCCCCGGCAAAACAATTCCCTCCCACCACGGCGTGACGAAAGGGTTGGTGCGCTGCCATCTCGGACTGATCGTTCCGCCAGAGCCGGAACACTGCTTCATGGACGTCGGTGACGTGCGGTGTATCTGGCAGGAGGGTCGCACACTGCTGTTCGACGATACCTATCCCCACGCAGTGCAGAACGACACTGAACACGAGCGGGTGGTGCTTCTGTTTGACTTTCTGCGTCCTTTGACGACGCAGGGACATCTCGTTCGTCGCATATTGTTCTGGTTCTTCCGTCGCAGCGCCTTTGTGCAAGACGCGCTCCGCAACGAGATGCAGTGGGAACAGCGCTTCCACAGGGCGTTCTCTATGTCTGGCGTGTCAAGATCTGGATAAGGCCATGACACGATCGACAACGATCTTTTTGACCTTCCTGCTCATGACTGGCTTAAGCGGATGCGCGAGCATAGGCCCCCGCACTATTGTCCGCGACCGGTTCGATTACGTCACCGCGATTTCTGATTCCTGGAAGTCGCAGACTTTGCTCAATCTGGTGAAGATGAGATACGGCGACGCGCCGGTGTTTTTAAACGTAGACTCGGCAATCAACCAATACTCCGTGGATAGTTCTGTCAGCCTATCGATCACGTGGTTTGTCAATCCGTTTGAGGAACATAGTTCGGAGCAGGGCCTTTCGGCTCTGGGAGGGTATAGCGACAAACCTACCATCACCTACACGCCGCTGAGTGGCGAACAGTTCGCCCGCAATCTGATGGCTCCGATCCCGCCCGCGGCCATTCTCAATTTGCTCCAGGCCGGCTATCCGGCGGATGTAGTTTTGCGGGCCTGCGTGCATGCCATCAGCCGTGCCGCCGCTGATCCAGATATTCAGCTCCCCCACGCCGCCGCCAGACGCCTTTGCCGCCGTGCCCTATCGCCAGGGATGGTACTGGATCGACGACAAGGATTTTCCTTCCAAGGGGTTTTTTCGTTTATCATGTTTCTCTTCACGCTAACGGAGACCGAAGGTGAGCAGAGGGCGCCGGTGATTACGCTAACGGCGGGTTGAGGAACAAAATATGACCACAGTATGGGAACAAGCCAACGAGGCGGGTCTGACCTGGGGAGAGCAAGGGCGATCCGCAGGTGTACGCTTTGCAACCTTCATTACTCGTTGTGGCGATGATCGCGGTTGGCCGCCATATCATCGAGCTTGATTATCATCATGCCAACTGGCGGTTCTTGGTCGGGCTTGGCGGACTCATTTTCGCCCTGGCGGTTGGCTATTCTCTGGTGAAGAAGACCATAGGGAGCGAGGCGACGACTCCTGCTGAGCACTCCAATTGATCTGAATCATAAACTGAACCGTAATCTGAACCGGTGCAGGCTGTACCTGAACCGACGCGTTGTGTACCTTAGGCCACGGTTGGGAAATCTCAGAATCTGTGAGAGATCCAAGCCGACCGTTAAAGGGTCGCACTCATTCCAGAAAGGACGAACTATCATGGGACTCTTTGAGGCTTTGCTTACAGTTGGCCTGTTGACAACGGCCTACCTACTGCTTTTTACGGCTGCTCGCTAATTCCCTCGTTCCCAGGC
>CAZCWX010000431.1:0-5269 GCA_964502465.1 uncultured Enterobacteriaceae bacterium | reverse complement strand
ATTGAGATTGGCTGTGAGGATTGCCACGGCACAGTCAAGGGGCGGGCAACCCTGAAAACCTCGGGCCCGGCAGCGCCGCCCGGAGGAACAGACCTGACCGTCGGCACGACCCCATTCGGACGACCCCGTTTTGCCTGGCGCGAAGGAAAACTGCTGCAACGCTCCATGCTTGAGCCCAATCTCGAGTGGGAAGTCAAACAAGTCGTCGATTCCATCACTCCGGGACACCCTGAATACAATGAGAAAGCCCGTCTGGCGAAAACCATCCAACGGGATGGTCAAACCTGGGGACGTGGCGATGTGGCAGACAATCTTCTTGCCCACGCGAATGACACCATGACCTGCTTTGCCTGTCATTCATCCTGGATGACCTCGTGTTTCGGCTGTCACCTGCCGCAGGAAGCGAACCAAAAGGCGGAGAACTACCATGATCAAGGGGGGTTCACCCGTCAATACAGCTCGTACAATCCCCAGGTTGTGCGCGAAGACGTGTTGATGCTGGGGGTACACAGCACCACCAAAAAGCATCGCATCGCGCCTGTCCGTTCTTCCAGTGCCCTGGTCCTCAGTTCGGTCAACACCAATCGCCAGCGCTTCTATATCCAGCAGCCGCCAATTTCGACCCCTGGATACAGCAGCCAGGCATTTAACCCGCATTTCCCGCACACGGTTCGCACGGTGGAGACACAAACCTGTTCCAACTGCCATGTGTCCACCGCGAACGATAATAATGCCTGGATGGCGCAACTGCTGACCCTGGGCACCAACTTTGTCAATTTCATGGGCCGATTCGCTTGGGTTGCTCAAGGGGAAGAGGGGTTTGAGGCTATCGGCGTGACTGAGTGGGATGAACCGCAAGCCGTTATTGGCAGTTCATTGCATAAACTGGCCTATCCAGATCATTATCGTCGCCATCAGGAGCGTGAACTAGAACTGAAAGAGGTGTATCACCATAGCGGCAGGGGAGAAGTCCTCAGTGTAGAAAAGCGAGGTGAATACCTCTACACCGCGCTTGGTCCTGCTGGCATGGAAGCCTTCGATATTGCCAATGTTGATAATAAAGATTTCTCCGAGCGTATTGTGACAGCTCCGGTTTCTCCGATCGGGCAAGCGACCTATGTTAGAAGCACATACGCTACTGCGGTGGCACTGCCGACCAACATGCCGATCGCACCCTACCGACAGACGCTGCCTGAGAATCAGGAACAGCCCTGGCATCCAATCTATCACTATGCGTTCTTTACTGACCGCTACGAAGGACTGATCCTGACCAATGTAGACACTTTGGCGGATCGAGACCCAGCGAATAATTTCTTCAAACGTGCGTTAACCTTCAACCCAGATGGCGCACTAAACGGTGCCGAGAACCTGGCCATTGCCGGGAACTATGTGTATGTCCTCTGTGATCGTGGCCTGGTCATCATTGATTTTAACCAGCCACTGCAACCCCGCATTGTTGCGGAGGTCTCCGGGCTGAGCAAACCGACCGGCATCAACATTCAGTTCCGCTACGCCTTTGTCACTGACCAGGAAGGCTTAAAAGTGATTGAAGTAACCAACCCCCTCACCCCAAAAATCGTCGCCAGTGTGCCGATTGGGGGTGCACGGAGAGTCTATGTCGCCCGTACCTATGCGTATGTAGCTGCTGGGTCCCAAGGCGTGGTCATTGTTGATGTTGAACGTCCCGAGCAACCCTTTATCGATCAGGTGTACACGGCTGAGGGGAAGCTGAACGACGTGCATGACGTGAAGGTGGCATCGACCAACGCCAGCCTCTTTGCCTACGTGGCGGATGGCAAGAACGGTCTGCGTGTCCTTCAGCTCACTTCGCCAGAGACGACACCGGGATACCTGGGGTTTAGCCCCAGACCGGTTCCGCAATTGATCGCGACATACCACACCCACAGTCCGGCGCTTGCGGTCGCGAAAGGATTGGATCGCGACCGAGCGGTGGATGAAAGTGGCAATCAGGTCAGTGTGTTTAACCGTATCGGTGCCCGGCCATTTACCTTGCACGAAATGCAGAGGCTCTACCTCCGCAATGGTGAGGTCTACCGGGTGGACGATACCCCACCTGGACCACCGCAAGGTGGAGGGCATTCAGTCGTGAAAGGTCAACCAGTCAAAGACGAACGCTCGTAAGTAGTAGCAGGTTTTGTTGCCGGCTCTGTACGGATGAGGGGTTGAACGCTATGCGCAAAAAGCAGACTGTTCATATTGTTGCTATTAGGGTGCTTGCCGCGTGTGTGTTAGTGACGATACTCGCTCCATGGGCACATGCCCAGGAAGACGCGGCGCCTCCCTTTGCCCTTGATACGGCAACGTTACAGGCCGGTCAGTATGTTGGCCCGGCATCTTGTGCGTCGGGGAACTGTCATGGCAGTGTACAGCCGCGTGACGTGTATGCGGTGCGGCAGGACGAGTATTTCATTTGGTTGAAACAAGATCGCCATACACAGGCCTACAATGTGCTGTTAACCGAGTTGTCTGCGCGCATCGCGCGGAACATGAAGCTGAAAGAGAAAGCGCATGAAAGCAAAGTCTGTCTCGATTGCCATGCGTTGTCTGTTCCCCAGGATGTCCAGGCGAGAACACTCGATTTGGCAGAAGGAGTGTCGTGTGAAGCGTGTCACGGTGCGGCTGGAGGCTGGCTGGCGAAACATACCGAATCCGGCTGGACGCACGAGCAGTCAGTCGAGGCTGGCATGACGGATTTACGCAACTTGTCAGGGCGGGCAGAAACCTGTTTGTCCTGTCACCTGGGGGATAAACAGAAAACTGTCAACCATGAGCTCATTGCCGCTGGTCACCCTGACTTGATCTTTGAGCTGGATAACTATAGTGCCGTCATGCCTCCGCATTGGAATCAATTCTCTGACCAACGCAAACAACAAGAAAGAGAAGACTTCGTGAGTGCGCGAGTGTGGGCGATGGGCCAGGTCGTCTCCTTCCAAGAAGGGATGCGGCAATTAGCGCGCCGCGCCCGCTCAAACGATTGGCCAGAATTCGCCGAGATGAATTGCTATGGATGTCATCATTCTCTCCGAGAAGGAGAATGGCGACAGGTACGAGGATACAAGTTTAAGGCGGGTCTGCCGGCGTGGAATCCGGCTCGTTATGCGGTGATGCGCGTGTTAGTATCGGCCTTTGCGCCGGAACAACGCCGTCAGCTCGATACCTATGTCGAACGTCTTGAGCGCTATATTGCCTACATGAACACCCCGCAGGAGACCGTTGCCACCACTGCTGCTGGCTTGGCAGAGACAATGGAGCAAATCATTCCCCGGATTCGTCGGGCAGACCTGGATAATGCGACGGCAGCAAAGCTTATCGATGCGATCGCTGATGAAGTTCCCTACTTAATTGACGCTGAGATCCATTCGGTTGAGCAAGCGATTATGGCGATTAATGCACTGGCCAGTGCGATGGCCCGGGATAACCCAACCTTAGCGCAAGGCGGGATTAACCGGACTATTGATAAGCTCTATGACGACGTGAAGGACCGCGAACGCTTTAACCGCAATCAATTTGCTCGCCACATGGCTGAATTGCGGCGTCAGATCAGATAAGGAGGAGAAACTGTGGGACAAAAGTGTCAGGTACGCTATCTGCGTGTTGGGGTCCCCCTTCTGATTATCCAAGCGCTGGTCTTCGCCTGGGTAAAGCCGAGCGAATCTCGTAGCCTGAAAAGTGCATTTGTGCAAGGCTATGCTTTCCCCACAGTGGAAGGTATTGGGACAACAACCCAAGATGGCACGAGTCTGCTGGGATTTTTCACCCCTGATGGGGGCCAAGTCGGAGGCTTTGCCGCCGCTCAAGCAGCCCAAGCTATTGCTCCTGCCATCGCTGCCGCGGTGGCACAATCGGTCACACAGCAATTCCCTCTGGCATCTGTTGCCCCAGCGTTTACCTATCGGTTCAATCCCACCTTGAGCATCTACGAACGCTCGACCGGCGTCCCTGGCCCGCTCTTTAGCGAGCGCGTGTTAACCTTAGGGAAAGGACAGCTCAACTTCGGCGTGGGGTACTCGTATGTCGATTTTGATACCCTCAACGGCGACAGTATGGATAATATCTCCAGCCCTGGGCTGCTCAACGAGTTATTCGTGCCTGATGCCGTGTCCCCTGACGGACTTGTATTGTTCCCCTTCTCGTTATCCCAACTGCGCACCCGTATTAACGTGCAGGCGCATGTGATCGTACCCTCGGTGCGCTACGGCATTACGGAAAATTGGGATGTGAGTCTTGCCATTCCTATCCTCAATACCTTCGTGCGGGTGCGTAACGAAGTCAGACGCACGGTGAATTTGAACGGCCGCCTCTCTCAAGTTGATCAAGACGGCAACATCTTCTACTTCGATCCCAACGGGAATCGCACGCTCGTCACTCCTGACACGTTCTTGCAACTTCCCTTCATCCAGGCCCCCTTTACCTCGGCCCAACTCCCTTCTGCCCGGCTGGCACAAGGGGCGGCGAGTTCTACCGGCATCGGCGATATTTCCCTGCGTACGAAGTATCATTTCTGGCGCACCGATAATGGCGGGGCGGCATTTGGCTTGAATCTGATTTTTCCCAGTGGTGATGTCGATGATTTCCAAGGGACTGATGAGATGCATGTTGCGCCTTTTCTCTATTTTTCCCAGGTGATGTGGGATCGTTTTGAGCCGCATGCCAATGTGGGCATCGATTTCAATGCTGACGATGTGGATCGCAGCAGTTTTGTCTATGCGGTAGGCGCGACCTTTCTGATCTGGGACCGGTTAGGATTTTCGTTTGACTTTATTGGCCGGAGTGAGTTCGGTCGGTTTCCAGTGCCTATTCCTCCCGAGGCCATTATTGCCGGCTCCACCATCAACCGCCCGGCAAAAACCTGTACGACGGCGCAACCCTGCACCCTGACTGGGAATTTCCCCTCTTTTCCTATTTTCCCTGAGCGGATTAAGCGCAACGACACGGATGATTTCTCGTTTGGCTTACGGTATGCGTTGGGAACGTCGGGGTCGATTTTCTTTGGGGGGATTGTCCCGATCAATCGGGATGGGTTGCGGTCAGATTTTATTCCATCAGGCGGGATAGAGTACTCATTCTAGCGAGAGCATCGCTTTGAATCGGTAGAATCGCCCTCGAGGGTTCACCCTCTGACAGGCGAGGTCACAGGTAAGACCGTAGTCACCTGCTCGCACACTGCTGCTGTTCGCGTCGGCGCAATGCCGCCGTGAACGCCAACGAGAAACGTTCTTTGTTTCTCACCTTTGCCTGCCTGGATTGC
>CAZCWX010000430.1:0-3618 GCA_964502465.1 uncultured Enterobacteriaceae bacterium | reverse complement strand
TGTCTCGTTGCCCACCAGTGTTCGCCAATGCCGACCACAAGCGCGAGAATCCCTAAGGTCAGCAGTTCAGCATGGTCCGTGTACACCATAATCCCTGCAGGAATGAAAATCGCGGCTAAGATGACCATCATCACCTTGGTTGGCAACGGGAAGCGTGGCTTAAGGAGGGACACTGTACCTGGAATGAACGCCAGCGCCCCAACGACATGGAAGAACAACAACAGCGTCAGCAGAATCGCCATCTCCGACTGGAACTTCATCGGGAAGAAAATCCAGAAGATGACGCTCACGGTCAGCGTCGAGCCGGTAAACATGATCGCCCGACCAGTGGTCATCAGCGCCTCCTCGATCGCCCGGTCATGGTCACCAAATCGCTGATACTCCTCGACAATACGAGAGAGCACGTAATAGCCGTAATCAATGCCGATACCGATACCAACTGCGGCCACGGGTAACGAATTGATATTGGCGTCGATTCCCATGGCGTACATCAGTGCCTCAGAGAGCGGCTGGGCGACAATCGACGGAATCATCACGATCAGCGCCCCGACGACCGACGCATAGGTTAACATGCTCAAGACGAATACCGTCACCATCACCAGAATCAGGTTCCAGCGGTACGACCACTCCACCTCTTCGTTCACTGCCGCCAGGATGCCCAACAACCCTCCTGCCAGACGGAAGTTTAGCTGTTCGACCGGGTTGGCTTCAATAAACTGCCGTGCCATATCGATTGAGCCAACGACTGTGGCGTGGTTGTAGTCTTTGTAGAAGACCGTAATGGTGGCGTTCTGTGAATTCTTATCGATAAAGCGGTCGAGGTCGTCCGATCCTAAGGTATTGAGAAACTGGTAAAAGATATTTCCCACATCACGGGGGTTGTCGGGAATAATTGCCCACTTGGGAATACCTTCCTGGAATAACTGATAGAGCCGACGCGCCATGGTGGTGATCGTGATACTTCCCCCCACCATCTCTTGTTGTTCCATGTAGCGCTGGAACCGCTCAAGCATGATTAGCACCTGCGGGTCTTTGATGACTCCTTCCTCTTCTCCTTCGGCCAGAATGACGAGTTGCGAAGCACCGACAAACTTCTCGTTAATATGGTCATACGAAACGTTATAATCATGTTCGTCATACAGCAGCGCTTTGCCGATCGACACATCACCAATCTTCAGCTTCTGTGCGTAGATCATACCGCCGATCAGCGCCACAGTGAACGAACCGATCACGGCGTAGCGGTACCCGCCGCTGCTAATCTTCACCATGGAACGGTTAATGGTATTGTACAACTGATCAGAAAAACGCTTGCCAGACTTGGGATCCTGTGGCGGTGGCGGAATAAAGTAGAGAATGATCGGATGAAGTGTCACGACGCTGATGGAGATGGTAAAGATCCAGAAGCTGGAGACATAGGCAAGTTTCTGGATCAGGGGAATTTTGGCCACGGCTAAGGTGAGAATCGCCAGCCCATCCGAAGCGATCGATACCAGCGCCGGGCTGAACAGGCTCAGATATGAAGCCATGATCGCTGCTTGTTTGTCCTGCAGCCGGTGATACTCTTCGTGATAGCGTTCCATCGACTGCACAGAATGGGAGAGCGCGCGAGCCGTAATCAAGACCAGCACGACCAACACCAACGGGTCCAGATTAAAGCCGAAATACCCGGCAAAGCCCAACGCCCAGACCGAGCTCAGCAATCCGGAAAAGAGCGGCACCCATACCCCGGTGAACGTGCGGAAATAGAACCACAGCATCAGCAAGATAATCACGGTCGTCAGGCCGATGACTGCCAGGATGTAGTTTATATAACTGAAGATCCACGAGTACAGCATGGGAAAGCCCGAGATGTACACGGTGTGTTTGCCATCGGCTTCGATCGTTTCGCGCACATGCAGCATGCGCTCGTACAAATTGCTGAAATCGACCCCTTCCTCCCAAAAACCAGCGGTAATGAGTGCAGCCGTGTTGTCCTCAGAGACATAGAATCCATGCACCCCCTCATTGGTGTACACGGCCTGCTTGATGGCTTTGATATCTTCATCCGTCTTAGGCGGTCCCGGGTACATGATCGGGTAGGCGGTGATGACCGCCCCACTGATTTTGATGTTCTTCATCTTGGGGTGCGTCAGGGAGAGGAGCTGGTAGGGGTTCACCCCAGGCGTTTCCAGCACCTGGAGCGTGGCGTAGTTGACCTGGTTGACCGTCTCGACGTTATAGATATCTCCCTGTTTGGCCTCAATGGACATAATGAGCACATTGGCAGTGCCGAACATCCGGCGATACTTTTGATAGAGCTGAATGTATTCGTGGCCAGGCGGGTACAGGTCGAAGAAGTTAGTGTAGACTCGCATTTGCTCGGCATGGTAGCCAAGGAAAAGGGTCATCGCGGTCAGGAAAATGACGATCGGCCAGCGAAATTTCAGGAGAAAGTTGATGTACGCTTCCATCCAACTGCGCGGGAGCATGAGTAAGGCCCTCCTTTATGATCGTGTGGTCATTGGACAGGAAATGGCAAACAGCTACGCCTACTTCTGATTGCCAAAGCGCTCCCCAAAATCGACCTGGGTTCCTTCGGTAAAAAGCGCCAGGCCATTTGAACCGGTGAGGATGCCGTGGGTTGCCCCGTGCGAATTCGACACGACCGACATCCCCATTAACCAGAACAGCGAGAGTTCGACCGGGGCATCGATCAGACGCCAGTTCTTGCCACCGTCGGTCGAACTGAGAATGACCCCTTCATCCCCCACTGCCCAACCAATTTGGCCTTTGATCGCCACATTGTAGAGAGCGGTTTGCACTGGGCTCTCATAGGCTGTCCACGTCGCTCCCCCATCGCTGCTCTGCAGGATAGTGCCATCCATCCCCACTGCGCACCCCGAAGTGTCATCAGTGAAGCTCAACCCCAGCAGAGAGGCCTCACTCCCGGTTTCTCGTTTTTCCCAGGTCTCGCCGCCGTCTTCACTGACCAGGATCGTTCCCATTTCTCCGGCAATCCAGGCTTTGCCAGATTCATGCATGGCAACGGCGTACAGAAAAACGTCTTCTCCAGGTGTACGGTCCTGCCAGGTCTTCCCCCCATCGGTCGTTTGCAGGATAATGCCGTAGTCGCCGACCGCGAGCCCACGCTGATTATCAAGGAAGGTCAGGTTGAAGAGATGGTAGGTCGTCCCGGTTATCTGTTTTTCCCAGGTTGCTCCCCCGTCGGTAGTGTGTAAAATCAGTCCGGACTTCCCCGAAATCCAGCCTTCTTTTGCACTCACGAAACTCACACCATAGAGCGGTTCGACCACCCCACTGTCTTGTTTCTGCCACTGCTTCCCACGATCGTTTGTGTAGTAGATCGCGCCGAAACTGCCGATGACCCACCCTTCGTCTGCAGACAGCAGATAGGCAGCATAGAGGTGGTCGCGGATGCGGGTGGTTGGTTCTGTTGCACCAGCGTTCCCGGAACACAGTCCCCCTATCAAGACAAGTGCTACCACCCAGAGCCAGAGTCGCCAGCGCCCGAAAGCCTGACCGTTCATGACTTGATTCCCTCCTTTGTCCCTGTGGTAAAAAAGCGTGCTCCCCCTCTTAAACTAGGGAAGAAAGACTTGTCAACGGCACATGAGCATT
>CAZCWX010000429.1:0-2772 GCA_964502465.1 uncultured Enterobacteriaceae bacterium | reverse complement strand
TTGCGCAGTACGGGTGTGCACGCGCTCGAGCAGCACGTGCCAGCGCTCCTTGCGCTCGGCCAGAGGCATTTCCAGGGCCTGCTTGAAAGCGTCTGCCGTTCCGTCGATATCGTAGGGATTGATGATGACAGCCTCACGGAGATCATTAGCGGCTCCGCAAAACCGCGACAGCACCAGTACCCCAGGATTGACAGTCTGCGAAGCGATATACTCTTTCGCCACGAGGTTCATCCCATCCCGCAACGGTGTGACAATACACACGTCGGCTTCGCGGTAAAAGGCGGCGAGTTCCTCTTGACTGTACGCACGGTACAGATAACGAACCGGCGTCCAATCTCCTTCAGAAAAGCGGCCATTGATGGCGCCAACCAATTGTTCCACTTCTTGTTTCTGCGTAATATACTCCGGCACTCGCGTGCGTGAAGGGGCCGAAATTTGGATCAAGGAAACACGGCCCCGCCAGTGTGGATGCCGCTCAAGCAACCGCTCAAACGCCGACAACCGTTCAGCGATGCCTTTGGTATAATCCAACCGGTCTACCCCTAACAAGATGCGCCGGCCGCGGACGCTTTGCCGCAGGCGTCGGCTTTGTAGATCAGCCTGTGCGCTTCGTGCCCAGCGCTCAAAGGTAGTGGGATCGGTG
Organism: uncultured Enterobacteriaceae bacterium; assembly: GCA_964502465.1. Taxonomy (GTDB): domain Bacteria; phylum Desulfobacterota; class Binatia; order Bin18; family Bin18; genus CAZCWX01. Next base: position 2,129 of record CAZCWX010000429.1, on the reverse strand, counting down.
CCAATCGCGTAGGCTCCCAACCGCACCGACGACTTCCCATGTCGATACACTTCTCCGTCAAACGTTCCTCCTAACTCCATACGCAGAGCGTCGGCGCAATTCTGGCGATACCGGTGGGTGTGAAACCCGAGAAGGTCATACATGCTGAGATCCTCCAGCAGTTGTATGGCATAGGGCAAGATAGTCAAAATATCGACCGGAGGAAAAGGAGTATGCAAAAAGAATCCGAGTCTCCCCTGCCATCCCAACTTGCGCAGTTCTGAGCCCAAGGGGATCAAGTGATAGTCGTGTACCCACACGATGTCGTGCGCCTGGAGGACAGAGCGCAGATGGGTGGCAAAGGAGCGGTTGATACGCCGATACGTGCGGTACTCTTCGCTCCGCCAACGCATACGGGTGGGAAAGCAATGAAAAAGCGGCCACAGCGTGCGGTTACAAAAGCCAGTGTAGAAATCATTGACTTCCTCCTCAGAGAGGTCGACTGCGAGCAGCGTAATCGCTCCTCTGCGGAGGGTATGCGGAGGAGCGTGCTCACGCCGGCGGGTGGTCCGTCCACTCCAGCCGAACCATACCCCCCCTCGTTCCAGTAAGGCAGGATACAAAGCGCTGACGAGCCCTCCTACGGTTTGGGGGCTGGTCTCTGCATCGGAGTCTGCTTCTGGAAGGGCTGGGAGCCGGTTCGAGACGACCACAAGACGCCTTTTTGCATCGTCCTCCACTGCAGGGTTGGCATCACGAACCATCACGTGTGACATTCTCCTGCACGTCTTCGTTGATACCACATCAGCGCTCCCTCCTCTTTCGGTCGGTTGGTTATGAGCACAGGGTGTGTATGAGCCTACTGCAAGCCTCAGGAAAGGACAACCGCTACTATAAGCACGCAACGAACATACGCGCATTCGACGTATGCAAAGGAAAATCCTCGAAAGGCAAGGATGCATAGCAGCTCATGGGGACGAGAGGAATGAGGCGTCCTGTACAAAATCCGGGGCTCCCTAAGTTCAAGTGGGGAAAAATGCACCAGAAGTGTTATATGTGTGGAAAATTTCCCCGCCCTGTAGGTCTCATTCTTGCAAAAAAATTTACCTATTGGCCTGGCTCAGTCCTTGCTCGTCTATACACGTTCCGCCTGTTTTTTAACAGAACAGCACGGCAGTTCTCCCAATTTCTTTGCAAGCATTTTGAGATCACTATAATAGGTAGGTAGAAGGAGGAATGATCATGAAACAGGCTCTTCTGTGGCGTAGTTTTTCTTTCCTCGTTGCAGTAGCGTTCCTGGCAGGATGCTCACAACCACTGACCACACGTGAAAAAGGCACTCTGACAGGAGCAGGGTTAGGGGCGGCTACTGGCGCCATCGTCGGCGCGGCCACCGGGAGCCCTGGTGCTGGTGCAGCGATCGGGGGGGCGATGGGCGCGGTAGGTGGGGCGGTCGTGGGCGATCAACTACAAAAACGTGAGGAGGTTGCCCGGGAGCAGCAACAGGTCATCGAACGCCAACAACAGGAACTGGCACGCAATCGTGCATTACTGGAAGAACTCAAGCGCCAAAACCTTGAGGCACGCGAGACTGAACGGGGGGTGGTGGTCAATCTGCCAGATGTGCTGTTTGATTTTGGCAGGGCCGACCTCACAAGCCTGGCTCGGGCGAAGGTGGGGGATATCGCTGAGCTGCTGAATAACCAGGCCCAAGGCCGACGTGTCGCCATCGAGGGGCACACCGACTCGGTCGGTAGCGATGCCTATAACCTGGGACTCTCTGAGCGTCGGGCCGAGGCTGTCGCTGCAGCGCTGGAGAGCGGAGGGGTAGAGAGCCGACGGCTCACCACACGCGGCTATGGGAAGCGATACCCGGTAGCGCCGAATACCAATCCAGATGGCACAGACAACCCGGCTGGCCGGTCGAAGAATCGGAGAGTGGAAGTGGTGATCGAGAATTAAAGCTACAACTGTTCGTTCTCTCGGAGAAACGAAGAATCCGATAAGGAGGAGCACATGGCTAAATTTTCCCTACTTCATAAAAATATGGTCGGCATGATTACTAGCGCTCTGCTGCTGACTACAGCGAGTTGTTCACAGCCTCTCACCACGCGTGAGAAAGGAGCGTTGACTGGCGGTGCGATTGGCGC
>CAZCWX010000428.1:0-5147 GCA_964502465.1 uncultured Enterobacteriaceae bacterium | reverse complement strand
GTAGCGTGCGCTAGGCACCCGCCTGTGCTGCTCCTGCTCATTTCCGTGCGGATGGCGCACGCTGCTGGGATTAAGACATGGTTAAACACGTGTACACATCCCTTGAGGTTTGCGATATCCTCTCGCCTCTTCCGTCCCAGCTGCCAACCCCTAATCCCTCGCACCCATATGAAACGGCTCCACATATCCTTCATAGATCTGGGCTTCTCCCGTGAGCGATGGAATGACGACGGTGAGCACTCGCGAGGACTGATCACGCAAGTGAATAACCGTAGGGTCGATATAACCGTGCGGATAAAAGTGGGTATACACTTGCCCCCTGTTCACCCGCCCCACATCAGGGACTTGCACATCGGCAAACACAATAGAGGGTGGGAGCTGTACTGGCCGTGAAAGCGGCGCATCATCGGTAATGAACTCGGCCGCATTTTGCGCAGTGGTGAGGACTGTCACCCAGTAGGACTGTTGGTCTAAATCGTAGTGCAGCCGATACAGGTGACTACGAAAAGCAGCCTCGCCGCTGAGATAGCGGACAAGCGCAGCGAGGCGCCGTGCACTCGATTCAAGCCGCGTGCCAGTCAGGTCGGTGAATCGGGGTACTGCCACTGTGACGAGAAGACCGATAATCAGCAGCACCACTGCCAGTTCCAGTAACGTAAAGCCTCTGTCGGCGGGCAGGCGCCAAACTGGAGGAGTGACAGCATCGGGGAATCGGGGAGTCGGGGAATCGGGGAATACCGAAACCCCTTGTTTTTGCCTTGCGTCCCCGTCTCTCCGTTTCCCCGTTTCTCCCCATCTGTCCTTTTTATAAGTCACGGCTATCCAGATCCGCATACTTCCCCTCCCCTCCTTCTTCGCCGTCGGCGCCCAACGACCTGAGTGTATAGCGCTCGCCATTACTCAGATACAAATACGGGGTGCCCCAGGGATCAACTGGCAACTTCTCCAGATATCCCTCTGGATTCCAACGCACCGGTACGATGCCAGATTCAGGCTTGGTCACCAGCGCCTGGAGTCCCTGCTCGGTAGTGGGGTAGGTACCATTATCGAGCTTATAGAGATTGAGGGCTTGTTCGATCGCTCGCAGATCAGCTGCGGCTTTGGTTCGCCGCGCCTCATCCGTGCGACCGACAATCTTCGGCGCTACCAGCGTCACCAAAAGGCCAAGAATAAACACCACCACCATAATCTCGATCAGGGTGAATCCTTGGATAGCGCGGGCGGGGGGCGCATCGCTTGCCTGCCGCCGCCGTCTCGGTAAAGAAAAGCAAGAAGGGAGAGAGAACACGCCAACCATCCGCCGCTTCATCATTCCAGCACCTCCGCATGTCTCTGTGTGCGTACCTTAGCAAGGTCCCCGCCTCTCTTCAACGCACAAGTTGGTTCAATTGAAAGATCGGCAATAAAATTGCCATAACAATAAACAGTACCACTCCACCCATAATGAGAATAGTCAGCGGTTCAAGGAGGCTCGTCAGGCGCGCAAGGGACGTTGTCACTTCCTCGTCGTATGCATCTGCCGCACGGGCCAACATGGTTTCGAGTTCGCCGCTGCGTTCCCCAACCGCGATCATCTGGATCAATAACGCCGGGAACAGGCCACTGCGCTTCAGCGGTGCAGCCAAGCTGTCTCCTTCTTGCACACTGGTCCGAGCCTCCTCCACGGCGCGCCGGAGCAGGCCGTTGCTCATGAGGGTAGTGACAATGTTGAGCGCGGTTAAAATCGGGACTCCACTCGTCAACAGGGTGCTCAACGTGCGTGCGAAACGCGCCACACTCAAGCGCTGGAGTAGGCGCCCAACCCAAGGGAGCCGGAGCAGCATCTGGTCGTACCGCTCTCGCCCCTTTGAGGTACGCAAGAGCCGAACACCGACGAGGGCGGCAAGTGCACCAAGGAACAGAAAACTCCACCAGTAGGACGCGAGAAAAGACGAGACGCCAATCAAGATGCGTGTGGTTAATGGGAGCACCTGGCCAGTTTCCCCGAACAGACGTGTTACTTGTGGGACCACATAGGCAAGGAGGAAAATAAGAATTGCGCTGGCGACGAACACCATTAACACTGGGTAAGTGAGCGCAGACTGCACGGTGCGTAACAACCGTGCTTGTCCCTCGGTGTAGTCCGCCAACCTGGACAGCACGATTTCCAATGCCCCACTTTCCTCGCCGGCTCGTACCATGTTGACGTAAATCTCGGAAAAAACGCGCGGGTGAGACCGGAGAGCATCAGCCAAGGAGCGGCCCTCACGCACCTGTTGACGCGCATGCGACAGCACGCGTTTGAGCAAGGGCTGCTCCATCTGTTCAATTAAGGTACTCAAGCATTCGACCAACGGCAGGCCGGCACCGGCTAACGTAGCAAACTGTCGGGTCAGCAGCGCCAGTTCTTGCGCAGATACTCGCTCGAAAAGGGTTACCCTCCCACGCGTATCACTCATAGACAGAGAAGTCGCGGCAAGCCGTTCCTCGGAAACCTCTGTCGGAAAGATTCCGGTCCGTCGCAGAGACAAGCGGGCACTTTTGGGGCTGTCTGCATCGACCACTCCAGACACCCCCTGCCCCTGGGCGGTGAGACCCTTGTATGAGTAGATAGGCATGGCTAGTAGTCAGTAGTCAGTCCCTGAACTGGCAACTAAATCAGACCACGGAAGATTGGTATACTTCCTCACCAGCGGTTGGGGCCATCCCGTTCGGCCTGAGCGTAGCGGAGCGAAGTCGAAGGCCAGGACACCTGCTACAATCGCGCTCTTCGACTTCGCCGCTGGTGCGGCTACGCTCAGAGCGAACGGAAAAAGTATAGCTCAGCAAATAACGCATTGTCCCAAAATCGTGTGGTCCGATTTAGCAACTGGTCACCGACCACTTCTCAGAGTAGTTCCTCCTGCGTCACCCGCAGCACCTCTTCCACCGTTGTCATCCCTGCCAGGATTTTTTCAGCCCCGTCGTCGCGCAGAGTCGTCATTCCCTTGCCAACCGCCGCCCGACGGAGCGAGGCGGCATCAGCCCTTTGCATGACCAGTGCACGAACCTCATCGTTGAACAATAGCAATTCATGGATCCCAGTACGACCGCGATACCCTTTCTGCCGACACGTCTCACACCCTGAACCAGGGCGGTAAAAAGTCTGCCCTCCTACCATTTCCGGTGTCAGGCCAAGCTGGAGGATTTCACGCTCTTCTGGTACATACGCCTGCCGACAAAGCGAACACACACGCCGGACGAGGCGTTGGGCCATAACACCCAGCAGCGAGGAAGAAATCAGAAACGGCTCAGTCCCCATGTCTAACAAGCGCGAGACCGCGCCAAACGCATCGTTGGTGTGGAGTGTTGAGAAAACGAGATGGCCAGTGAGCGCGGCCTGGATGGCAATTTCTGCGGTCTCCACATCACGAATCTCACCAACCATAATCACGTCTGGGTCTTGGCGCAGGATTGAACGGAGTCCTGCCGCAAACGTGAGGTCAATCTTGGGATTCACCTGCATCTGGCCGATGCCGCGCAGTTGATACTCAATAGGATCTTCGATCGTAATGATATTTTTGTCGCTAGTGTTAATCTTGCTCAAAGCGGCATACAGGGTTGTCGTCTTCCCCGAACCAGTGGGACCAGTCACCAGGACAATGCCATGGCTCTGCCGGATCAGCCGGAAGATCAGATTGAGGTTGTGCCCGCTCAATCCAAGCTCTTCGAGGCCAAGCAGAGCGGTTGCCCGATCGAGTAAGCGCAGCACGACGCGCTCACCGAAGGCAGTGGGAATCACGGATACGCGGATATCGATATCTTTGCCTGCGACCTTGAGGCGGATGCGACCATCTTGAGGAAGCCGCTTTTCTGCAATGTTTAGCCCAGCCATGACTTTGATGCGGGAGACAAGCAGGGGCTGGATGGCTTTCGGTGGCGAAAGGGTATCATACAAAATTCCATCAATGCGAAAACGGATGACGAGTTCCTGCTCGAAGGGTTCTATGTGAATGTCGCTCGCGCGTTCTTTGCTCGCCTGGTAGAAGAGCGAATTGACCAGACGAAGAATCGGCGCCTCGTCGTTCGCTTCGAGCAGATCGCGTGGTTCCTGCCAATCTGCTGCTTCGAGGTCAAGGGCTTTCTCGTCCAAAGTATCGAGTAGATCTTGAGTCGATTGCGAAGCATGATCGTAGGCACGGGTGAGTGCCTCATGGAGGAGTGGCTTGGGAACAACCAGCGGTTGAACTGGCACCCCAAGCAGCACCCGCAGATCATCAAGCGCGGCAATTTCGCACGGATCCGCTACCGCAACCGTTGCGGCACCCTCTTGTCGAGACAGGGGGAGCAGTTGGTGGTGCTTGGCAAAGGCGAGAGGGACACGCGCGAGCAGTTCGGTGTAATGCTCACCTGGATTGATTGTCTCACTATAGGGAAGGCCGTAGTAAGTGGCCAGCACCTTTGCCCACATCGTGGCGTCGAGTGCACCACACTCACGCAGGGCATCGCCAAGATCTTTCTCATCCTTGAGCCGCTCTTTGGCTTTCGCAAGGATGCTCGCTGAGACTCCAGCTTCCTGAAGGAGAATATCCTCCACAGACCGCACCTCCATCGCCACAAGGATGACTGTACCACGTCTGAGCCGCAGGAAAAAGACTCGCTTGTTACTAAAGCTGTAACCTCAGGGGTCGCGCATAAAACGATTCTCCTATTGTGGTGCAGGCCTCTGGCCTGCGCCGAGCCAGGCAAGCGAGGACGCCTGCGTTACAAGCATTGCTCAAGGCATCCTTGCGCGGTTCCCAAGAGCTTCTAACAGGCGGGAATCCAACCTCTAGAACTCGCGTCGCGGGGTCGTTTCTTGGTGGGGCTTGAGGCTATTCACAATAAAGAGGCGGGAGTCAGGATAGTACATCCCTTGCAACTTGAGCGCCCGCTTGCTCGGTTTCTCTTTCAGCAGGGTGTCAAGGATCATCTCGGAGCCCTTGATATACAAGGCAGGATCACGGTGTTTTATATTAGAGAGAAACCGAGCCACGGTAAAATTCCGATCCGAGCTGCGCAAGTCATGGACCACAAAACGGATCTCTTCGTCCTTGACAGCGAGGGTGAGGACATTGGCGCCAGGCTCGACTTGTACCATGCCATAGAGTTCAATGATCCACCCGCCAACTCCGGTCTGAGCGAAGGCG
>CAZCWX010000427.1:0-8584 GCA_964502465.1 uncultured Enterobacteriaceae bacterium | reverse complement strand
ATCCCGGTGCTGTAATCGACCAGAACGGCATGGCGATGACTGAAGGTCCCCCGTTCAGAGTCTTGCCCACTGATCCGCACCCGGATCCCGTCGCAGAGTAAGGAACTATAGGCAAGGAGTTCAGCTAACCCCCAATCGATTGGGCCAGCGTGGAGGACCGCTTCGGTGCGTGCTTGCAGCAGTTTTGCGACTTTCGGATTGGGAGTGAAATCTTCTGGCACGGCGGCGAGCCGGCCAGCAATATATTCCAACAGCTCTCGTCGCACGCCTGTCTCGACATGGCCGGTATGCCCAAGCGTCAGCCCCTGCCAGGCCCCACCCAACATATCTGGCGGTGCCGCAGGGGCATTGCTCTTCACCGTATCGAGGGCAGTCTGCAACCGCGCACGAAAATCTTTCTCCGTCGCCTCCACCTCATCGGCAGTGAGTTCCCCACGGTCGAGCAACCGCTCGCGGTAGAGCCAGGCGACGTGGGGGTGTCCCTTGATGGCCCGATACATACGCGGCTGGGTAAAGCTGGGCTCGTCACCTTCGTTGTGCCCGTGGCGTCGATAACAAAACATGTCGATCACCACGTCACGTTTGAACGTCTGGCGGTAGTCCATTGCCAGAGTAGCGACCCGCACCACCGCTTCCGGATCATCACCATTCACATGAAAGATCGGGGCTTGCACAGCCTTCATCACATCCGTTGCATAGGGCCCGGAGTGGCTGTCTTCGGGATCGGTGGTAAATCCGATCTGATTATTAATCACCACATGGATTGTCCCGCCAGTCCGATACCCACGCAGTTGCGACAGGTTGAGCGTTTCGCTCACGACCCCTTGACCAGCAAGGGCGGCATTGCCATGCACGACGATTGGGATGATGCGTTCCCGTTCGAGGTCTCCTGCTCGATCTTGCTTCGCCCGGGTCCTGCCCTCGACGACCGGATCCACCGCTTCCAGGTGGCTGGGATTTGCCGTCAGAGTCAAGTGAAGCGGCCGGCCATTGCGCGTGACATGATCGGCGGAAAACCGTAAATGGTATTTCACATCGCCCGAGCCCATCATGGTGGCTGGGTCAACGTGGCCTTCAAATTCAGAAAAGATCTCCTCAAAGGATTTGCCAAGAATGTTTGCCAGCATATTGAGACGGCCACGGTGAGCCATGCCGAGCACAACTTCCCCAACACCTTGTGTCGCACCGTGTTCGATCAGCGTATCGAGGAGAGGGATCAAGCATTCTGCTCCTTCGAGCGAGAAACGCTTATGACCAACAAACTTGGTGTGTAAGAAGACCTCGAACATTTCTGCCGCATACAGCAGCCTCAGAATGGTCCGTTTCACATCGAGCGCCAGCGGTTCACGGCTGCGTTTGTGCTCGACCCGCTCCTGTATCCACCGTCGCTGCGCCGGGTCCTGAATGTGCATGTATTCAATACCGACTGTCCCGCAATACGTCTCGCGCAAGGTCGAAAGAATACCGCGCAAGGTCAGCGCTGGCATGCCAAACAGCCGGCCAACGGCAAATTCCTTGTCCAGATCCTCTTTGCTGAACCCGTAATAACCGGGGTCAAGTTCCGGGTGCAGACGCTTCGGCGCGATTTTCAACGGATCGAGGTCAGCCTCGAAGTGGCCTCGCACTCGATAGGCATTAATGAGTTGCAGCACCCACGCTTGCTGCTCAAGGTTTGCCACTACCGCAGGGTATTCTACCGCGCCATTGGTTTGCACCGACAGGGGGCCAGTGACAAGACGCGAGAAGTACTCACGCCACTCTGGATCAACCGTACTCGGATCAGCAAGATATTGATTGTAGAGAGCTTCGACGAACTCCGCGTTGTCGCCGCTCAAGACCGAAGCCCCTCCGAGGGCGGCATCAAAACCATTGCTTTCTTGTGATGGCATTGTCAGAAACGATGATGATTGAGCAATTTCTTGTGAAGCCATGCAACGATTGTATCACTCCTATCCTTCTACCTCGACCACCATCTCGATCTCCACCGCGATACCAAAGGGGAGTTGCTGCATCCCCACTGCTGAGCGGGCGTGCCGACCTCGCTCGCCATAGAGCGCGACTAACAGGTCAGAAGCACCATTGATCACTTTCGGCTGGTCAGGAAAGTCTTCAGTACAGTTCACAAACCCAAGAACCTTGACAATACGACGCACCTTGTCAAGGTCGCCAATCACCCCTTTGATCGACTGCAGGATATTGAGCATCACCTGCTTGGCAGCATCATAGCCTTGCTCAACAGCCAGATCTCTCCCCAGTTTGCCACGGATATATTCAATTTTTTCGTCTTTGAGTACGCCCGGTCCATGGCCAGAAACGAACAACAAGTTTCCGACCTGCACCGCTGGCACATAGTTGGCGACCGGGGTTGGTGTTGGCGGCAGCGAGAGACCCATTTCGGCAAGTTTTTGCTCGACTTTCATATCTTCTCCTTTCTGTATTGCGGAGACTCTAGACTTCTTTCATGGTGACCATCTTGTCTGGATCTCCCGGAACCGTACCAGTACGGATTTTCTCAGGCATCTGGGGATCCGCATTTTCCCACACCAACAGCATCGAGCGCTCGGGCGCAACCCCTTGATGCTGAATGTCTGCTGGCATAGCACAGACGTCACCTGGGCGCATATGCACGAAGGCTCTGAGTTCGCCCGTGTTCTGGTCACAGACCTCCCAGTCGATCTGTCCATTCAATTGAATGAACCACTCGACCCGATCGTTCCCATGTTTGACTGGCAGCTTATGCTCCTCGGTGGTTGGGCAGAATAAGCTGTGCTCTACTATGGACACAATCGATGGGTTCCAGGTCACGTCTGAGCGTGCCAGGTATTCATACAGGTTTACCAAACCAAACTTGTGTTCATGACCCGGCTTGAGGTGCATCTCGCCATAGTGGAGCGGTATGCCTTTGAATGCCTCGTTGATCGGGAACTCTGGATCTTGCCGGTCTTCTTGTTTGACAATGCGGGTCGTTACGATCCGTTTGCGGTGGATCGCCGCCGGGTTGCCGTCCCGTTTGGGACCCACTGCCGAACCGGTCTCGCGTGGTGCCGCAAAGGGGTCGAAATCGGCGGGGATCCAGTCTTCAAGCATGAGGGTAAAGACCCGTTCGACCTCACCACGGCCAAGTTCCTCCGCGTGCCACAGACCACTCTGGCGAAGAGTTTTGTGATATTTCCCGCCGAAGACCTCGACCGTGCCGTAGTGGTTGATAGTGCCAAAGACATCGTCGAACTTCACCATGCCATAGAAGAAGCTCCAGGCAACATCCCGCTGCAGCGGTCTGAGGAATGCATCGATGTCAATCTTATGTTCCATCTGCTTACCAGCCTGGGTAGGGAAGGAGATACGCGCAAAATAGTCGTCGCGCGCAAAACGGAACTGGCCGAGTTGAAATTCTTGATACGTGTCCATAGTGCACCTCCTACCAAATGGTCGATTCGTACTTCGACAAGCCTGTCCTGAGCGCAGTCGAAGGGCTCAGCACAAACGGTTAGCGAACTTTCCTCTCCGGTCACCTTAAGGGACCTGGGCAAGAATAACTTGGTCAATTCTTGTGGTGCGGGCCTCTGGCCTGCCCTTCACAATGCAGGCGGGACGCCTGCACCACAAGCTAAAAGCTGACCGCTCACAGCTGACTGCTTTTTACTTCCACCCCTCACAAATCTCTTCCCAGGCAAATACCGTATCTTTGCTCTGCTTGGCCTGCTGAAGCAAGAGCGAACGACGGAAAGCGCTCAGCTTATATGCCATCCCTTTTGGCAACAAACATAAATTCCCCTCGCGCGCGATAATATACCCGACTGCTTCCCCAGGCACCTCGGCGTGTCCACCAGGTGGCAACTCGGTGCGCGGTTCGATGAAATCGATCCGCACCTCGCCTTCCAGACACAGGAGGAATTCATCATGCGGCTGCAGTCGCCATTCTGGCATAGAGCCTTCAGCCACCAGACATTCAACGACATACGGCCCGTTTTTGGCCACCGCTAGTTTTTCATACGGCTTCGCCCGCGCACCAATCTCGTAGACGTTCGAGTAGACGTACCGTTTGAGGTTTTCGCGAGGATCGACGATATCGACCCCACCTTTCGTGTAGTGCGCCATACTGCCGGATAGTGGGGTATCTCTGGTCGGTTTCATACTGCCTCCTTTGTAGAAACAGCTGCCTCACTGTGCCAGAAAGAAATCACTGAATGAACAAGAGTTATGGACTCGCACTATTCCTTGGGCTCAGGCTGAGGCGGAGCCGGATCCTGCGTCGCTTCGACTCCCTTCCGCACCAGTTCCTTCACCACCGCTGGCAACGGGCTGTTCTCATAGCGTTTGGTAATTTCAGGGAGAAACGTTGTCAGAAAGATAACAAGGAGTCCCAGTAGGAAGAAAAACCGCATGATTTTACTGACGGCGACCAACAGCGAGATTGATCCGCCGAGCAAAATAAGCTGAACCTTCGACAGACCGAGTAACCAGTCCCACACGTGCTGTAAGGTTTCTGCGCTCATCCTGCTCCTACCTGTTAGAGAATCATCAATACCCCCCCAAAGAGGTTGGGGTGGAATGCTCGCACAACATAAAACACAATGAGCGCAATGAAAATTACTCCCCAGCGCAACTCGCCGCGCGGGAATGGCTGTTTTTTGGTGATGATCGCCGCAAAGGGGAGAAAGGAAGTTGCTTCTTTGAACTCGGCGTAGCCTGGGATATCAACCACTTTACGTAAATCCTGATGCCAGGCTCCTACCCAGGCAAACACCGCAAACCCGCCAAAGAAGATCAGATCACCGAGCGTACGATTCGCGACCAGGCAGTGAGCGATACCAAAGAGAAAAAAAGCAGACAATACTGGATGGCGGGTAATCCGGGTGAGTCCATACGGCTCAGGCGTACCGCTGACCATCATCGCGCTAGGCGGACGTGACACCAGCCCACCAATGAGGAGGACAAAAGCGAGCGCCATGAACAGCAGATTGACATCTCGCGCAAGCAAATAGGGACCAAAGGTTTGCCAGAAATAGGGACCAGCATGAGGATGACGAAAGTAGTAGACAAACAGGGGAATCAGCGTCACAAACGCGATCACAGAGTACAGACCGAGAAAAGGGCGCTCTCCCAACCGTGCCACGAGTTTCGGACGGACACGAGAGGAGGACAAGAGAATGTGTGTCCCAGCGAACAGTACCCACCACGACAACAAAATCAGCGATTCCTTCATGCCTGCTCCTTAGCGTGTGACATACCTACCATCCGGGTTCAATACCATATCAGCTCATGGCCAAAACCGCTTGCGCGCGGCCGCTCGCAGTTCCTCGCGAAACTGTGGATGAGCAATCTCAATCAAGGCTTCGGCCCGTTTGTGCTCGCTCTTGCCTGCCAGGCTGACGATGCCATACTCGGTCACCACATAATCGATATATGTTCGTGGCAAAGACACGATTTGTCCTTCAGGAAACATCGGGACAATACGGGAGACTGTTCCGCCTCGAGCAGTTGCAGGGAGCACGGTAATCGAACGTCCACCTGGGGACAAATAGGCTCCTAAGACAAAGTCGAGTTGTCCAGCCACACCGGTGTACATCTGTGGTCCAAAGGCCTCAGCTGTCACTTGTCCGGTGAAGTCTATCGCCAAGGCGTTATTGATGGCGACCTGATTATGATTTTGTGCAATCACGGCTGGGTTATTGGTATAAAACGCATCGCGCAATTCAAAGACCGGGTTGCCATCGACAAAGGGGTAGTCCTCAGGGTCGAGAAACATACCGGTGGCGATCAGTTTTTCGGGATATAAAGTTTTTCGCTTGCCAGTAATCACCCCTCGTTTGTATAGGTCGATCATGGCTGAGGTAATGATCTCAGAATGGATACCGAGGTCATTTTTCTCCCGCAAATAGAACCCCGCAGCCATAGAAACAGACCCCAGGCCGATCTGGATCGTATCACCGTCCTGTACAAGCGACGCGACCAGAGCACCGATCTTGTCTGCTGCCTCCTGTTCATCTGGGGCAATGATTGGAGACATGCGAAACGGAGGCGTCGGCTCAGGTTGCTCGACGAGGTAGTCGATTTCCGCAACGTGCACGTAATTATCACCCCCGGTGCGAATCAACAACGGGTTCACCTCGGCAATCACCAACTGCGCGCGTTTTACCCAGGCGCGTGAGTACCACAATTGCTCGCCAAAGCTGCAGAACCCTTGGGCATTGGGTGGAGAGACGGTGGTCAGGTAAACATCGGGACTCATGAGATCAGCTGAGCGTCCACCGGTAAGCCACTTCGCTGGCGAGTATACAGTATTGATAGAGAACTCGATCCGTTTTTCCTGGTAGAGGGGTCGGGAATACGCAGACAAGTAACCAGCATGGATCTTAAACGCGGTAGACTTTTCCTTGTCGAACCAGGGATATGGGTGCATGGTGTTGCTGGTGGTGATCTCGACATCGCGCAGGTCTTGCCAGCGATCACACAACGCCGCAGCAATGTATTGTGGCTCCACCGTCCCCAAGCCAATCAGGACCCGTTGCCCAGACTTGATCATCTGTGCCGCTTGTTGCGCGGTGATCAGCTTGTCTTTGCAGTGTGCACGCCAATTCATCATTTTCCTCCGCCAGCTCTCAGCTATCAGCAATTAGCGTTCAGCCTTTTTCTATGGCCTGTTTCTTCCTCACGTCTGTCATTGGGACTCATGGCAAAACATGAGAGGTGCGACTGACTGTTCATCGCTGACCGCTGATGGCTTATTTTCTCATTTGCTCAAGAACTATCTCCGCCTCGCGTACAACATCACGCACGATGTGCGCTGCGGGCTTAATATCATTGATTAAACTGCATGATTCACCCGCATAGAGCGCGGTCAGTTCAATATCCCCGGTAAAACCAGGCATGGGCGGAAACACGGCATATTTCGGCACCTCTACTGTGGTTCCGGCGAGCGTCATCGTGCCGAGAGCACTGCCTTCACCCGGTCGTTGCCCGCTGGCCGGACGACCCGTCGCTTCCCATTCGTCAATAGCCTTGTTGCGCAAGACTCGGTGAGCAGCATCTGGCCATCCCACATCAAACAGAAAGGTGTAGACCGTGTCTTCAGCCTTGCTCTTGACCACTCGTTCTTTATAGGCACGGAGTACCTCCGTCTCCTCGCTACAAAGAAAACGGGTGCCCATAGAAACTGCTTGAGCACCAAGACTGAGCGCCGCTACCACACCTCTGCCATTGGCAATCCCACCAGCAGCGATGACTGGTAGCGGTTTCACTGCTTCAACCACCGACGGAACGATCGTCGAGAGTGAAGTGGTACTTTTCACATGCCCGCCCGCTTCGACACCCTGAGCAATAATGGCATCAACCCCAGCTTCGGCTGCGGTCTTTGCCTCTTCCACTGATCCTACCTGGATAAAGACTTTCGTACCGCGACGGTGCGCTTCCTCAACGTAAGGGTTTGGATCTCCCCAAAAGAGAACGAGAATAGGAACTTTCTCATCAAGGCAAGTTTCAATTTGCCCTTCCTGCAACAGAGGCAGGATAATGTTGATGCCAAAGGGCTTGTTAGTCAGCGTCCGTAGTTGTTGGATCTGTTGGCGAATGTATGGCGCGGGCAATCCACCCATGCCGAGCACCCCACAGGCGCCAGCGTTCGACACAGCGGCTGCGAGTTCCGGCCCTGCCATCCCGCCTCCCATACCCACGGAAAAAATTGGATAGTCAATGCCAAGTTGCCGGCAAAGTGCAGTTTTCAGCATATGTCCCTCCTCATGAGAAAGACTGTGAGGGCTTTATCACTAGAAGCGACTTGAGGCTAGAGGCTGGAGGCTAAGGGCTAGAGGCTGGAGGCCTGAGGGTTTACGATGGGAGGGATTTCGCCGCCAGGCAGAACTGGGTCGCAAATGAATATGCGCTACCCACCCGCCGCGACAAGACCCAGAGCCTGTGAGTGCTCAAACCAGCGCAACTCGACATCGAGCATCTTGGTCTGCTGCGTGGCTTTGTCACGTACCTGCACTCCGGCCAACTGAATCCCAGCGGACCATGGATGTCGCACCATGATTTGTGCTGCGGAGAAATCAAACTGGTCGAGAAATTCAAACCCCCCTGGCTTCACCACTGTCACGGTATGCCTATTAATAAAGACCTGGGCAAGAATAACTGGGTCAATTCTTGTGGTGCGGGCCTCTGGCCTGCCCTTCACAATGCAGGCGGGACGCCTGCACCACAATATGAGAACGATCAACTTATTTCTGCTCGGCTCCTAAGGACACTGTATCCCCAATAGGCCGCATTGACACCGATCGTATGTGGACCGGCGGTTAACAGGCCATAGTTGAAGACTGTTCCCCAACCGCTGTTAAGCGCATGTGGATTATCAGGAAAGGCCGCAGCCACATCTGCTCGTTCTGAACAGCAGGGGATAAGATCGTCTGCCTGTTCATCAATAACGAGTCCGATGGGCACACTTCCTCTTTCAGAAAAGCTCCAGCCACGAATGATGCCAACGCCCGAGACAACCTGCCCTTCTGTTGGGCTCTCAAACACAGCAGCAATGGCAGGAAAACCATTCCGTGCCAGTGCCGAGACAGGCCCGCTGACGAACCAAGCTGGC
>CAZCWX010000426.1:0-4243 GCA_964502465.1 uncultured Enterobacteriaceae bacterium | reverse complement strand
TACGAACAGCCCTAGAGGCAACGGCTAACTGTCATGTACAATCTGTAGTATGGCTTCTTTCCATACCCCGTTCCCTACCCCCCCTGCTGACGGCGTTACTGAACAGCACGTGCACCTCGGCGGCTCGGTGTCCATCTACCGCCTCTGGGAGATGGGCCAGGTACGTGGCATCCGCGGCCTCGGCAGCTATGAGCAGTTTGTTCGCCTTGCCCACCGTCGTCCGGACACGATCACGTCCCTCGACGAATACCTGCGCGTTTTCGACTTGGTCGAGGCGATTCAGAGTGGTCCTGAGAGTGTGCGCGAGAGTATCCACGTGGCTGTCAGCGGTGCGTATCGAACTGCTGGCATGCGGCAGCTTGGTCCTGGTGGTGAAGGCGCAGACCTGGAACCGCCGTTGGCGGTGCGGAAGCTCGAGTTGCGCCTCTGTCCTCTGAAACGTACCGGTGCCCCCTTTCTGCGTGGTGAACACGCTGGGCTCTATGACCTCGATCGCGTCATCATGGCCGCATGCCAAGCCGCGGCTGAAACTGAGGTGATTTATCGGGGCGAAATGCAGGTCGGACTCATTTTTTGCTTTGGCCGTGACTTAACCTGGGAAGCGAACGCTATCCTGGCTGCGAAGACGCGCCGCTGGCGCTCGGTCTATCCAAACATTATCGGGGTTGATCTCGCGGGCTCCGAGCGTATCTGTCCTTTGTCTGACCCTGATGACCGCGCTCGTATGCGGGAACTCCTCGCAGAAGCGGCGGGTACTGGTCCTGGTTCTTTGGGGCGCACCATTCACTGCGGGGAGACACCTTTTGTCGACCTCGAGACGTTTGTGGCTACGATTACGGCTGTCGAACCACACCGGGTCGGTCATCCGTTGACTGCCGCCCATGCGTACTGGCAGCGGGGCGATGATCGCGGGTTACGACTCCTGGCCGAGCGCGGTATTACCTGTGAGTTATGTCCCTGGTCGAATCATCTCACCGGTGCACTGCCCATTGAACGCACTGGTACACTCTTGCAGTTGCTCGATGAGTATCACATTGGCTACACTATCAGTACCGACTCGCCGGCTCTGCAAAAGACCTCTCTTGCGTTAGAAATTGAGTTAATGATGACCAAAGGTGAGGTGATGCCTGAACAAGTTCGTCAGGCATTTGCGACGGCTGAAGTGACCACGTTCCTGGGGAGACGTACTTAATTCCTCCGCTTTTTTCCCTGGTCCCTTGCCAAACCCTGTGGAGTCTGATGATCTCGCGGGAAGTTATTCGTCAAAGGAAGCCGGTAGTTTGTCAGGGTTGAAGTCTGAGAGTGTAGTGACAACTTCAGTCGTCCCTGCCGTCTCATAAGCGACTAAAGTCGCTACTACGATTTGGGAAAATAACCTTAACAGACTGCTACGGGCACACTGGACATTGCATATGGCTCACTTGGATCAGAGTGTATACGTCAATTCCATTCACAAAACAAACCTGAAACTGACACGCCTGCTGGTTGCCAACCGAGGCGAGATCGCCATCCGTATCATCCGTGCTGCTGCCGAACTGGGTATACAGACGGTCGCTGTCTTCTCCGAGGACGATGCGCACTCACTCCACACACAGAAGGCGGATGAGGCGCGTCCTCTCCGTGGTGCGGGCGTGGCGGCGTACCTTGACGGTGAGCAGATCGTAGCTGTGGCTAAGGAGACTGGCTGTGATGCTATCCATCCAGGCTACGGTTTTCTTAGTGAGAACGCGGGGTTTGCGCGACGCTGTGCCGAGGCAGGGGTTATCTTTGTCGGACCACGTGCGGAGATCCTCGAACTCTTCGGTGATAAGGGACAGGCACGAGCGTTGGCAGAGCGCTGTGGTGTGCCGGTGCTGCCGGGCACCTCTGGACCAACGAGTCTGGAACAGGCCTGTGAATTCCTCACCTCGTTGGGTGACGGTGGGGCGATGATGATTAAAGCCGTTGCGGGCGGTGGCGGTCGTGGCATGCGGGTGGTGTCTCATCTCCAAGAGGTCGAGGAAGCCTATGCCCGCTGTCAGTCAGAAGCACGGCAGGCCTTCGGCAATGGTGACGTGTATGTCGAGCAGTTAATTCCGCGCGCCCGGCATATCGAAGTGCAAATCATCGGCGATGGGTCTGGCCTGGTGAGTCATCTTGGTGAGCGCGAATGTAGCCTCCAGCGGCGGCAGCAGAAATTGGTTGAAATCGCGCCAAGTCCTGGACTAGCGCCAAGGATGCGAGCACATCTCACTGAGGCGGCTGTGCAGTTGGCCGAGGCCGTGCGCTACGACAACGTCGGCACGTTCGAGTTTTTGGTTGACGCGACCACCATGAATGATGAGGGAACGTATGCTTTTATCGAAGCCAATCCTCGCTTGCAGGTCGAGCATACGGTGACTGAGGAAGTGACGGGTGTTGACCTCGTACAACTCCAGCTGCAACTGGCCGCCGGACGCACGCTCTCAGAACTGCGGCTCCAACAGTCTGAAGTGCCAGCGCCACGCGGGTTCGCGCTGCAGGTGCGTGTCAATATGGAGACCATGAACGCAGATGGCTCCGTCCGGCCCGCCGGTGGCACACTCACTGCCTTCGAGGTGCCCTCTGGTCCCGGCGTGCGGGTTGACTCGTTTGGTTATGTCGGCTATCGCACGAGCCCACGCTTCGACTCTTTGCTGGCCAAGCTCATTGGGCACACCACCTCAACAGACTTCGCTCATGTTGTCGCAAGGACGTATCGCGCCCTCTGTGAGTTTAAGATTGACGGAGTATCGACCAACATCCCGTTTCTGCAGTGCCTGCTGCAGCACCCCGAGTTCGTAGCGAATCGTGTGTATACCCGTTTCGTCGAGGACCACATTGCCGAGCTTGTCACCACGACAAACGGGGCTCATCAACGACTCTTCTTCGATCAGGCTCTTACTCTACCGTCCCGCGCCGGCGCCAAGATCGATTCCCTTGACCCACTCGCCGTGCTTGCCCACGGCAAGGCGGAAGGCAGCGCTCCCGCAGCGCTAGTCGCCGGTCCTGTCATGCCTCCCCCGCTGGGTGATATTGCTGCCCCAGAAGGAACACGAGCGATCAAAGCGCCGATACAAGGAACCATCGTGAGTATTGACGTGCGCGAAGGGGACCTCGTGCATCAAGGGCAACAGCTTCTTATCATGGAAGCCATGAAAATGGAGCACGTCATTCAGGCCGACACCAGTGGGATCGTGCGCCAGCTCGCAGTTGCTCAAGGCGATACCATCTTTGAGGGGCATCCGCTTGCTTTTCTCGAAGAAACTGAAGTCGAGACAACAGCAACGGAAACAGTGGAGCAGGTCGCTCTCGATTTCATCCGCCCTGATCTTGCCGCGGTGCACCAGCGCCACGCCATGATTCTTGACGCTGCGCGGCCTGAGGCCGTAGCGCGACGGCGCAAAACCGGGCAGCGCACGGCACGTGAGAACATTGATGACCTGTGTGATCCGGGTTCATTTGTCGAATATGGCTCGTTGGCCGTTGCCGCCCAACGGCGGCGACGCTCGATAGAGGATCTGATCAAAAACACACCGGCTGATGGTATGGTGACTGGCGTTGGCCGCGTGAACAGTTACCTCTTTGCTGATGACAAGGCTCGCTGTGCCGTCCTGGCGTATGACTATACCGTCCTTGCAGGGACGCAAGGGATGAAGAACCACGAAAAAAAAGACCGCCTGATCGATCTGGCGACGCGGTTACGCTTACCTGTGGTGATTTTTACTGAAGGGGGAGGTGGTCGTCCGGGCGACGTGGACTGGCCAAGTCCGGCCGGTCTCAACATTTGGACCTTCCATCATTTTGGCAGGCTCAGCGGCCTGGTGCCGCTGGTCGGTATCAACTCTGGACGCTGCTTTGCTGGGAATGCGGCATTGCTTGGTTGCTGCGACATTGTTATTGCCACTGCGAACTCAAGCATCGGAATGGGCGGTCCGGCAATGATTGAAGGCGGCGGGCTCGGGGTCTTCCGTCCGGAAGAGGTCGGGCCGATGTCCGTGCAGGTGCCCAACGGCGTCGTCGATATTCCTGTGGCGGATGAAGCTGAGGCCGTGCGTGCTGCCAAACAGTACCTCTCATACTTTCAAGGGCCGACTGCCCAATGGGAGTGCGCGGACCAACGCTGGCTGCGCGGGATCGTCCCGGAGAATCGCCTAAGAATCTACCACGTACGTTCGGTCATTGAGACACTCGCGGACACTGGTTCAGTCCTGGAGCTGCGCCGCCACTTTGGTCATGGCATGGT
>CAZCWX010000425.1:0-2605 GCA_964502465.1 uncultured Enterobacteriaceae bacterium | reverse complement strand
TCGCGTGTTGTGCAGGAGTATTGCTCACATGGGCCAGGTTTTTTCATCCCTTTCCAACTCTTCCCACGCTACGCCGCCCCGAACCTGCCTGCTGAGTGACGAGGCGTTTGAGCAGCTCTACGATCTCGTCTCCTTGTTTGGCAAGCGGCCGGTTTTTACGGTCGAGGGCGAGCTCGTGTTGATTGTGGCTCCCGGCGGCGCCCATACCGGCCTGGTCCAGGGCGTGACGAATGCTCTGCTGGATCGCGTGCAGAGCGACTCTCCTCAACGATATTGGATCTACCAGGAGCGAAACATCCGGCTCAGTCCCGCCGAAAACCCCATCATTCCGGATATCGCCGTGTATGACCGGGAACTCCGTTACACCGAAGCGTCACCGGTTGTCACCCCTCTCGTGGTCATTGAGGTGGGCCTCTCGATGACGCAACATGACCATACGATCAAAGGGCCACGGTATGCCCGGGCAGGGATTCAAGAGCTCTGGCTCATCACTATGCCCGAACTCTCGCGTTACCCGGTGGCGACAGGATATCTCCTTAACCCCCAGAACCGAACGTATCAGGTCACCGTCCACGGGGTCTTGAGTCCCGCCCAGGGGCTTACCCTCCAGACCGTACCGGTACAGATACCGGGACAGGTGCTGAGCCAGTCTTTCCGTCGCTATGGCATTCCCCTGGCGGAGCTCGAGGGGTGGCCCGAGGTCCCAGCGGCCAGGGTGTTTGCTGACTAAGGAGCCGAGCAGAAATAAGTTGATCGTTCTCATATTGTGGTGCAGGCGTCCCGCCTGCATGATGGGGTGCTAGCCAGAGGCCCGCACCACAAGCACTGACCAATGAAAGAAGGGAGAGACAGGAAGATCCTGTAGTTTTCACTCTAAATCGGACCATGTAAGATTGGTACACTTCCTCACCGGCAGTTGATTCTATCCCCGTAGGGTGCAGAAGCTTGATTGATCGCTGGTATAAACCGGCAATGAGTATTCGAGATACACGTTCTCGTTCCTGCTGCGGGGACAAACAAGGCTCGACCCACGTCTGCTCTTCGATATTGAGTAACAAAGTAAAAGAGGAATGAAACAATGGACCTTGTCGAAAGAGTATGCACTGCTTATGCGTGGCAGCGCGCCCTGGGTCACGAGACCGTGCGAGATTCCCTTTGCTGTATCGTCAGGGACCCTGTGCATCCCGATGTGTGGGACGCTAATCACGTCAGCGCCGTGCGTACGCGCACAGCGACAATCGTTTCTGCGCTGATAAACTGAATAGCGTCTTCAAAGTCGGGGAGTGCTGACGACAGAGCGTTGTCAAGGAGTTCTTGCGTGAGAGCAGCAACCAGAAAACCCTTCACCGCTGCTTGCACATCCGCACGAGCCTGCTGTTCCTCAACAACTCAAAGCCGATAGAAGTAGAGGAGCGGGACAGTCAGCGCAGATATCCAACCTTCGACTTCTGGAGCCCTGCGGACCAAATCGAGTACGCGCAGGCTCCCCTCCCAATTCGCTCTTTTCGTGAACACGTCAATAAAAACATTGACGTCCACGAGAACCTTCACTGCGCCAGTCTCCGGGCAATTTGTTCACGGATGAGGATTTTATCTTCTTCCGGCGGGTTTTCTGGTTGAATCTCGACTAGCAAGAACAGATCGGAAGCGATGCTGATATGAGGATAGTGCTGGTGAAATTCTTCGCTCGCACTCATACTCGGTCCAGTCTGCAGCTGGTTCGCCTCTTTTTGTTCAAGGAGGAGGTGCAACTTGCGGTCCAGTGTACGAAGGGTCGGCAGATCAACCTCTTGCGCAAGTTCTAACAATTCTTCGATCCGTTCTGCTGGGATGCTCATAGGAGTGTACGCCTCGAAAAATCACCTTTTTTCTACCATGGAAGCTTCAAGAGGAAAAGTGGCGCAGCTTTGTAGCGTGAGCCGGGCGCCGGGCGTCACGGGTGACGCGCTCACCCGTGTGAACCTCATGGGCAGGTATAGGGCGCGCCCTACGCGCTGCTAAACTAAGTCGGCTCGGCAGGTAAGAGAGTAAAGCCTTCTTTGTACGCAGCTTCACGCAACCGCGTATCGCAGGTATCCCAAAACCTCACCACCCTTCCTCTCTTTCCCGTAACACCGCTTTGCGGACCAAACCCTTCGGGTCTTTCGGGCGCGGCAGATCCCAGAAGTTCTTGGGGAGTTTCCCGGTTCCGCGCTTCACGAGTCCGTGTTTTTCCATTTCACACAGATGCTCAGGCAAAGCCTTAGAACTATCCGTCGGGACAAGCTTCGCCACCGGTTTGCCACGTTCAGTCACTAACACCTCTTCTCCTGCCTTGACTTGCCGGAGGTATTCACTGAGAGACGCTTTCAGTTTTGCGACGCTGGTAATCTTCATAAACATTCCTTCTGGACATATACACTTGACTGTTTTGGTCATAATAAAAGAGCCCGTCAAGGCAGCCACAGCGGAGTAAGGTACCGTAGCCCAGGTGAGTGGGCTCACAAGGGTAGGTTTTTCTGTCAGACCGCTATTGACGCAGAGTTGCTGCATACCCCATCGCTACTGAGGACATTTCCTCGTCATGCCTGCACAGGCGGGCATCCAGGCTTCGGGACCGTTGTTT
>CAZCWX010000424.1:0-7950 GCA_964502465.1 uncultured Enterobacteriaceae bacterium | reverse complement strand
GCGGGTGGTGCTGCATTTTACGGTCATCGACACCGGGATCGGCATCCCACCCGAGAAACAGGCGATGATCTTCGAGGCCTTCACCCAGGTCGACGCCTCAACCACGCGCCGATTCGGGGGAACGGGGCTTGGGCTTGCGATCACGTCCCAACTGGTGGTGCTCATGGGGGGGCGGATCTGGGTGGAAAGCCAACTCGGCCAGGGGAGCACATTCCACTTCACCCTCCCGTTTGAAGTGCGCCCCGAGTCTCCCGGCAAGCCGCAGCTGCGCGAATTGGCGGACCTCCGCGGGATGGCCGTCCTCGTCGTCGACGATAATTTGACGAATCGACGCATTCTGGAGGGGATTCTGCTCAACTGGGGAATGCGGCCGACCCTGGTGGATGGCGGGGGGGCGGCGCTACAGGCCATGGAGCGCGCCTGGGATAACGGCACGCCGTTCGCGTTGGTGTTGCTCGACTATCAGATGCCGGACATGGACGGATTTGAGGTGGCGAAACGGATCAAGCACCGTCCCGAGCTGGCGGCCACAACAATCATGATGCTCTCCTCAGTGGGTCAACGAGGGGATGCCCAGCGGTGCAGAGAACTGGGGGTGGCCGCATATCTCACCAAGCCTGTGCGTCAATCGGTTCTGCTGGATGCGATCCGCACGGTCCTGGCTATGCCCGCCCATGCTGTGGAGCCGCCCGCGCTGGTCACCCGCCATTCCTTGCGCGAAACGCAGCGTCCGCTACGCGTGTTGTTGGCCGAGGACAATCGGATTAACCAACTCCTCGCAGTCAGGCTGCTGGAGAAGCGCGGCCATTCCCTGGTAGTCGCTGACAATGGCCGTGAGGCTATCAGGGCGTTGGAGCGGGAACGGTTTGATGTGATTTTGATGGACATACAGATGCCGGAGATGGACGGCTTAGAAGCCGCGGCGGAAATACGGAAGAAGGAAAAGGGAACCGGGCGGCATGTTCCCATTGTCGCCCTGACCGCGCATGCGATGCAGGAGGACCGCGAACGTTGCTTAGACGTCGGCATGGATGCCTATCTTGCTAAACCTTTCAGCTCTGGCGAGCTGTTTGAAATGATCGAGAAGCTCTTGCCGATGCCGGTCACGCCTAAGTTCCCCTCGGAAGCCACGGCCCAGGGAAGCAAGACATTCGACAAGGCGGCCCTGCTCGGGCGAGTAGGTGCAGACAGGGCAGTGCTCAAGGAAATTATTGACCTCTTCCTGGAAGAATGCCCGAGGCTGCTCGATGATCTGCGGAAATCAGTTCGCGCCGGCAATGCGAAGGATCTGGCGGTCGCGGCCCACACACTCAGGGTGGCGCTCAGCGCGGTGTCCGCAGGCCGCGCCGTCGACACAGCCAGGACACTGGAATTACTGGGGCAAGGCGGGGACTTATCTGGTGTCGAGCCCGCCCGGGACGCACTGGAGGCCGAGCTTGAAGCCCTCCGATCGGCGCTGATGGCGGCGGCCAATGCGGAGCCGTAATAATCACCTTAGAGACCTTGAAACTGCGGGCTTTGTGAATCGCGGAGGCAAAGGAGATCATCGCAACTTCGTGCGTCCTAAAGTGACCAACCCTGTCACTCTCTCCGGGAAACCCGGTGAGGATGCTAAGCACTACCAAGAGAAAGCCGCCAAGGTTGCCATTGAGGAGTCCCAACGATGAAAGAGAGCGCTCGGTACGTCAAGATTGTTGAATGGTCAGATGAAGACCAATACTTTGTCGGGAGTTGTCCAGGGTTGTTCTATGGAGGCTGTCACGGAGACAATGAGCAAGCGGTATTCGCGGAGTTATGCGAAATTGCGGACGAAACGATGAAGCTCTACAAAAGTGACGGGAAGTCCCTCCCCCCAGCTACCAGTGGAAAAGACTACGCTAACAAAATGCTCCATGTTGCCTAACCACAGCCTGCGGCCCGACCGCGGCCCACTGGTATTAAGTTAGCACGCGTTCCTGCACTTGACGCCCTTCGACTTCGCTCCGCTACGCTCAGGCCGAACGGAGGCTTTTTCAGCCACCTGTGACCGGATCGTAAGAATCAGCTAATGCACTCGAGAGGTTTTTGGAGCGCACCCTGTGACACTCGCTCCTATGCAGCACAGCGGTCGCAGAGACCTTTAAACTGTACTTCTACGCGTTTGGTTGTGACGGCATGGGGGACGCCCAGGGACGGCGAGATGCGGACATTGACACCCGGTAAGCAGGACACATTACCACAGTCGGTGCAGGTAAAGTGCGGGTGGACCTGAGGGTGGCCCCGTTCCTTGCGTTGCAGTTCAAACCGCCAGACATGATCACCGACATCAATCCGAGAGAGTAAGCCGACCTCAGTGAGATCCATAAGGTTACGGTAGAGCGTTGCGCGATCAAAACCCTTTGTGGCCAACTCCTCGACAATGTCGGCATGGCTGACGGGGGTAGTGGCTTCCTGCAAGCGTTGCAAGACTGCTACGCGCGGAGCCGTGCTGCGAAGCCCTGCCGCACGAATCGTCGAGCGGATTCTGGAAAGCACTGGGGACATTCTTCCACGCTTCATAATGGCCATTATCCTAGCGTTTCGCGAACGGTGCTGCAACGGAGATGGACGGTCTTAGTGTAAACCATACTCACGTGAACTACTCCGTTTCATGATGATGGGGGGGAAGATGTCCAAGATGGGAATGGGAGTGTTCTTGTTTCGTCTTTCCCTCAAGCTCACGCACCCCTGGATTGACATTTGTGCTGGTTGGTGCAGATTGTACCAGCCTCCCTGTTTGGGAGGAGACCTCCGTCCTCCCCACAAGGATACGGAGGAGGTTAGGGCGGTCTGGCAGGCTACGCTCGCCAGCGCCGTAGCCTACTGCGGTTAGTTGTATGGGTGGAATCGCTCCTTGTTGAGCAACCGCGGCAACGATCGCTGCACCTGTGGGAGTCACGAGTTCAGCGCCGCCATCTTCGAGTCGCACCTGGAGCCCTTTTAGCAGTTCGACGGTTGCTGGTGCAGGAATCGGCAGAACCCCGTGCCGTGATGGTACCAGACCTCTGCCCATAGGTAGAGATGAGACGTAGACTTTTTCAATGCCCAAAGTGTATAAGCCAAAGGCAGTTCCCACAATATCGACGATGGAATCGACTGCGCCGACTTCATGGAAATGCACTGCCTCAGTGGGAATGCCGTGGACCCGCCCCTCAGCCGCGGCCAGAACGGTAAAAATCTGTAGAGCAACCTCTTTGACCGGTTGGGTCAGCAGACTTTCTTGCAGCATCTGGGCAATGGCGTGAAAGCTCCGTTCCTCCAACGGTTCACTAATCTCAACATGAAACTTGGTCGCGCGAATCCCACTCGGCTGACGTTCCGTTTGGTCCAGACGATACCCTGTAAGCGGGAGTTTGGCGAGTTCGGCACGTAGCGCATCAAGGGACACGCCGAGGTGTAACAACGCACCGACTGTCATGTCCCCGCTAATACCAGAGAACGCATCAAAATAAGCGATTTGCATGCTGTGGTTTCACCGCAGGTTACGTATTGAGTAGGGTCATAGCGGGTTTTGCCTGGTCAAGTAAAGACACCCTAAGAAGGGTGTCTCTCTCGATAGCAAGAGGTTGTACTCCATCCAGTGGAGAAAGCCGGAGTTAGAAAAACACGGTTACTCCGCCACGCAGATTGATGGGATACCCCGGCACAAAGTTCATATCCGGAATACCATCGCCTCCTCCGCTCGCCGGGCAACGGGGATCAACACCAACCTCTTGCCGTAAGCAGGAGTCGGTAGCGAACTGGGTCTCACGCCAGTCATGGTTCGAGAAATTCAGGATCTGGATCGACGCTTCGACGTTGCGCCAGCGGTATCGAAGAATAAAGTCGAGGATCGTATACCCGCGTGCGGTGAGACTCCGATCTTCATTGGCTGGTCGGTCGTCCAAATACCGCAGACGAATTGCTCCGGAGAGACCGTCGGTGAGATAGGCGGTGAGGCCGCCCTGCATGAGCAAGGTTGGCGCCAGGGGGATGGCCTCGCCAGTCACCCGGAAGCGCGGGTCTGAGTACGTCAAGTCAAAGTCCGCAATGAGCCAGGAAAAGAGTTGATAGCGGGTTTCAAAGTCGATGCCCCAGCGTCGAGTCGGGCCGCTTGCCTCGGTCACCCCTTCGTCACCGACGAAAACCAATTCACTAGCGAGATCGAGAATCCAGAGGGCAGCGGCGAGATCCAGCCGGTTCCACAGATTGGTGCGAACGCCGAGTTCTCCACCGGTCGAACGCGCTAAGGGCGTGCCGCCAGCCTGCACCGCATCGCGGGCATCGTTGGAGTGGAATCCCATACCAAAATTCAGGAAAAACTCGGTGTTCCGCCACAGAGTGTTGCTGTCGTAAAAAGGGGTAAGAATGAGGTTTGCTTTTGGGCTGACGATCCCGTCAGTGGTGTTTCCGCGAATGGGGGTCATGTCGGTCGCGTTCGCGGGGAGGCGGTTGCTCACGTCAAACAGGAAAAAATCTCCACGCAATCCAGCTTGAAAGCGGATCCACTCTCTGAGAAAAAACTCTTGCTGCAGGTACCCGCTAAACGAACGCTCCTCAACGTTGACTTTTGTGGTGGTGGAAAAGCGCTGGCGTTTTTCCTGGCGAAAGAGTCCGACATCAGCGTCGTCGTTCCGGGTCTCAAAGCCAATGGTACTCTGCGTTGGGATGCTCCCAAGAGTCCATAAGCGACTATACCGGAGTCGGCCACCATACAAGACGCGGCTGTCGTCTTGGCTAATACCATCACCGCGCACGGGGTCGGATCTGAAGAACGTGAAGTTGGAAAATAGGCGTAATTTGTAGCGACTAAAGTACAGTTGGACAAACCAACTTTCCTCAGGACGAGGGTTGGCCGTGTAGATCAGATTGACGTTTTGGCGGTCGGAGCGCCCCCCTTCGCTCGGGTCAATGGAGCCAAAGCGGTTGAGTTGACCGGAATGGACCGCGCGCAGGGGAATTTGCCCTGAGGCATCCCAGTCTCCTGTATAAAATGAAGTCCACAGACTCAACTTCGCATCAGGAGTCGGAGCGACCGTAAATTTGCCAAAGAAATTGTACTTGAAGAAGTTTTCTGGGTTCTTATATGGACCATCACTAAAATAGACCTCATTCGCTATCAAGGTTTGCACAGGACCAATTTTGGGGGAAAGGAGTCCAGTGTAACGCATAGTGTTAAAGAACCCGCCGAGTGCTTGCAGACTGTTTTCTGTCGCACGCTCTTTGGTGATAAGGTTGACGGTGCCAGAATTGGCAAAATCCCCCCATTCGGCAAAGTACGGACCTTTGTAAAAATCCACGTAGTCAACGACCTCAGGGATGAGAAAGTTGAGGTCTGCGTATCCCTGTCCGTGAGCGTGGCTGACCATATTGACCGGGACACCGTCGACAAAGATGGCGATATCGGTGCCATGGTCATTATCGAAGCCACGCAGGAAGTACTGCATCGCCTTACCACCTCCAGCATGCTGTCCAGCAATCAACCCTGGTAAGTTATTGAGAATTTCCCAAGTCGTGTTATGCGGGCGCAACTGAAAGTCTCTCTCGCGGATTTTCTGTTCAGTTGCCGCACTAACGGGACGACGATCCCGAACGGTGATTTCTGGAAGTTGCGTGGTGGCTTCCTCGGCTTGTCCTGTCGGATCGAGGTCTTGTGGCTGTGCTGTTGTGGTTTGAGCAACTGTCTGAGGGACGACTGCGCTTGTTTTGCTCTGCGCCTGTACGGTTCCAGCAGTGAGCAAAAGGCAGACGATACTCACCTCGCGAACGTACATCTGTTGCATACCTACCTCCTTCATGCAGTGCAATCGCAACCTGACGCAGGAACACCCTACCCTGGAGGTGCTATCACACTTCTGGTGCAGATGAGAAAAGTGGGACAGTGAGTTGACTTAGAAAGTCACAGGAGGTGCACGGGGCTGGACCTGTACAGAAAAAGAAACGTAGAAGACCTGCCTTTGCTGAAAAGAAAAAAACTGGACAAGTCGCTGAGGCAGTTGCTGGAGTGCCGTAACCACACACGTTTGCTGCAGCGCAGTGAACGTGTGCCAATGGCCGCGTGCAAACGAATCAGGGTAGCTATACGCAGGTGTTGCATGGGAGACAGGGGGCTGTCTCACGGGTGCATGCGTGTGCGCTCTGCCATGAGCATGATCGTGGTTGTGGTCATCACGATGTGAGTGTGTCAGCGCAGCAATGAAAGAAACAAAAAGATCGGTATGCGTGTGGAAGTGTTCACCATCATGATGGTCATGATGAAGAGTAGCGATCTGAGGCTGAGTGAGAAAACAGAGGAAGGACGCAAGAACAATAGGAATAAGGCGACGGAATAAGTGCCTGTGTCTGTGCACGTGTCTCATATTCCTGGGCTGCAGCTATGGTTTCCTAGACGAACAGATCTTTCCTGCGGATGTTAGCAGATAACATGTTTTTTATATTCGTGCTACCTAAAGAATCTGCGCGCTTGTCGAAGGGGAAACGGTAGTACTTGCAGAGTACGAAAAGAGTTTTGCTGAGTGCTGCCCTCCCTTTCCTTGCGCCATGCAGACAGGCCAGGTACAACAAGACCGCTGAAAGGAACGGATTATGAGCGGACATTCCTTATTCGATCTTTCTGGAAAATGCGGCTATGTCACTGGTGGGGGTTCGGGGCTCGGGCGAGCGATCGCGCTTGGTCTTGCCGAAGCCGGTGCGGCAGTCATCGTGAGCGATATTAACCTGGCGGCAGCAGCAAGCGTAGCAGAAGAGATGCAAGCGCAAGGTGGGCGGGCGCTGGCACTCTGCACGAACGTCGCCCGCAAAACCGAAGTTGAGGGATTAGTTCAGTCCACCTGTGAACAATTCGGGCGCTTGGATTTTGCGTTTAATAACGCTGGGATGCTGAAGATCGTCAAGCCAGAGGAAGTGAGCGAAGAAGCGTGGCGAGAGGAATTGGACGTGGATCTTACCGGTGTCTTTCTGTGTGCACAAGCAGCCGGTCGGTACATGATTGACCATGGCGGTGGCAAGATCATCAACACGGCCTCGATCTCTGGCATGATTGTCAACTCTGGACTGACCTACTCCGTTGCTAAAGCTGGGGTGATTCAACTGACTCGGGTGTTGGCACTACGTTGGGCAAAACATCGTGTTTTCGTCAACTGTATCAGCCCAGGGTACATGCGCACTGGAATGACCGCTCCGCATCTGGTTCGACAAGGAGTCGAGCAAGAAATGCTCAGGCAGACGCCACTCCGCCGCTTGGGTGAATCGCGTGATATCGTTGGGGCCGCGCTCTTTCTGGCTGCGCCAGCCTCAGACTTTATCACTGGCCACAACTTGGTGGTTGATGGGGGCGTGACGCTGGCATAGGAGCGTCCTCGTAGTTCGTCAACTTAATTTTGAAGAGGCCATTCCCGTCATGCCCGCCCTTCGGCTCCGCTCAGGATAGGCTCCGGCGGGCATCCAGAGATTTCAAGCACAAGCCTCAGAGTGTGTCTAAGAAGTCGATCTTCGTGCTTCGACAGGCTCAGCACGAACGGAAAATCCTCAACAATTTTCAATACCCACCCCGTTCGCCCTGAGCTTGTCGAAGGGTGAACGGGGTGTTTTTCAGCACCCTCTCAGGCGAGAGTGCCTGGATTCCCGCTTTCGCGGGAATGACGCCGCCCCAATCAACCCCCTCAAAGTCATCGTGGTAGAGTGCCGGGATACCCGTAAATGGTCTGATTGAGCGGTCCGTCACAGGCAAGTTTCAGAGTAGGTAGTGACGACTTCAGTCGTCTTTGCTGCCCGACAAGCGACTCAAGTCGCTACTACGAATAACAACAACTTGACAGACCGTTCGCCCCAAGAGGGCACTCGCACTAAGCGAACGCTAACCATGTGAAATTGTAGGGGAAGTCGCAGTCTCCGCTTCGTAGTACGATGGCATGGGGTTGTCATCGACCAACGAAGGGAAGGAGACTGCGATGG
>CAZCWX010000423.1:0-13861 GCA_964502465.1 uncultured Enterobacteriaceae bacterium | reverse complement strand
CGTATGTGACGCTCGGATTATTAGTCTGGGTGATTGTTCTCCCAGTCATTGGCTTCTTCCTCGTTGAGAGCCCACAGCAAATTGGCCTCCGTCCAGACGGAAAAACCGAAGAAGAATCTTCACTGCTCACTACGGTCTCCCATGCGACCGCAAGTCGTGACTACACACTCGCCGAGGCCAGAGTGACCCTGCCATTTTGGTGTATGGCGGTGAGTTTTGCCCTCCTCAGTGGCACACTTCATGGATGTATCACCCACCTTGCCCCGTTTTTGACCGATAAAGGCCTCTCTCCGCAGCAAGCTGCCAGTGCCCTCATGTTGCTCTCCGCAATGGGCGTGCTAGGAAGAATCACTGCCGGGTATCTTGTCGATCGTTTACCTCCTCATCTGGTCGCTTTTGGCCATTTCATAGCCGTCACTATTGGCTTACTCTCAGCACTCTGGGCCAATGATCTCCGGTTCGCTTTGTTGTTTGCCGCTATGGTCGGACTGGGGTTCGGAGCCGAAAGTGACCTTATGCCCTATTTGATCGCTCGCCAATTTGGGATGAAATTCTTCGGGACGATTTTTGGCTGGCTGTATGGGGCGTTCGCCTTTGGCGCAGTCCTTGGACCGCTGCTGATGGGGTGGATGTTCGATACGACCGGCTCGTATCAGATTGCTCTGATCATTTTAGTCCCCGCCACAGTCATAGGTGCCGGATTGATGCTGCCGCTTGGAGGCAGAGGCTGGGGGCTAGGAATGAAGAATCAGAGACTGGTAAAAATGGAGGCTGAGATCAAGTAAGTGAAACCCGCGTGTATTTTGCACACCGTGTGGCCAAGTCTGTCAGTAGGCGTCCCTGCTAAGCGAAGACTGGATTCCCGCCTTCGCGGGAATGTTCATGCGCCCGCGGCGCGCTCTGGAGCATGAAAAGAGAGACAGTCCCGCTGTGGTGTCATTGCGAGCGCAGCGAAGCAATCCCTGCCTGCCAGAGAGATTGCTTCGTCGCTGATGCTCCTCGCAATGACATTATCCAACCTGCTGTCCCTTTTTTGGAGGAATGACCACCTCACCGTCGTGCCCGCCTAGGCCGGCACCCAGGAAAGGGGTGCCCCGGAATTACCCGTACGCCTCAAGGAATCCGCAACACCAGCCTCCAATCCCTAACCTCCAGTCCCCAGCTCCTATTTTTTCAAAATATCCTCCGCCATTGCCCGAATGCGGTCTGGATCCATGAACGTGCCGGCGGTTAGACCGCCATCCACCACCAACGCATGACCCGTCACAAACGAGGAATCATCCGAAGCTAGGAAGAGGGCCGCCTTGGCGATGTCTTCCGGCGTTCCCAACCGATGCAGCGGTGCCATATGGTGGAAATATTTCACGACCGGTTCGTTCTCAGGCTTGCCGCTGACTGCACTTTGCAGCATGGGCGTATCAATTGCCCCGGGACAGATAGCGTTCGCGCGAATATTGCGTGAGCCGTACTCAACTGCAATGTGCCGGGTCAGGTTGATCACCCCAGCCTTGGCCGCGTTGTACGCAGGCAGAAAGTTCTGCGCGACGAGACCAGAGATTGAGGCGGTATTCACGATCGAGCCCCCACCCG
Organism: uncultured Enterobacteriaceae bacterium; assembly: GCA_964502465.1. GTDB lineage: Bacteria > Desulfobacterota > Binatia > Bin18 > Bin18 > CAZCWX01. Next base: position 12,271 of record CAZCWX010000423.1, on the reverse strand, counting down.
TCTTGAGCATCTCACGAATGCCATACTTGGAACCAAGGAATACCCCTTTCAAGTCGATATCGATTACCCGGTCCCACTCCTCTTCAGTCATTTCGGTGAGTTCAACCCCTTGCGCGACTCCGGCGTTATTGAACAACACATCGAGGCGACCATAGCGAGCAATCGTTTGCTCCACCATGTTGCGGGCGTCGGCCTCACGCGACACATCGGCTTTCACGAAAATCGCGTCAGCACCCATCTCGTGGATGAGATCGACCGTCTTTTGGCCACCAGCTTCAGCGACATCCACAGCAACCACCTTGCTCCCTTCACGCGCAAAGAGAATCGCCGTTGCCCGCCCCATACCTGAAGCGGCACCAGTGATCAGCGATACTTTATCTTTCAATTTCATAGACAACCCTCCTTTGACTGGAATACCTACACCTTGTACGACGGCAAGAGGATCTACCACATTTACTCCGCTCCGTGCAAACTCCGGTTGCGTGACAACCGCGAAATAAGGTAAATCGCAGCAGTACTACTCTCCTGAGGAGGAACAGATGCAACTCTACAATTCACTCGGACCCAACCCACGCTGTGTGCGTATGTTTATGGCCGAGAAAGAGATTACCCTGCCAACCATCGAGATTGATATCCTCGGTGCCGAGAATCGCCAACCGCCCTACACAGACAAGAACCCCGGCGGCCAGATGCCAGCGCTGGAACTCGACAACGGTCAGGTGCTCGGCGAAACGGTCGCCATCTGCGAGTACCTGGAAGACAAGTTTCCCACACCGGCTCTGATTGGCGCAACCCCGGAAGAGAAAGCCGAGACGCGTATGTGGCAACGCCGCATTGAACTCAACATTACCGAAAACCTCTACAATGGCTTTCGCTTTGCTGAAGGACTCAAGATGTTCCAGGATCGTATGCATTGTCTCCCTGAAGCGGCTGCGGGACTGAAGGCCATCGCACAAGAAAAGCTTGAATGGCTCGACAAGCTCATGGAAGGGAAGTCCTTTATCGCTGGCAACCGACTCACGCTGCCCGACATTATCTTGTACGTCGCCCTCGACTTTGGCGCGGGTGTTGGTCAGAAGATCAATCCCAATCTCAAAAATGTGATGGCCTGGTTTGAGCGCGTCAGCGCACGGTCCAGCGCTACAGCCAGCTTACACGAGAAAGCAAAGGCGGCTGGCATGCGAGCATAGAAACCGAAGAGAACCGGAGAACCGGGGGAAGAATGAACCGGAGAACCGGGGACCGGGAGAAACGGCGGAAGAAGACAGAGACAGCACTTCCACCTCGCCTCTCTCTGTCTCAACTCTCTATCTCTCGTTGATTCCCCGATTCTCCGATTCTTGTCTGACAAAGGAGGGTCGTATGGAACGGACAGTGCAATTTTATAGCGAAGGTGTTCCGGTCGTCGGTATCCTTGGCGTCCCGGATGACTACAAACAGGGTGAGAAACGGGCGGCGGTGATCTTCTGCCATGGCTTCACCGCTGTGAAAGAAATGTGGCTGCCAAAAAACGCCGAACGATTACGCTCTGAGGGATATATCACCCTGAATTTCGATTACCGATACTTCGGCGAGAGTGGCGGCGAGCCACGTAGTCGACTGATCCCAATGGCCCAGGTAACCGACATCCGCAGCGCTATGACGTTCATGCAGAACCAACCCGAAGTGAATCCTGACCGCATCGGACTCTATGGTACCAGCTTTGGCTGCGCCAACGTGACCTATACTGCGGGGATCGACGATCGCGCCCAATGTACCGTGGCAGTTGTGGGTCCGGGAGATTGCGAGCGTCAGTTTCGCTTCGGTCCCAATTTCGACGCTTTTATGGATAAGGTCCGGCGAGCGAAGACGGAGTTTGTTCTCACCGGCAAACCCTCATACATGCAAACGCTCCGGCTCATGGCCCGAGATCCCCATGTCGTTGCTGATATCGAGAAGACCCAGAAGCTCTTCCCGCAGTGGAAGCCCGAGGTGTCCTTTGAATCGCTGTTAGACATTATGGAGTTCAAACCTGAAAGTGTAGTGGACCGCATCGCACCACGAGCTATTATGTGGATTCATACGGATAAGGATAAGCTTGTGCCGCTGTTCGAAGCTCAGAGCATGTATGCCAAAGCGAAGCAGCCGAAAAAGCTGGTTGTCCTCGAAAACATGGTGCACGATGACGTGTACCGCGGTCAGGGCTTCGAACTGGTTGTGCAACACACCAATGCCTGGTTCAAGGAGCATCTACCAGCGCGGGGATAGAAAAACCTCGTGTTATTCTCCCTCCCCCACAAGGAGCGTGCTGAAGAACTCGCCTTCACCCTTTGCACGCTCAGGGCGAACGAGTCGGAGATTGAATCGTTACAGATTTTCCGTTCGTGCTGAGCCTGTCGAAGCATGAGGAGCCTTTTTTAAGCAGTCTCACAAGGGGAGAGGGAACCCACTACCGAGAGGCATCACTTCATGACTACACAGATCGTTCGTACCACCTGTACAATGGACTGCCCGGATACGTGCGGGCTGGAAGTGACGGTCACGGATGGGATTATCGATCGCATCCGTGGCACGAAGGACCACCCAACGACCAACGGGTTCATCTGCGACAAGATCTCTCGCTTCGATCGCCGGGTGTATCATGAAGACCGTCTACTGTACCCTATGCGGCGCACTGGGCCGAAAGGGACCGGCGCATTTGTCCGTATCTCCTGGAATGAAGCGATCGCCGAGATTACCACCCGTTTTCGGTCCATTATCCAGCAGTGGGGTGGAGAGGCGATTTTGCCATATCATTATGGTGGCTCGAATGGTCTGCTGGGGGATTCTTTTCTAGATAACTTTTATTTTGCTACCCTTGGTGCCTCTCGCATGGCCAAAACACTCTGTGCTGCGCCTTCCACAGAGGTCGCCATGGGCATGTACGGTCGCATACCCGGTGTCGCCTTTGAAGATTATCCGCTAGCCAAATGTATTATTCTCTGGGGAGCAAATCCCAAGGCCTCAAATATCCATCTGGTTCCACTGCTGCGCCAGGCCAAAAAAACCGGCGCTTTCATCGCCTTGGTCAACCCCCTGCAAACGTTTTCCTCTCAAGAAGTCGATCTGCATCTGCCAGTCTTTCCTGGTACCGACTTGCCAGTCGCTCTTGCCATGATTCGCCTGTGGAAAGAGGCGGGCCAACTCGACCTGGCTTTTCTGGATCAACACGCCGACGGCATTACCCCGTTGCTCCAGCAAGCAGAGGAATGGTCGGTCGAGCGTGCGGCAGCAGAGGCACGGGTCAAGCCACACGATATTCACACCCTGGCTCAGGTCTATGCGGCAGCCACCCCGGCAGTGATCCGCTCTGGCTGGGGCGTGGAACGCAATCGCAATGGCGGTCAGGCGTTGGCTGCGATTCTAGCCATGCCCGCCTTGTTGGGCAAATTTGGCGTGCGTGGCGGCGGGTATACCATGAGTAACAGTGGTGCCGCCCCGTTGGACACCAGCAAAATTTTTGGTTCAGTTCCCTGGCAAACCCGCATCATTAACCAGACCCAGCTTGGTGCGGCATTGACCGACACCTTGCGTCCACCGATCAAAGGCCTGTTCGTATACAACTGCAATCCCGCGGTGACTGCCCCTGATCAACATGCCGTTCTGCGTGGCTTAACGCGAGAAGACTTATTTACCGTGGTTTTCGAGCAAGTGCTAACCGATACCGCTCAGTACGCCGACATCCTTCTCCCAGCAGTCACCTTTGTGGAGCAGTACGAAATCCGCCGATCATACGGCAGCTATGTCGTCGGTGGTGCGCAGCCAGTTATCTCACCCCGCGGCGAAGCAAAAGCCAACGAAGCAGTGTTCGCAGCCTTAGGGCGTGCCATGGGCTGGCAGCATGAACCGTTTTTTTGGCATACCGAAACCTGCATGCAAAAGGTTGCTGAGACGATCAAACTCGATCGCCAGGTGGCAGACCTGTCGCTTTTGACCAATGGAGGACTCCAGCGATACGATTTCCCTGGCCCGACCCCAATCCAATTCGAGACTGTCTTTCCACGCACTCCGGACGGGAAAATCCATCTCACTCCAGCAGCCTTAGGAAAATCTCCGTTCCGCTATCAGCCGGTGAAGAACGAAGAGTACCCTCTTGCTCTCATCAGCCCGAGCAATACCAAAATGATCACCAGCACCCTGGGCGAATTCAATTACCCGAAACTCTGGTTGACCATCCACCCCTACGATGCTGCAGCAAGACAGATTGTCGATGGCGATATCGTGCGGGTATGGAACGAGTTGGGAGAAGTGGTCTGTTGGGCGAAAGTGAGTCCTCGTGTACGGGAAGGCGTGGTATCGCTCCCTAAGGGAGCGTGGCGCAAGTCCTCGCTCAACGGTTTCACTTCTACCGCGCTGTGCCCAGCCGATATCAACGAAGTCGGTGGAGGAGCGTGTTTCAATGACGCGCGGGTTGAGGTGGAGAAAAAAGACCGGGGGTGAAGGAAAGAATGCAGAGATCCGGATGGGAAGCTTCTATTCCGCAACCTGCATTCCGCCCTCCGCACTGAGCTAGAGAGCTGGGTTTCCTTCTTCGAGAAAAAAGCATTGTTCGTCGAGAAAGAGCCCCCCTCGCATCCGGCAGGTCTCTTGGTCAGCGATTGCCTCACTGGGGGTGTAACATTTCTCATTGTAGAGAATGCCGCCCTGACTCTGGCAGATCCCTTCCTTGGTTCTCGGTTTCACTGCCTCTTTTCTCACTTCTTCCTTAAAGTTGTCCCAGCGTTTCTTTGTGTAGGACTGTGTATAAGAACAGGCAGCTATTCCCAGTGGAACCAGCAACACACCAATAAGTATCGCTCTTCTCATCCCCCTATCCTTCGCTGGGAAAAGGTATGTTATCGCAGGACCTGACCGCCGCACAGTTTGTTCACCACCTGAAGAACAACCGCCGTCCCGTTCTCGAAGGCCTCGCGTCGCATACTTTCATTCGGCTGGTGGGCTTGCTCGAGGTCACCAGGTCCGCAGATGAGCGAGGTAATACCTCCCAGCGCAAACTGACACCCATCTGTGGCAAACGGCGCGCCGCTACTCGTCCTTCTGTCGAGAACAGTGAACAAGACTTTTTCCAATGACGTCCCGCGCGGGGAGAGGAGCGGGGGAACAACAAACGGCTGGCCTACTTCGATAGTCGCCCGATGGTTAGGCGAGCCGTAATCGCGGGAATCAATCTCCTGGAGGCGTTGGGAGATCTCACTATATACAGCAAGCGGATCAGTCTGCGGCAACGGACGGTAGCTCACAATCAACCGACATTCCTCGGCAATCATGTTTGCGGCGGTGCCGCCGTTGATGCTCCCGAAATTCAGCGTCGTATACGGGGACTCAGGGAAAACCTCAGCAAATGTCGCGGAACGCTGCATACGTAATTCAGTCTGGTAGCGTCCAATCGTGTCGATCACCTTTCCTGCTACAGCAATCGCATTCACTCCCTGCTCAGGAACGCTACTATGGCCACCCCGACCATGGATTATCACGGTGAAGATCACCACGCCCTTGTGAGTATGGAAGACCTGGTAGGAGGTGGGTTCGCCAATCCAGGCCAAGCGCGGTTGAGGCAGTTCGCCTAACAATTCAGGTAGGCTCGGCAACATCCGCGCCGCGCCAAGACACCCCACTTCTTCGTCAGCGGTGAACAAAAAAACTAATGGCCGTTCGAGCGTAGCCAGATCAAGGCGGGTCACCGCATCGACGCACTGTGCCAGAAACCCCTTCATGTCAGACACACCACGGCCATATACGCGCGTGTCGTCAATCTCCAGACATAACGGGTCCCGTGACCAACCGGGCTGTCCCTCAAACGGGACTGTATCAATATGGCCAGAGATGATGAGTCCGTCCGGCTCAGCAGGGCCGGCACAGGCAATCAGGTTCGCCTTAGGTATCCCAGCAATCTCGGCCCGTTGGAGCACCACGCGGAACCCACGGCTATCGAGATGGGCACCCAAATATTCCATGGCTTCCACATTGCTTTTACTGCTGACGGTATTGAAAGCAATGAGCTGTCTGGCAACATCGTATAGATAGGTATTCATACGCTTTCCTCTGTGGAGAGCCTATTGCTCCGCTGCGAATATCTCTCCTATGATTGACCTTGGCAGACAAAGATGAGCAATCATAATACAGATGGGGTTCAGCCGCACGTCACCCCCTGTAACCAAAGGATAGAATGAGCCTCGTTTTCTTATGACAAAATACTCCACAGGAGGGCGGGAACCATGAAAAAAGCTGGCATGGTATCGCTTGTTCTCGTTATTTCTGTCTTCGTTGCTGCACAGGTTTGTGCACAAGGCCTCAGAGGAAGTGCAGGGATGGGAGGTCGCCTGGGGCGCTCGAGCGGAAGCCATCTGACGAAAGGAGTTGACCAGACTGGTCACTTCTACAATGGGCGTGGTTCTCGCGGCTCATCTTTACGGTTTGGCAGCCCACACGTCCATCCTCATCGTTTTGGTCACCGTCATGGCTTTGGTCACCATCATCGGTTCGGCCATCATCACCACTTCCTTCATAAGCCAGGGTGGGGACCACGTCACCACTTCGGTCCAGGTGGCTTTGGTTTCCACTCCTTTGGTGTCCCTTCCAGCTTCGGCGTCTATTCTTTTCGTTTCTCTCGCAGGAGTTTTTCCTCCCTGAACAGCTTTGGCGCGGCTGGCCCTCCTCCCCTTGGTGCTGCTGGCTCTCCTCCTCTTAGGGCAACAGGTCCGTTCCCAGTAGTGATCAGCTCTCCTTTTTTTTGTTTTCCTCATAGACTGAGCTTCGCCGATCAGGCCCTGTTCGTCGATCATTTGTATCATTTCCACAGGATTCCACAGAGGAACGCCCTTTCTTTCTGTAGACCAGTTGGTGGTGGTAACCGTTTGATCTTTTTCGGTTTTTAGAAGGGGGACCGTCCTGACTGCTTGACCCTCCAGGAACGCGCGGGGTAAGGTCTGCCCATAGTATACGGAGGAGATATGAAGACACTCGAAGGCCGCATAGCAATCGTTACTGGCGCCGGGCAAGGGATTGGTCGCGGTGCAGCTCTGTGTTTGGCTGGCGCAGGCGCGCATATTGTCGTGAATGACGCTGTCCAGGAACGGATTGCTCAAACTATCGCTGCCGTTGAAGCGTCAGGCGTGCAAGCGCTCGGCGTTCAGGGCAATGTCACGCAATCCGCAGACGTGGATCGTTTGGTTCAGGAAACGTTACACCGTTTCGGCCAGATCGACATCCTGGTCAATAACGCAGGCATCGCGGTCATTAAGTCGATGGCTGAGCAAACTGAGGCGGACTGGGATGCCGTGCTGGGTGTGAATCTCAAGGGGGTGTTCCTGTGTTGCCATCGCGTGGTGCAGGAAATGGTCAAGCAACAGCGTGGAGCGATAGTGAATATCGCGTCGATCGCTGCGTTCCATTATACGGTTCCCCATGTACCCTATGCAGCATCGAAGGCGGGAGTGGTGGCACTTACCCGAGATCTGGCGTATGAGGTCGCGCGTTTCGGTGTCCGAGTGAACGCGATTGCCCCTGGCCCGATCGAGACCCCGCTCATGAGCAGCGCGCTCACCCCTCAGCAAAAAGAAGCCTATGCTCGGAGCATCCCTCTCGGTCGCCTCGGCCAACCTGAGGATATCGGCGAGGCAGTAGTGTTCCTGGTCTCCGACGCCGCGAGCTACATTACCGGTACAACGTTGCCCGTCAGTGGTGGCACAGATCTTCGCGTCGTCAACTCGTAAAGTTTGCCATAACAGGCAATCACCTGAGTGAAAAAGCAGGAACCTAGACCATGGTCAAGCTGAGCGTCAACGTGAACAAGATCGCCACGCTACGGAACGCGCGGGGTGGAGAGAACCCGAACGTCGTCCACGCAACGCAAACGTGTATCGACGCCGGCTGCCACGGCATTACTGTTCATCCCCGCCCAGACGGGCGGCACATCCGTCGTCAGGATGTCTTGGACCTTGCGAACATGCTGACTGTTGAGTTCAATCTCGAAGGGTATCCATCGCCGGAGTTTCTCGACCTGGTCTGCCACGTCACACCTACCCAGTGCACGCTTGTTCCTGATCCACCCGACGTACTGACCTCCAACGCAGGGTGGAACCTCCGCACCAATGTCAGATGGCTGAATGAGGTGTTGAAGCGACTACATGCTCACGGTATTCGTACCAGCCTGTTTCTCGATCCAGATCCAGACCAGGTGCGCCGAGCCAAAGAGGTTGGGATCGATCGTATTGAACTGTATACTGCGCACTATGCGCGTATGTTTGGCACCCTCGAGCGTGCTCAGGTATTCGATAGGTACTACCAAGCCGCCTTGGCGGCTCAGGACGTTGGCCTTGGCCTGAATGCTGGGCATGATCTCAACCTCGACAACCTGCCGTACTTCGCGCAGCACCTTCCAGGGTTGCTTGAAGTCTCCATCGGCCACGCACTCATCTGCGATGCCCTGTACATGGGTCTCTCTCAAGCAGTGAAAGCGTATTTGCAAGCGCTGGAGTATAAGGCATAGAGGCGGGATTTGCCCCATCCCTGCTTTGGCACTCACTTCTACCGGAGGTCTTCGCAATAGGAGTGTCAATAGAATCAGACGACCATCTTTCGCTGGGCCTTCGACACGAGACCGTGTGCCACGTACATTAGCAAACAACTTTCTCTGAATACGTCCCTTGTGGATAGCATGCTCAATGTCATCTCGTCCTTAGGAATCGTTGATATTGTCCGGTCATGTTCACGCGGCCCTGTATAAGCGGGATATCGGCGACCCCTTCCTTTTCTTCAAGCCGTAGGATAAAGCGGGCCAGTAATGAGCTTAACGATGTATGACAGAAGAAGGGTGAAGAATGAGCGGGAAACAATATAGACTGTTGCTAGTATTGACCATTCTTTCTGCGTTGGTTGGTAGTATGGTATCCAACCTCCTGTTTAGGGAACAGCTTGTAAGTGCGCAACCAACAGTTCAGCGGGTCGAGGATATTCGGACTGAAAGAATGGTGGTCGTGGATAAGGAGGGGAATTCCCGTGCTTTTTTTGGTCTCAATAATGACGGAGAACTGAGCTGGCAGTTATTTGATAAGGACGGAGATCCTCGCTTTTCGCTGGAGGTAGATAAAAAAGGAGGGCTGCAATTGGAAATTGCCAAAAGCAAACGAGTGCTTCTCCGGTTTTCCTCTCTTTCGACTGGTGCGCCGCAACTAGAGATTCTCAATCGCTATGGACACCCTCGTGCGGCCTTTGGCCTCAATGTCTCGGTTGAGCCGCAACTGGAGATTCGCAATCGCTATGGGGACCTTCGTGCGGCCCTTGGCCTCGATGCTTTGGGAGAACCGACCCTTGTCTTCTATGATAAAGGGAAGCAGAAGAAAATCCGCGTTCAGTTGGGTATAGAGACGGATGGAATGCCGATCTTACGGTTTTTTGATAATAATGGGAAACCTCTCCGGAGCGTTCCGTAGGTTCATAGAGAAGTCGCCAAGCACTTCATGACGCAGACCTATTGCGCTTTCGTACTGGACTTGCGGTGAAGGTCCTGCACAAGAATCACTTTGCACTCTTTCACCCCATGCCCTTCCACGGCAGTAACTTCGAATCTGACCCCCTTGTATATAACTGTATCGCCCACGGCCGCGGGTCGGCCAAGGAGCGTCAGCACCAGCCCACTGACCGTAGTAACTTCTTCATGTTCGAGAATGAGATTGAGCTGCTCACCGACTTCGTCAAGACGCACGGTCCCGGCGACATGGAGATGCCCTAATGAGTCACTGTAAATGGGGGGACGTTCGCTTGTTCCTTCTGCGATATCGCCGATTACCTCTTCAAAAAGGTCTTCAATGGTGACGATCCCTGCTGTCCCTCCATATTCATCCATCACAATGACCATCTGCGTTCGCTCCCGACGCATCGCAGCTATAACCATATCCAGGGTTGCGGTTTCTGGTACCAAGGGGGTCGGACGGGTGTCGTCAGTCTCGAGAGGGTGCTCGTTGAGCAGGCGGCGCAGGAGATCCTTGATATGAATCATGCCGACAATATGATCAAGATCGTTCTCATAAACAGGATAGCGAGTGTGGTGGGACGCACGCAAAATTGCTGCGACCTCGGTAGGTGAGGCACCGAGAGGAATGCCAGTAATCTTCACTCGCGGTACCATAACCTCGCCTGCGGTGAGGTCACCAAATTCAAGGAGCTCCTGTACTACTTGCCCGGTCTCAGCACGCAGTAGTCCTCCTTCCTGACTTTCTTGGACAATAAACTGCAGTTCCTCTGGGGTGTGATACTGCTGGCCACTTGTCGTCTGTCGATCAACCCCTATCAATTGAAGAATACCGTTTCCTAAACCGTTTAAGCCAACGACCAGTGGGTACAAGACGGTCTGAATCCCTAACATGGGCCGTGTTACCCACAGAGCGGTACGTTCTGCTTGTTGGAGTGCTAACGACTTGGGCACCATCTCTCCAATAACGATATGGAAATAAGTAAGAATAGTGATTGCCAGTACGCTGGCGAGAGAATGGGCTGCGATCCAGCGCGATGTTCCCCAGGCCGTGAACCAGCCGGCAAGCCATTCAGCCAGCACATGCTCGCCATACATCCCCAAGCCCAGACTCGCAAAGGTAATGCCGAGTTGGGCGGTGGCAATATAGCGATCCTGGCTGCGCGGGTCGTGAAGGATTTGACTCACAAGGCGGGCAACGCGATGGCCCTGTACAGCACGGCGTTCGATTGCTGACCGCGGCGCTCCAACAATAGCGAATTCCGCAGCCACGAAGAGACCATTTAACAAGATCAAGAACGTGACAATAAAGATGGGGGTCAAGCTATCCATGGGCATCCTCTTGAATGTGAAAAAATGGTGAGACGAGGATTGAGGAGATCGCGTGATTGGTAATCCGTTCAATCTCGACTTCGACACCGTCAATGGTCACTCGTTCGCCGGCAGCAGGCAAGCGTCCTAGGATATTCATAATATGACCGCCGACAGTGTCAGCCTCACCTTGCCAGAGGATACCGATCCAGGGTTCGACTTTATCGAGGCGCATGAAACCGGGCAGGCGTACCCGTCCATCTGGAAGACGTTCAGGCTGCGGCTGGCCGGTTTTGAATTCGTCGGTGACTTCACCTAATACTTCTGCCAATACGTCTTCTAGTGTGACCAGGCCGGCTACCCCGCCGAACTCATCGATCACGATCGCTTGGTGACTACGGTGCTCTCGTAAGAGGGTGAGAAGCCGGTCAGCCGTTACACTGTCAGGGACACTCATGATTGGCCGCATCACAGCTTCGATCGAGGTCGGAGCGCCATGTTCGACATAATGCATGACCAGATCTTTAGTGTGCACCATACCGATGACGTTATCTTTAGACCCTCGGTAAACCGGCAAACGGGTATAAGGACTGGCGGCGACTTGGCGCAGCACTTCCTCAATAGGAGTATTCACCTCAATTGCCGCAATATCCTTCCGTGGCACCATGAGTCGACGAACAGATTGGACACTGAGTCTGAGGGCATGTCGTAATCGGCGATGCTCATCAGGTTCTAGTAGTCCCCCCTCCCGACTCTCAGCAATTAACAGGTCAATCTCTTCTGGAGAATGAAGGTGCCGGTGGCCAACCTGGGGTATACGCAATAGCTTGAGAATGGCGGTCCCACTGCCATTCAACACGGCGATGAACCAGGAGAGGAGCGACAGTGACCAACGCATTGGCAGGACGGTATAGAGTGCGATGTGAGTAGGATACTGCAACGCAAGCGATTTCGGTACGAGCTCGCCAAGGACCATCTGCAGGGCAGTCAGACCAACCAACACCACCATGGCGGAGGTGGACTGGGCGGCAACGTGCTGCAGGCCGCCCCACTCTGCGAAAAGAGGGGTGAGTTGTACGGCGAGGGTTGCCTGACCATAAGCGCCGAGCACCAGGCTGGAGAGGGTAATGCCGATTTGACAGGCGGCAATGTACCGATCCAACTTCTGGGCATCCTCCAACGTGGGGAGGAGGCGAATTGCGAGAGCATGGCCCTCCTCAGCAAGCTGATAAATCCGGCTACGGCGCACACTGACTGCGGCGAACTCTGCTGCTACGTACAGTGCATTGATCAGGATCAACAAAACAATAACTGCCCAGGTAACTAGCGTCATTGCAACGCTCCTGGGCAATTCACCCAATAAGGTGGCCTCGGAGGATCATCACCAAATAATTCCTCGGTATATGCTGGGTGAGACAGGAGGTTTAACTTTACTGACATAATCCCTTTCATCCATCTCTGGACATCGGTTTT